>NZ_JAFP01000001.1:1195000-1557500 GCF_000526195.1 Hippea sp. KM1
CTATCCAATAACCCTCATCCTCTGCAGGCTCATCCACTATAACCTCAAGCACCTCACCCACAAGCCTTTCATTTATGCCTTCTGTAATCGACAGGGCAAGGCTTTGCGCCTCTATCAGCCTATCCTCCTTAATCTCCTCATCCATATCGTAAAAACTCTTAAATGCCTGGGTGCCCTCTTCATGGTAATACTTAAAAAAACCAGCCCAATCAAGCTGGCTATAGTCAAGAAAACTCAAAAGCCTATCAAAATCCTCATCTTCTTCGGTTGGAAACCCCACTATAAATGTTGAGCGTATGGCTATACCCTTAACCTTTAACCTCAACCTATCTATCAATCCCTCCATATCCTTCAGGGTATAACCCCGCCCCATGTCGGCCAAAACCCTATCCGATGCATGTTGAAACGGCACATCGATGTATCTAACAACCCTCTTAGAGGTCGACATAAACTCGATCAACTCATCCGTTATATAGCTCGGATAGGTATACATCAACCGAATCCAGGGTAAGCCCTCGATTTCATCAAGCCTTTTTAGGAGTTCAACAAGGGCGTTTTTTTTATTCTTTTCAAACATATAGGCTGTTGTATCCTGAGCCGTTATGTAAAGCTCCCTAACGCCTTTTTCTGATAGTATCTGCGCCTCATCAACAAGCTCATCCATATCCCTGCTTCTAAAGCCACCTTTAATTAGAGGGATGGCGCAAAAGGTGCAACCGTTTGAGCAGCCGTCTGCAATCTTTAGATAGCCTATATGCTTATGCCCTATAATATGCCTATAAATATAAGGTTTCTTTAGATTATGGGGGCTATCTAAAACAACATCGGAGATCCTATCCAGTTCATTAACACCCACAAAACCATCAACCTCTGGCAACTCCTCTTTCAACTGCTGCCTGTACCGCTCATAAAGACAGCCGCAAACTATAAGCCTCTTTGACGGGTCATCCTTCTTAAATTGGGCAAGTTCAAGTATAGTATCGATCGATTCCTCTCTGGCAGGCTCGATAAAGCCGCAGGTGTTCACCATCAACACATCGGCCTGCTGCGGGTCTTTTTCTATTGTACACCCCTTGGCTTTTAAAATACCCACCATATATTCACTGTCTGCTGTATTCTTTGGGCAACCCAAACTCTCAATATATACCTTCATATCCTATTGTGCTCTGTCATCCTTCTTTTTTGGGCTGATAAAATCTTCTTCCTCAATCTTATCGATTTGGGCGTTATCTCAACCAGCTCATCCTCTTTTATGAAGTTAATGGCCCTCTGCAGGCTCATGGGCGTTATGGGTGCTAAGATTATATTATCATCCTTACCGGCAGCCCTCATGTTGGAGAGTTTCTTTTCTTTTGTGGGATTCACATTCAGATCGTTCTCCTTGTTGTGCTCACCTATTATCATCCCCTCATAGACTTTTTCATTGGGTGTAATAAACAACCTCCCCCTCGGCTGAAGATTGAAAAGCGCATACGCCGTTGCGACACCCTCTCTATCCGAAACCAAAGAACCCGTAAACCTCCTCTTGATCTCACCCTTAAACTCCTCATAACCCTCAAGATAGCTGTTCATAATGCCTGTGCCCTTCGTGTCGGTTAAAAACTCATCCCTGTATCCTATCAAAGCCCTTGTCGGAATCAAAAACTCAAGCCTGACCCTGCCTGAGCCCTTGTTGGTCATGTTAATCAGCCTACCCTTCCTAAGTTGCAATTTACTGGTAATTACACCCATGAATTCCTCGTTGCAGTCTATAAACAGATGCTCAATGGGCTCCAAAACCTTGCCGTTTTCCCTTTTTAAGATAACCTCAGGCCTTCCAACGGTTAGCTCATACCCCTCTTTTCTTAAGGATTCTATTAAAATAATAAGTTGCAGCTCGCCCCTTCCTTTAACTATCACCTCATCGGGGTTTTCTGTTTGCTCAACCCTTAATGAAACATTGCGCCTCTCCTCCAAAAAGAGCCTATCCTTTATTTTGTTTGCCTGAACAATAGAGCCCTCTTTGGAGGCAAACGGTGAGGTATTGGCAGAAAAGCGCATGGCAACCGTTGGCTCATCAATCCTCAACCCAACCACAGGCCTTTGGATCTGTGGTGAACCTATCACATCACCTATGGTTATATCCTCAATGTTTCCCGCAATAATGGCTATATCACCGGCAACTACGCTATCCACCTCTTTTAGGCCCAAACCCTCATAAACCTCTAATCTTGCAATCTTAAACGGCCTTTTTCTGCCATCCTTAGAAAACAGAACAAGCTCATCACCCCTGTTCAAATCCCTATTCAACACCTTCCCTATGGCGAGCCTGCCCAAATAATCCGAATAGGAGACATCGGCAACAAGCATTTGAAAGGGTTTGTTCTCGTTAATCTCTGGTGGTGGCACATCCTTTATAATCGCATCAAATAGCGGTTTTAAATCATCGCTATGCTCATCCAAGCCAAACCTTGCTATACCCTGTTTTGCAATGCAGTAAAGATAGCTAAACTCCAACTGTTCATCATTTGCATCCAGATCTATAAACAAATCATAAATCTCATCTAAAACCTCACCAGGGCGTGCATCCCTTCTGTCTATCTTATTTAGAACAACGATTATGGGCAGCTTAAGTCTCAACGCCTTAGTCAGAACAAACCGAGTTTGAGGCAAAACGCCCTCTGCGGCATCCACAAGCAGAATAGCACCATCCACCATTGATAGTGCCCTTTCAACCTCACCCCCAAAGTCGGCATGCCCCGGTGTATCGACTATATTGATTTTGACCCCTTTATAATTTACGGCACAGTTCTTTGCCCTTATGGTTATGCCGTGCTCCCTTTCTAAGTCTATGTTATCAAGCATCCTTTCCTGAATGATTTGATTTTCCCTAAAAAGCCCACTCTGCTTAAGCATAGCATCAACAAGGGTGGTCTTGCCGTGATCAACATGCGCAATGATGGCTATGTTCCTTATCTTTTCGTTTCTCATATATCTCCTATCTTATTGGATTAGTGGCTTCTGCAGGCCCTTGCGTATCCCTCTTTTAACTCATCAAACAGCTCTTTTGTGGAAACTATCTTATCCACCCTGTAAACATTGGCACCGGCAAAGGCAAAACCACCGGCAAACCTGCCCTTCTGGGCGTTCACAAGCGCCTGGGTTATGCAGTATGGTGCTTTTTTATAATCACACCCCTTCAAACACTGCCAGATACACTTAAACGGCTGCCTTTTACCTTTTTCAACATCCTCTAAAAATTTGTTCCTTATGGCCCTTCCCGGCAGTCCCACAGGGCTTTTTATTATAACCACATCCTCTTTCTTGGCCTTTATGTATGCCTCTTTAAACCTTATATCGGCATCGCACTCATGCGTTGCAACAAAACGGGTGCCCATCTGCACCCCGTCTGCGCCTATCTCGTTTATGAAATAGTATATATCCTCACCCGTATATATACCACCCGCTGCGATCACCGGTATCTTTCTGTCATACTTATCCTCATACGGCTTAACGGCCTCTATTATAGGCGGCAAAAGCCTCTCCAAAGCAAAATCAGGATCGTCTATCTGCTGGGGTTTAAAACCTAAATGGCCTCCAGCCTTTGGGCCTTCCACAACCACACAATCGGGGACATCCTTATAGTGCCTATCCCAATACCTAAAGATCAACTTCAAAGCCCTATCGGATGATACAATGGCCCCAAACTTCGTATCACTGTCTCTTAACTTCTCATACGGCACATCAAGCGGCAGGCCAGCACCTGCAAATACGATGTCAATCCCTTCCTCCACAGACACCTCAAACAGATGCTCAAATTCACTCATGGCCACCATTATGTTGACGCCTATAATCCCGCCACCTGAAAGCTCTCTGGCCTTTCTGATTTCTTTTCTCAAAGCCCTCTCATTGGCCTGTTGAGGGTGTTTCATAAAATCCTTCTCATCCACCATTCCGATCTCGGCGGCGGATATTACGCCTATACCGCCTTCTTTAGCCACAGCACTGGCCAGGGAAGATAAAGATATGCCTACACCCATTCCCCCCTGAACTATGGCGTATTTAGCCTCCTTATCGCCTATCTTCAAAGATGGTATCTCACACATGCTATTCTTCTCCTACAAACATACTCAAAATAAAACTAATAAAGCTCATAAATAGCGAGGCAACAAAAGCTGCCCAGAAACCACTGACATCAAAACCCCTAACGATCTGCGATGTGATTAAAATCATAATGGTGTTTATAACAAGCGTAAAAAGCCCCATGGTAAGTATATTCAAAGGCAACGTCAATATAATCATGATGGGCTTTAGGGATGCATTGAGAAAACCTATTATCAACGATGCAACAGCAAGCGCAACAACGCTGTGCACGACAACGCCCTTCACGATTATGGCAGCAACCCCCAAAGCTATGGTGTTAATGGCCCATTTAATAAGAAAATACATCCTCAAAAACCCACAAACAATAGATCCTTAATCTTGTCGGCCAGATCCTTGATAACCTCTTTGGAGACTTCCCTTCTGGCCTTTTCTGTGGCATCAACGCTGCCTGATGCGTTAAAATCCCTATAGCTGGACACCTCCCTATTATTCAAAAGCTCTTCCCCGTTTTTAGAGATCAGGCTAACTTTAGCATCTATGGTGCACCTGTATCTTGAGCTGAGTCCACTTTCATCATAGGATATAGGCTCAATTACATAGTGCAGTATAGAAACCCTCAATATACCATCTGCCCCATCCTTGCTCTCTACAACAGATACCCTTGAGTCCAAATTCATCGTATTAATCAAATCGCCCTTTAGATATATCTGGAGATTGGGCTGGGTTGTAAGATTAACAACATTATCGATATAGAGCCTTTTTATGCCACCCATCATTGACGAGTTCTGTCCAACAAAGCTATAGGCACACCCATAAACAAAAAGCAGAACAGCCAATAAAACAAATCTCTTCATTATTTCACCACTATATTCAATAGTTTATCCTTAACAAAAATCCTCTTAACTATAGTCTTACCCTCTATGTGCCTTTTTACCTTATTGCTCTGCTTTGCCTTCTCAAAGACCTCATCCTCTTTGATGCCCCTGGGCAGAGTCAATGTATCCCTCAACTTACCATTGACCGTTATGGCTATGGTTATGGTATCCTTGACAGTGGCAGACTCATCGTATTCGGGCCACGGTTCAAACGCTATCAATGTCTCATGTCCGGTTAACTGCCACAGCTCCTCAGCAATATGCGGAACTATGGGGTTGAGCATAACAAGGAGCACCTCAATAGCCTTGGCAAATAGGGCCTTCTCATCCTCACTCTGCGGCTTAAACTCATACAGGAAATTCACAAACTCCATACTTGCGGCAATAGCCGTATTGAAGTGGTAATGCTCAAAATCGTGCGTAATCCTCTTTATGGTGGAGTGTATCATGTAATTTAACTCTTTCAGCCTATCGGTCTTTATCTCAACATCCCTAACCCTCAAATCCCTATGCTCATAAACCAGACGCCAGACCCTGTTTAAAAACCTATAGGCACCCTCAACACCCTCATCAGACCATTCAAGGTCCTTCTCAGGGGGTGCGGCAAACAGGATAAACAGCCTTGCCGTATCGGCTCCGTATTGGTTGATAATATCATCCGGATCAACCACATTGCCCTTGGATTTGCTCATCTTGGCGCCGTCTTTTATAACCATGCCCTGGGTTAGAAGCCTCTTAAACGGCTCCGTTGAGCTGGTATAGCCCAAATCCCTCAAAACCTTCGTAAAATACCTTGCATAGAGCAGATGCATAACGGCATGCTCAATACCGCCAACATACTGGTCAACATCCATCCAGTAATCCGCTTTTTCTCTATCGAAGATGGCCTTGTCGTATTTGGGCGAACAATAGCGCAGAAAATACCATGAAGACTCAACGAATGTATCGAATGTATCGGTCTCCCTTTTTGCATCGGCCCCGCAGACAGGGCATTTGGTATTAACAAACTCATCCACCCTGGCAAGCGGTGAGCCGCCCTCACCCGTAATCTCCACATTCTCAGGCAACCTTACAGGCAGGTTCTCCTCCTTTTCAGGCACTATTCCACAATTGGGACAGTAAATAACGGGAATTGGTGCACCCCAATACCTCTGGCGTGAGACATTCCAATCCCTCAGCCTGTATTGATAGCCAACCCTGGCAAGACCCTTATCCTCAAGCCATTTTACTATCTCCCATTTGGCCTTCTCATTATCCATGCCATCAAATTGAGCCGAATTTACCAATACACCCGGCTCTGTGTATGCCCTATCAAGCTCATCCGGATTATCCGTTAAGCCTTCGGTGGTTATGACGATCTTCTTTTTGAGGCCATACTTTGTGGCAAATTCAAAATCCCTCTGATCATGGGCAGGAACAGCCATAACAACGCCCGTTCCGTAATCCATCAAGACGAAATTTGCAGCATATAGGGGAACCTCCTCCCCTGTGGCCGGATTTATCAGATAAGCCCCCGTAAACACACCCTCTTTTTCTTTGGAGAAATCCCTATCAACCTTCTTAAACTCCTCAACAAACGCCTCAACGGCTTCCTTCTGCTCATCGCTGACCAACTCCATCAGCTTGGGATGGTTCGGGGCTATACTGACAAATGTAACACCAAACAGTGTATCCGGCCTTGTTGTAAATACCTCAAAATACTCATCCTTACCCTTTATTTTAAACCTAACAAAGGCGCCCTTGGATTTTCCTATCCAGTTTTTCTGCTGAATCAGAACCTTCTCTGGCCAACCATCCTTTATGAGTTCCATATCGTCAAGCAGCTGATCGGCATAATCGGTGATCTTTAAGAACCATTCGTCCATCTCCTTCTGAATAACCTCATCGCCGCATCTCCAGCACTTGCCATCCTCAACCTGCTCGTTGGCCAGAACGGTTTTACATGTCGGGCAGTAATTCACCGTGCTCTTTGCACGATAAACCATGCCCCTTTTGAACATCTCTATAAAGACCTTCTGCTCCCATTTGTAATAATTCGCATCACAGGTAATAACGAGCCTGTCCCAATCGTATGAAAAGCCAAGCCTTTTGAGTTCTTTAATCATGTAATCGATGTTGGAATATGTCCATTTAGCAGGATGGGTTTTGTTGCTGATTGCTGCATTCTCAGCAGGCATTCCAAATGCATCAAAACCCATAGGATGCAAAACATTATACCCCTGGGCAAATTTATACCTGGCTATGGCATCACCTATGGAGTAATTCCTGACATGCCCCATATGGATCCTGCCCGAAGGATAGGGGAACATCTCAAGCTGATAGAACTTGGGTTTTTTGTCAAAATCCTTAGCCTTAAAAACCCCCTTCTCTTCCCAAACCCTCTGCCATTTTGTCTCTATCTCAGCCGGGTTGTACTTCTTCAACGCCTCAACCTCCATTTAGTATTCTAAAACAGCCCCTTTGCTTGCAGGCCCAACCATCTTGGCATACCTTGCAAGCCAACCCTCTCTAATCTTGGGTGGTTTGGGCTTAAAGTTCTTCTTCCTTTCTTGAATTGCCTTATCATCAACAAGGAGATTCATCTTCTTATTCTCAACATCAAACTCTATCTTATCGCCCTCCTCAATCAATCCTATCAAACCGCCCCTTGCAGCCTCAGGCGATATATGGCCCACAGAAAGACCCCTCGTTGCCCCTGAGAATCTTCCGTCTGTAATCAAGGCCACATCCTTGTCAAGACCCATTCCTGCTATGGCGCTTGTGGGCTGCAACATCTCCTTCATTCCAGGCCCTCCAGCAGGCCCCTCATACCTGATAACCACAACATCGCCCTTGTTTATCTGCTTTCCAAATATAGCCTTTAGCGCCTCTTCTTCTGAGTCAAACACCCTGGCTCTTCCAACAAACCTGTTCATGGATGTATCAACACCGGACTGCTTCAGCACAGCACCATCGGGTGCTAAATTGCCTTTTAAGATTGTAAGACCGCCCCTCGGGTAATACGGCTTATCCAACGGCCTTATAACCTCATCCCTATAAACCCTTGCATCCTTATAGCTCTCATAAATCGTCTTGCCGCTTACCGTTATGCAGTCGTGATTCAAAAGTCCCAAAGGCTCAAGCCTATTTAGAAGCGCCATCATACCGCCTGCTTCATCTAAATCCTGTAAATGATACGGACCAACCGGAGAAAATGCACACAGATCAGGCACCTTATCCGTAAATCTATCAAAATCATCCAGCGTCAAATCGACCTTTGCCTCCTGTGCTATGGCCAAAAGGTGAAGCACCGTATTTGTTGAGCAGCCCATAGCCATATCGGCAATAATGGCGTTATGGAACGCCTCTTTTGTCATTATATCCCTGGGTCTTATACCCCTGTTTACAAGCTCAACTATCTTCATTCCGGCAATTTTTGCAAGCCTGACCCTTGCAGCCATAGGGGCAGGAATTGTGCCGTTTCCAGGCAAAGAAAGGCCCAAAACCTCGCTGATGCAGTTTATCGAGTTTGCCGAATACATGCCCGAGCACGAACCACAAGAAGGACACCCAACATCCTCTATCTGCTTTAGCTCTTCTTCGGTTATCTGGCCGCTTAAATATTTACCCACACCCTCAAATACCTGGGCCAGATCTATATCGGTGCCGTTGTATCTGCCGGCAAGCATTGGACCGCCGGAGATCATGATCGTCGGTATATTGACCCTTGCAGCAGCCATCATCATGCCGGGCACAATCTTATCGCATGCCGGCAAGATCACAAGACCATCAACTGGGTGCGCATTGACCATCGTTTCCACAGAATCGGCTATAAGCTCACGCGAGGGCAGCGAATAGTGCATACCCAAATGCCCCATCGCTATACCGTCATCAACGCCTATCACATTGAACTCTATAGGTGTGCCACCGGCCATGTATATGCCGTATTTAACAGCCTCAACGAGCTGTTGCATATGCACATGTCCCGGCACTATCGTATTATATGAATTGGCTATGGCTATTATCGGCCTGTTTAGCTCAATATCGGTATAACCGTCGGCTTTAAATAAAGACCTATGCGGCGCCCTCTCTGGCCCCCTTAACATCACATCACTTCTTCTTGCCATCTTAAAGCCCCCCTTAAAAATTAGAACAATTATTATTAAATTCTAATCTATGTCAACAATTTGGATACACAATCGGGCAGTTTTACTATTCTGCTATCCGTATCAACCGCAACAGACAGTATCTCAGCCTCGGCCCTAAGCTCATCATTTACCTTTACCTGAAAGTAAAGCTCTATACTAGCCTTCTTTATCCTTTTAACCTCAACAAAGACCAAGGCCTCCTCACCAAGCCTTAAGCTCTTTATGTAATTGGCCTTAACCTCTTTTACTATCAGATAAACCCCCTCATAGTGAAGCCTAAACAGATCACATCCTTTCTTTAGAAAAAACTCCTGCTTTGCCCTCTCATAAAGCTTAAGATAATTAGCATAATAGACAACACCGCCGGCATCTGTATCATCATAGTAAATCTTGGTTTTGTAAGCCAACTCAGCCATTCTTCAATGCCTCTTTTGTATATCTTTTGCCCAGCTCAACGCCGGGCTGGTTAAACGGATCAACGCCCAAAACCTCACCCGCCTTGGCCGTTGCTATCATCAAACCCATCAACAGCCCGCCAAGGGCAAACTCATCATTCCTTTTAAGCCTCAAATGGGCAACATCCACACCGCTTTCCTTAAGGGCCCTCATCGTTGAATTCTTCTCTATCTCCATTATTTGAGATAGGGTTTTGCCCTTTAGATAGTCAAACCCGTAATCGTCTTCTATCTCAAAATCGCACCTGCTTGGTGCATCAATAAAGACTATGGCCTTATCTTTAGGGCCTTCCTGATACAGTTGCAACTGCGAATGCTGATCGGTCACACCCAACGCATTAATGGGGGTTTGCCCCTTTGAGTCCTTGCCCAAACTTTCAGCCCACAATTGCCTAAACCAATCGACTATGCCGAACAGATAGTCCTTATAGGCAAACATAACCAGCATATTTTTACTATCCTGATATGCACCTATAGCAAAATTGACAAAATCGTTGGGAAAATCCCAGCCGTTTCTGTATGCCCTGACCGCAGTTTTTGCCCCTTCTATAAAGGCGTCTATGTCAAAACCAAAGAAAGCCAGACCAACAAGACCAACAGGGCTAAAGACCGAATACCTGCCGCCGACCTCATCGGGTATAAAGAACAACTCTATACCCTCTTTGGCTCCCACCTCATACAAAAACCCCTTGTTGGATGTTGTAAAGGCAATCTGCTCAGGCTTCAGCCTCTTTTTAAGCACAAAGAACTCTGCAAGCGTCTCTATGGTTGAACCGCTTTTTGACACCACATGAAAGAAGGTTTTATCTATATCCAAAGACAAAACCCTCTCGATGCGGCACGGGTCGATGTTATCAAGGCTCAAAAATCGCTCCATAACGCCCCTTTTATCTAAAAAACGCAAAGAGGCCTCAAGGGGTAAGGCAGACCCACCGATACCCACCTGAACAAAGCTTTCATACCTATCCCTTATGCCTTTAGAAAACTCCAATATCCTTTCTTTCTGCCCTTTTACACACAGGCTCCTTATGAAGCCGTAATGGGCAAGGTATTTAAGCTCAAAGTCGTGCTTTTTGGTGTATTCAAAATCCAGTATATCCTCCATCATACCAACTTCTTTTGCTTTCCTCATAAGCCTAAACCCTAAACTCCTCTATATGCGCCTTCAACGAGCGCACCTCTCTCATCAATTCATCCATTCTATCGCCAATACGCTTAACTAAATCCCCATTCTCCTTTATTATGCCCATATTCTCTATGTTTGAACCAACAACATCCACAACACTGGATAACTCCTCAATGTCCTTAAAAAAGGACATCAGCTCATCATACACCCTGTTCATCTCATCGTGCAGGCCCCTGGTCTTGTTTATCAGAATTTCACTATCCCTTTTGCTTTCCTCTGTCTTTAGGCTTATGCGGTTAATATCCTCATAGAACCCCTCGGCCATGCCAACGAGTTCCTTTATAACATCGCCTATCTTCTTTGTCGAGGAGTGTGTATCCTCCGCCAATTTTCTAACCTCATCGGCAACAACGGCAAAGCCTCGCCCAGCTTCTCCTGCTCTTGCTGCCTCAATGGCCGCATTTAGGGCCAATAGATTCGTCTGATTGGCTATCTCATCTATCACGCCAACGGTCTTTGCCACAACATCCACTATGCCCCTTAGCTGCTCTATGGAGGATTTCATCTCCCTGAAGGAATCAGAAAACCTGTTTATCGTATTTAGATTGCCCTCAATTAAACCAAAGCTCTCATTAAAGGCTTCATTTGAATTCTCTAAGCTCTCCCTGACCGAGGATAGCTTCTCCTCAAGTCCACTGTAAAGCCCCTTTAAAGAATCCATTGCTTCTTTAACATCGATGAGATGCCTTTCTGCCTTATCGGACAACTCCTTTACGCCCCTTGTGCCGCTATCCACAGAGGATGACAGCTCACTCAATGACTGAGCCAAGCCCTTGGTCTTTACTATAACACCACTCAAAGCATCCAGCGCCTTGTTGAAGTTACGGGCAAGCATACCTATCTCATCCTCTGAGTTGAGCAAATCCTCATTCTCTATCCTATCCTTCAAATCGCCGCTTTCTATGTTCTTGGCTATAAAGGCTATCCTCTCTAACTGCTTCAAAATGGTTATCTTTGTAATGTAAAACCCACTTAAGCCCACAACTACACCGGCTGCTATGCAAGAGATGTCAAAAACTACAGAATAGCCCTTATTCACCTTGACAAAAAGAGAGGCAAAGATGGGGAATATAACCCCCATCGCAATCCCAAAGGTCAACATATAAATAAGTAATTTCTTCCTAAAGCTTCCCATAAATCACACCCTGTTTGCGCTTCCCAATACCTCTTTATTCTTCCTCATATACATCTTTATCAACTCTTCCCTTGCAGGCCCCAAATACTTCCTTGGGTCAAACTCCTTAGGCTGCGTCCAGAGAATCTCCCTGACCTTTGCCGTCATAGCAAGCCTTCCGTCTGAATCTATGTTTATCTTGCACACTGCGCTCCTTGCCGCCCTTCTTAGCTGATCCTCCGGCACACCGACAGCACCACCCAAATCACCGCCGTATTTATTTATCATCTCAACATACTCCTGCAATACGCTCGAAGCCCCGTGCAACACTATCGGAAAGCCCGGAATCCTCTTCTCTATCTCCTCCAAAATATCGAATCTCAATGGTGGTGGCTGTTCACCGGGCTTAACCTTAAATTTATAGGCTCCATGGCTTGTTCCTATGGCAATGGCAAGCGAGTCAACGCCTGTCCTTTTTACAAAATCCTCAACATCATCCGGATTTGTATAAATACTCTTTTCAGCCTGGACATCCTCCTCAATTCCAGCTAAAACGCCAAGCTCGCCCTCGACACTAACATCGTATTTATGGGCATATTCAACGACCCTGGCCGTGATTTCAACATTCTCCTCATAGGGCAGATGACTCCCATCAATCATAACGGATGAAAAGCCCATCTCTATGCAGCTTTTGCACAATTCAAAGCTATCACCGTGGTCTAAATGCAGGGCTATTGGAATCTCCTTTAAGTTGTTCTCCTTAGCAATCTCCTTCATAAGCTCAACGGCACCCTGGGCCATCCACCTCAAAAGCGTCTGGTTGGCATACTTCCTTGCACCCTTTGAAACCTGCAGAATCACGGGGGATTGGGTCAATGTGCATGCGGTAATAATGGCCTGCAGCTGTTCCATATTATTGAAGTTGTATGCAGGCACGGCATAGCCCTTCTCCATAGCATCCTTGAACATTTCTTTAGTATTTACAAAACCCAACTCCTTGTAGCTTACCATAGCACCCCTCCTTAAAGGTTTACTTATCTTCAAGTTATAATGGAAAAACGCCTTTTGTTCAACAAAAATCTAATCCTCTAAACCAATGCCGGCTATTCTTGCCATGCTTCCTGTAATAAAATCCTTGCCGCCATAGCTGTATTCAAAGGCCTTACCCTCTCTTGAGAAACGCTGCAGGATATCCTCAAGCTCATCCTCACCAATACCAAAGATCTTCATCAGCTCCGCCCTTGAACACGGCCTTATGTTTATAAGCTTTAGGATGGCCTTCTCCTTGTCCTCCTCGAAGGCATCATTCTCCTTATCGAAACCGCCAATCACCTCAACATCGCAGGCTATCCCTTTTTTTATCCTATCCGCTATCGCCTGCAAAGATTCAAAATCCACCTTCTCTGCCCAGGGCAGCGTTGGGGGTCTGTCCACCGTTCCTATCTGCACCCTATTGGGAGCAATCATGCTAATGGCATCTATAAGGGAGTCTATGTTCCTTTTGTTGTCGTTCACACCCTTTACAAGCAGTATCTCAAGCCAGACCTCACCCCTAAATGAATGCGTAAAATCAGCTATGCCGTGTATGATCTTAGTCAAATCCAACGACGGATGGGGTCTGTTTATCCTTAAAAAGCTATCACCCTCTGCTGCATCCAGACTCGGTATAACAACATCTGCGTTATAGAGATCTGATTTCACATCATCCCTCCACATCAGACTCCCATTGGTCAGAACGGCCGTTTTATAACCAAACCCCTTAACAAACCTGATCAGATCGCCTATATCTGCATTCAGGGTCGGCTCCCCGCTGCCTGAGAAGGTAACAAAGTCTATCTTGCCTATCCTGGATATGTTCTCTTCAAATTCCCTTTTTATTGCATCAACATCAAAGAAGCTCTTTCTCTCTATGGTAAGCTCTGTGGTCTTACCCACCTCGCAGTATATACACCTATAGCTGCACACCTTAAACGGTATAATGTTTATACCCAGACTCAAACCCAGCCGCCTTGACGGAACAGGCCCAAACAAGAAATCCATCTATAATCCTCCCAAAAAAACCTTACTTACAAGTTCTATAGGGACAAACTCAAAATACACATTCAAAACCTCAACAGGCAAAGCCGTTATCTCCTCTTTAGGCATGCTCACTATTTTATAAATCCTCCTCAGCTGGTTGTTTAGAAATTTAAATCTATTGGCAACCACATAGAACGGTATTGAATGTTCTTTAGATAAAAGCGCAAGATAATAGCTGCCAATTTTATTAACAATGCCATCATCAAAGACAGCATCGGCCCCAACCAAGAAGGCGTCTATCCTATCCACAACAAGAGAATAGGCAACATCCTCAAACAGCACAACATCCATACCAGCCCTTTTCAGCTTATCTGCCAAAATCTCGCCCTCCTTAGCAGGATGAGAAACAGAAAGAAAAACCCTTTCAGGCTTAAGCCTCTCTATTAAGGCAAAAACGCTATGGGAGAATGAAATGGTGGCTATGTTTTTTAAGCCCTTAAGTTCTCTGTATGCCTGATTTATGGACAACTCTTCGGCCTCATCAAGCCTTTTTAGAAGCAGCGCTAAACTCTTGCAATCCCTGCTTTTCAAAACCTCATTGCCGATGTTTATCACCACACTCATAGAGGGCTGCCCATCCATTACACCCTCAACCAGCGGTCTAAAATCAAAACTGCCACACAACTCAATGCAACACTTAAGCATCCTTTTTGCTATACTAAAGGAGGAGGAAACCCTATCAACCGCCAGATCTTTTAAAACCTCAATGCAATCCATGAAAGCTATTTTAACCTTTGACATACAAAAAGCAAAGGTTATTATGGAAGCATGATGGAGTTGTGCCTGCATGAGGCTTTAAAGCTAAACGACTGTCCCGTATGCCACTGTATAAAAAAGGAGTTTGATGAATATATGAAGTGGTTTAAAATAGAGGGTTATAAGGAGCCTTCTGTCTGTAAGTCCATACAAGAGGCAGGATACATATGCGACAGGCACAAAAGCATCCTTAAGGATATGGGGGAATACCTAAACAATACATTCGATTTCATACTGCCAATAGATTTAGAGGCGTTTAAAAGCCCAAAATCCATAAAGAAAATGGCAAAACACCTCATGTGCAAATTCTGCTTGGAAGAGGAGCGTATAGAAAAGCTATCCATCATGCAGCTATGCAAGATAGTGGCATCAAAAAAAGGCCTATCGATTTACATGAACTCATCGGCAAACCTATGCAAAAGACACCTTATCCTAACGATAGATCAGCTAAAAGACAGCTCTGCAGCCGAAGCCATACTCAATAAATACAAAAAGAGGCTTTCTCAAACCATTGAGGCGTTAGAGGCATACTTTAACTCGCTCGATTACAACTCAGCCGAGAAGAAAAACAAAAGGGCCTTCCAAGAGGCCCTAAAACTTTACTGAAATAGATCGACTATCGATCCAATGTCGAAGTTCTCCATAAAATCAACCACTTCCTCATAATCCATGTTCTCAAAATTAACACCCATAACGGCGTTGGGCGCCCTGTTTTTTACATCATCTGTAAGCGGTATAACTATACTCCCGCTGTGCTCCTTCTTTCTATAGTTGAAACCTGCCCTGAAACCGTTAATGGTTGTAAAACCTCCAAGCTCCTTATCGTTATCCACCTTAACCTCCTGTGCAAACGGAGCCCATGAGGATTGAGCCATTATACCGTTGAAGATTATTATCGTTATGACCTTATCGCCATCCCTGTATTCCTTTTCGACCTTTACCATATCCCCGGCAGGTGTGCCGCTCATCTTAAGCTTATCACACTCACCAGACTTCCATCCATCAACATCCACCAAATACTCACACAGCTTCGATGGATCTGGTGCAGGAACATCGGCCGTCTGAGACTTCTGAGTGCCTATACCGCCCAAGATCTTGCCAATCTCTGTATTCTCATAACCCCCGACTGCAAATGCCACACCCAACAATAGAAAGAAAAACAGAGAACTCAGCAAACCAACCCTTCTCATAAAACCCTCCTTACTTTTATTTTAAAATTCAACAAATTTATCTGCGGGCACACCACAAACGGGACATTTATCAAAATCTAAATCGCCAATAGCCGTATAGCCACAGACGGGGCAGACATAGACCTTGTCAACCTCCTTGTCCTTATTGTTCTCAACATCCTTCAGCGCATCGTTATACATCTCCTCATGAACCTTCTCAGCCTCCAGGGCATAGTGGATATACCTTTCTGCTAACTTCTCCCCCTGCAGTTTTGCTATTGCATCATAGGCGGGATACATCTCGTTTATCTCAAAGTTTTCGCCGCCTGCAGCCTCCTTTAGGTTCTCCTTGGTGGTGCCTATCAAACCCAACGCCTTTGCGTGGTTTGTTGCATGCACCTGTTCAGCATAGGCAATCGCCTTAAAAAGCTTGGCAATGCCCGGATAACCCTCTTTCTCTGCAACCTCACTGAATGCAAGATACTTCATATGAGCCATAGACTCACCGGCAAATGCATCCAACAGCGCCTTTTTTGTCATCTGTCTCATCTTTTTCACCTCCAGATTGTTTTATATAATAAATTTTACACCAATATTCACCTAAGGTCAACCTTCCATGTTCACATAGAACCTATCCAGCTTGGCCTTAAAAAAATCCAAAGCCTTTTCTCTTGCCTTATAGGGATAGCGATACATGCCGTTCTCATACACAAGACCCCTCAAAACCGCAGCAGATTTTTCAAGCATAGCCTTGTAATCGTTCTTATCAAACCTTAAGAACCCTATCTCAACGGAATGGAGGTTTTTTATACCCTTAACAAAATCAATCAGCTTACCGTAATCCTCAAGATACTCCACAATTACAGGATCAAACCTGATGCCAATCAAAAAACCGGCATCATCCAATCTTTTTATAGCCTTCATTCTTGCTTCTATGCTCGGTGTAAACGCCTCATATCTGTCATACACCCTATCGGGAGAAATAGAAAAGGCAAATATAACATTACCCGAGGGTTTTAGCTCAAAAAACGGTTTTAAATATGTGGATTTTGTTCTAATCTCTAAGAAGACACCGCTTTCTAAGGATGAGAAAAATTCGGCTATCTTCACATAAAAATCGCTAAAAACACTCAATGCCACAGGGTCGGAAAAGCTGCCGGCATAGAAATACAAAGGCCTTCTTTTATCCCTTTCAATTGTCTTCAAGATAGATTCAATGTAATCCTCATGATTCAAAAACACCACGGGGTTAAAGCTTCTAAAATACCCCTTCAAAAAACAGTATGAGCAGTCATATATGCAATTGTATGAGCCAAGCAGTGAATAACCATAGCCATTCTCTGGCGTATAATTATCGGGCGTCTTCCTTAGAAACTCCCCCTTCTTGTTTGCAAATATCAAACCAGACCTATCCTTCAGGTTGTGAAAATAAGACACATAGTCATCAATATAGACAACCCTTTTCGAATTTAGCGGTATTTTTATCCTGGATGTATCGACTCCCTTCTCAACAAAAACTATTCCCGTTTTTAACGGTTTGGCCTCTTTTTGCGTATTGTTTATTGCTATCTTTTTATAAAGCATCTGACGAAAGCTAAAGCTTAAGCGTTTCTTTTTAATAAGCCTCTCTATGCCGCTTAAAATTCCAACATCCAGAATACCCGTATGCCTGAAGATCTCAGAAAGCATCAGGTTCTGCTCTATCCTATTAAGCCTGTCAACCAGATCCTTAAGCTTCTCAACATCATAGTTAAAACAGCCCTTTTTTAGCCTTGCAATACCGTCTTCTGTATTTCTATCACTGATAACCTTCAGTATTAGGCCAAATGAGTTCGAAATACTTACAGCCTTTGCAAAGAAATAGGCCTCCCTATCCACGCAGTCTGCAAAAAGACTTAAGTATTCGTTGTCAAAATTGAATCCATCAAGCAGCGTAAGGCCATTAACACAACTAAAACCATAAACCCTTGTAAGCTCAACAGGATTAAAAATAGCTCTATTGCTTTTATCAAGAAGCTTCACCCTATTAACAAAAACAAACTGCCCAACATCCAAATTGCAAACACTGCCTGCAAACCCAAACAACAAGACTATACCAACATCGTATCTTTCTAAGAGCTGAGAAACCTTAAAACCCAAAGACAGACCGCCCCTGCCGTGGTTAACAAAGACGGCTAAATTATCATATCGATATAACTCACCTTCCTTCTCAAAGGGAAAGGACTCAAGGAGGGGTCTTATTTCACCTAAATGCTCTGCAGCTATCAGGAGCATAGAATGTATAGATCGTTCTATTTGCGTATATATCGCTTATCGTCAACTCCCTAACGGTTCCATTATCCAATCTAACCACAACCGAGTCGATATTACTCTGGTATTTTGGATAAAGCCTGTAGGTGTTGTTATCAAGCTCTTCTGTCCTAAACAGTTCATTGAGGTCTTTTTTGCCTATAAACATTAAAAAAAGCACCTTCTCAAAACCACTGAGCTTGTAAACCTGGGTCTTGTTGTCCCTGTAATCTATCGCCTTGAAGTTGTCTATAACCAATCTCTCGTTTTTGTAACTAAACATTAGTTTCTCATTCGCTACGATTTTCAGTCTGCCTTTCTTTTCTATGGTTTGCCCACTCATACCGTTTATGGATTTCTGCTCAAAACACAATTCAATATCTTTATGCTTATACACATCAAATATCTGCCTAAGCCCGCCGGCAACGCAGACGCTATTCAGAATGAGCAATACCAACAAGGCTATTGATACTCTCAATGCCCTCATTGATTAAATACTCCTCTATGCCCTTTATGATACTAATCGTTATAGAAGGATCTATAAAGTTTGCCGTTCCAACCTCAACCAAAGAAGCACCTGCCATTATGTATTGCAGGGCAACATCTGCATTGTATATGCCGCCCACACCGATTATGGGGATCTTAACCTTTTTGTATGTCTCATAGACCATCCTGACGCCTATGGGATAGATAGCAGGCCCGCTCAAACCGCCTGTCTTGTTTGCCAAAAACGGTTTTCTGGTCTTTGTATCTATTACCATGCCGGTTATGGTGTTTATAAGGCTCACCGCATCAGCACCGCCTGACTGTGCCGCCTGAGCAATAAATGCAATATCCTCAACATTGGGTGTCAACTTAACAATTACGGGCTTCTTTGTGGCTTTCTTTATAGAGCTTGTAAGCACAAAAACCATATCCGGGTCCTTACCAAATAAGGCACCGCCTGCTGAAACATTTGGGCAGGATACATTGACCTCTATAGCACTAACAAGCCTCTCTTTATCGAGCTTCTCTGCAATCTCAACAAACTCTGCAACCTCTGTGCCGTATATATTGGCTATGATGTGGGTGTTGAGGGAGGCCATTTTTGGAAGCTTCTCCTCAATAAACCTATCCACACCTATATTTTGTAATCCTATCGCATTAAGCATACCACAAGGGGTCTCAACGATCCTCGGCGGCTTGTTGCCCAATTTCTCGACTATACTCAAACCCTTCACAACAAACCCGCCCAGCCTATTCAAATCCAAGAACCTCTCATACTCAAGACCATAACCAAAGGTTCCCGAGGCTGTTAAAACCGGGTTCTTAAATATCAAATTGCCCAATTTAACCGCTAAATTTACAGAGCCTGCCATTGTATCTCCTCAAAATCAAAAACAGGTCCATCAACGCAGACCTTTTTGTATCTATTGTCTGATGTTTGAACAACACAACCCAAACACACACCTATGCCACATGCCATCCTCGATTCAAGCGAAACCTGCATAGACGAATTCTTCTCAAAACACAAAAATGCAAGCCTCTTTAACATCAGCGTCGGCCCGCAAGCATAGACAAGTGTATTCTCATCAAGCGCACCCTCAACCATATCCACAACATTGCCCTTAAAGCCGAAACTGCCATCCATTGTTGCTATGTTTCCATTCCTTGTGAATATCTCATCAGAGCTATTGAAACCAAAATAGGCATCACACTCTATCCTGTAAGTCTCCTCTATGGTTTTTTTCAGATACAGAAGCGGGGCAACGCCTATGCCTCCACCAACAAGCAAAAGCCTCTTTGTCGAATTTATACTAAAGCCCTTCCCCAAAGGGCCTAAGGCATCAACAAACTCTCCGGGCTTTTTGGTGGTTAAGATCTTCGTGCCCTCACCTACAACCCTATAGATAAACTCAAGATAATCACCAAAATCCGCTACGCTAAACGGCCTCCTCAATAAAGGAAAAGGATAAGCATTGATCTTAACCATAAAAAACTGCCCCGGCTCAACATCAAACAGGGCCGGATTCTCCAACTTCAGGGAATAGGTGTTCTTTGCAACCTCTACATTCTCAACTATCTTTAGTCTCACTTTATCTCCTCTATCTCAAATCTTCTAACCCCTGCAGGCACCTTAACCTCAACCTCGTCCCCCTCCTGTTTTCCTAAAAGCGACCTGGCTATGGGGCTGTTTACGGAGATCTTCCCGTTTTCGGGATCGGACTCATCCTCACCCACAATCATGTATTCAATCTCCTCGTCGTTATCTATATCGTAAAGTATAACCCTGCAGCCGAAATTCACCCTATCCTTGGGAACCGTCGCAGGATCAACAACCTGAGCATTGTTTATCTTCCTTGAAAGCTCAGAAATCCTGTTTTCTATTAAGGCGTGCTTCTCCTTTGCTGCATGGTATTCGGCATTCTCGCTCAAATCACCCTTAGCCCTTGCCTCTTCTATCTCCTTTATAATCGCAGGCCTCTGGTTCTTTTGCAGATCCTCCATCTCCTCAAGCAATCTTTTATAACCCTCAGGTGTAATAAGCATCTTCTCAGCCATCTGTCCCACCCCTTCTGTAATAATCCTGAATCGGCACAACATCGAGTTTCTTGCCCTTAGCAATAGCTTCAATCGCCCTAACAGCCGCAATTGCACCAGAAATCGTCGTGCAGTAAGGTATATTCATAACTAAAGCCGTTCTCCTGATATAGAACGAATCGGTCCTTGAGCGCTTGCCCGATGGTGTATTTATCAAGAAATGTATGTTATTGTTCTTCATCTTGTCAAGGATATTGGGTCTTCCCTCACTGAGCTTCTTCACATACTTAACATCAACCCCCTCTTTTTTCAGATACTCATATGTGCCCCTTGTGCAGAAAATATCAAATCCAAGCTCAAGCAGTTTAGAGGCTATGATAACCCCTTGAGGTTTATCCCTGTCAGACAACGACATAAACACATTGCCGCTTTGGGGTAATCTCATGCCGCTTGCCAGAAGTGCCTTGTAATAGGCGATAGGGAACTCATCCGCTATACCCATAACCTCGCCTGTTGAGCGCATCTCAGGCCCAAGCGTAATATCAACATTGGGAAACTTAACAAACGGGAAAACCGATTCCTTTACGGCGTAATACTTAGGCTCAACCTCCTTTATGCCCAACTCCCTTATCTTTTTACCCATTATGAGCTGTGTTGCGATCTTCGCCCAATGAACACCCGTGGCTTTGCTTACAAAAGGCACCGTTCTTGATGCCCTCGGATTGACCTCCAATATGTAAACCCTGTCATTCTTAACGGCAAACTGTATGTTTATAAGGCCCTTAACATTCAATTCCTTTGCCAAAAGCCTCGTCTGTCTTTTTATCTCGTTTACAATCTCTTTCTTTAGGGTTCTCGGTGGAATAGAACAGGCAGAATCACCCGAATGGATACCGGCAGCCTCTATATGTTCCATAACGGCGGCTACAACCGTATCCTCACCGTCGCTTACAGCATCCACATCCACCTCGATGGCATCCTCTAAGAACTTATCAACAAGCAGAGGTCGCTCACCGCTAACCTCAACCGCCTCATCTACATACTGCTTCAGCTGCTCCTCGTTGAATATTATCATCATAGCCCTGCCACCAAGCACATAAGACGGCCTGACCAGCACAGGATAACCCACCCTTGCAGCAACCGCTATGGCCTCCTCCTTTGAATGGGCTATGCCGCTTTCTGGCTGCAAGAGCTTCAATTTATTTATCAACTCCCTGAAAAGCTCCCTATCTTCTGCTATATCGATACTCTTTGGGTCTGTACCTAATATCTTAACACCGGCGTTTTTAAGTGGAAGCGAAAGCTTTAAAGGGGTCTGTCCGCCAAATTGAACAATCACGCCTTCTGGCTTCTCGTTTTCTATGATGTTCATTACATCCTCAAATACCAGGGGTTCAAAGTATAATCGATTTGATATATCATAATCCGTTGAGACGGTCTCTGGGTTGCAATTTACCATTATCGACTCATACCCCTCATTTCTCAACTCCAACGAACCGTGAACGCATGTGTAATCAAACTCAATGCCCTGCCCGATCCTATTCGGCCCACTGCCCAAAATCATAACCTTCTTGTTGTTTGACGGTATAGATTCGTTCTCATCCTCATATGTGGAGTAAAAATAGGGAGTGTAAGCCTCAAATTCGGCAGAGCAGGTATCCACCATCTTATACACATTTATGCAGCCGTTTGTTTTCCTTAAATCCCTAACCTCAAGCTCGCTCTTACCCGTTATGCTTGCAAGATAGGAGTCGGAGAAACCATACTGCTTGAGCGTTTTGATTTCTTTATGGATTATGTCGGGGTTTCTTTTTAATTCCTCCTCCTTTTCTACAATCTGCTTGATATTGTGCAAAAACCACCTATCTATGTATGTAAGTTCATATATGTAATCTACATCATATCCCCTTCTGAAGGCCTCGGCCACATACAAGAACCGCTTTGAGTTGGGGTGTATTAGCTTATGTCTTAACTCATCGTCGCTGCAGTCTATTCCAACAAAACCGTCCCAATTATACTCCAAAGAGCGTATGGCCTTTTGAAATGCCTCCTTGAAGGTTCTGCCTATAGCCATAACCTCGCCAACGCTCTTCATCTGCGTGCCAAGTTCATCTGGGGTATTGAATTTTTCAAAGGTAAATCGCGGTATCTTAACAACAACATAGTCCAAAACAGGCTCAAAACTTGCCGGGGTCTTCTTTGTTATGTCGTTTGGAATCTCATCAAGCGTATAACCCACACTCAACAGGGCTGCAAACTTTGCTATAGGGAAACCCGTCGCCTTACTTGCCAAAGCCGAAGAACGCGATACCCTGGGGTTCATCTCAATAACAACAAATTCACCATTCTCCGGATTGACGGCAAACTGTATATTCGACCCACCCGTCTCAACACCAATCTTCCTTATTATATCGATAGCAGCATCCCTTAAAATCTGATACTCCTTATCGGTCAAGGTTTGAGCAGGTGCAACCGTTATTGAATCACCCGTATGGACACCCATGGGGTCAAAGTTCTCTATGGAACAGATGATAAATACATTGTCCTTTTTATCACGCATAACCTCAAGCTCAAACTCCTTCCACCCTAAAACGGACTGCTCTATCAACACCTCATTTACAGGGCTCTGCTCAAGACCCCACTTAACAACCTCCTCAAACTCCTCTTTGTTGTAAGCAACGCCGGCCCCTGTCCCACCAAGTGTAAACGAAGGTCTTATAATAACAGGAAAGTGGATCTGGTTTACTATCTCCCAGGCCTCCTTTAAGTTGTGGGCCACACCGGATGCAGGCACCTTCAGGCCTATCTCATCCATAGCTTTCTTGAAAAGCTCCCTATCCTCAGCCCTCTCTATGGTCTGGGCGTTTGCACCGATTAGCTCAACGCCGTATTTATCTAAAATCTTTGCCTTATACAGATCCATAGCTGCATTGAGGGCCGTCTGACCGCCGAGTGTCGGCAGTATGGCATCGGGCCTCTCCTTTTCGATTATCTTCTCCAAAAAATCGACCGTTATGGGCTCAATATAGGTTCTATCTGCCAACATGGGATCTGTCATGATGGTGGCAGGGTTGGAGTTAACCAAAACTATCTCATACCCCTCGTTCTTCAAAGCCTTGCAGGCCTGGGTGCCTGAATAATCAAACTCACAAGCCTGACCAATTACGATAGGCCCTGAGCCTATTATCATGATCTTCTTCAAATCCGTTCTTTTAGGCATACACAATACCCCTTCCAACAAAAATCCCTTTATTTTACCTATTGAATTCTATATTTCAAATGAATTATTTAAAACGGGCCAATTCTCTTTCTGCTTCCCTGGCCAAATCCCTCTCTTTTATATCCTTCCTTTTATCATATAGCTTTTTCCCCTTGGCCAGGGCAAGCTCCATCTTTATCCTTCCATTTTTGGAGTAAACCCTCAACGGTATGAGTGTAAGCCCCTTCTCCTTGACCTTTCCTATAAGCTTTCTGATCTGATATTTATGAAGAAGGAGCTTCTTTTTCCTGTAAGGATCGTGATTGGTGTGCTTTGAGGCAAACTTATACGGACTTATGTGAAAATTGTTGACCCACACCTCGCCGTTTTTGATCTCTGCATAGCTATCCTTTAGGTTGGCAGAGCCCATTCTTATGGATTTAACCTCACTACCCTTAAGCTCAAGGCCCGCCTCATAAGTCTCTAAGATCTCATAATCATGACGGGCCTTGCGATTTACTATCTCTCTCATTCCTTAATTATATGAGGCGTTACGAATATATAGAGTTCTCTTTGTGGGTTATATATCCTTTTTGTCTTAAACAACCAACCCAACAGAGGTATTCTCATTAAACCGGGTACGCCTCCAACCGTTTTTTCTGTCGTGCTCTGCATTAATCCGCCTATTACTACTGTTTGGCCATCCTTGAGTATAACGGTAGACTCAACCGAGTTGGTGTTAATAGGGGGTTCGCCTCCAACGCTATGAGCATAATCGGGTGAATTTTTCGTTATTGTAAGCTTCAGTATAACCTGATTATTTCTTGTGATATGCGGTGTAACATCCAAAGACAGGGTGGCATCCTTAAAGCTAGTGCTCGTTGCACCACTCGAACCAGCGCTCTCCTGATACGGTATCTGCTGACCACTGCTAATTATGGCATGCTCATTATCCAAAGTAATAACCTTAGGTGTTGACAGAACCTTGCTATAGCCCTCAAGCTCACCCATAGTTAATTTCAAATCTAAATTATAATTTGCAATAACATTTCCAACAGCCAAACTAACCGTTGATGTTGGAGCATCACTTAAACTGGCAGGAAGATTAACAACAAAATTATCATTAGAGAAGGATTCTGTTGGGGGTAATCCATTGCTAACATCAACAGGAGAGGATGTCCCTCCTATGCCTATAAATGTTTTAGAGTGATTGATATCTTGATTAAAATAATTACCTCCCCACTGAATACCAAGCTGTCTTTCATAAGATTTACTTATCTCCACAATCCTGGCATCTATTTCAACCGCCCTCTTCTTTTGATCTATTATTTTTACGATTTTCTCTATCTTGGCTATATTCTCCTTTGTATCATGACAAATCAGGGCGTTGTTTTTAACATCTGAAACAATAAACCCGCCATTGTTTGCATTCTTGGCATTTCCTGTATTGTAAAGCAGCTTGTTAATTATATTAATAGCATAATCTGGGGTTATGTAATTCAGATTAATCACCTTTGTTATGGCACTTTTAATCCTCTCAAGCCTCTCCTTATCTTTTATAGCCTTAATCTCCTCCTGCTTCTGCTTCTGATACCTTGAGGCGGTGGTTATGACAACCACATTACCCTTGCGATCTGCAACAAGCCCTTCCTGTTGCAGGATCAAATCCATCGCCTGATTTAGTGGAACATCCTTTAGTTTCATAGTAAGCGTGCCTTTTACATCATCGCCCACTATGATGTTAAGACCACTTATCTGGGCAAAAACCCTGAATATGTCTTTAAGCTGGGCATCCCTTACATCAAAGGAGATGAGTTTATCCTCCGGGAATATCTTATTTGAACCCTCATCCACCAGGCTGCTTGAAGATTTAGAACCCGTTTTTGGTTTGTCAGGCACAGCAGATGCCAATTTCTCAGTTCCTTTAAGTGGGAAGATTATGTATATATGCCTCTTATCGGCATAGAATTTTTTAAGTTGAGCCCCTTTTTTCAGAGAGATTAAACACCTAACCATATCACCCTTCTGCAGGGTAATAATGGAGTTTACATTGTCGGAGAGGGATTTAAGATCCTGTGATTTCAAAGCAGCAGGTGAGGCTTTTGCATTCTTTACATCCACATAGAGCAGATGGTCGCCCTCTTTTAAATAAAACAACGGCTTGTTTTCTGTCAGTAAAACCACCATCTCGTAAGTCTTAAACCTTCTGTAAGATATACGCTCAATCTTATTAAGCTTTACAGCTTTATTCTGTTTTATCTGTCTGGCCTCATTTTTGGCAACTTTAGCCCTATAGTTTAAAATTAGAGATTTATCGTCTTTTTTAACCCTACATGCGGGCTTCGTATTTTTTGGAAACTCCACACATATTCTTAAGAATTTTCCCTGCTTTTTAACCTCTTTTTCCTTCTTGTCGTTGTGGTATGCAATCCTAACCTTTAGATCGCCCTCTTTGTAAACCCTAACTCCGGCATTCTTAAGGCAAACAGGGCACTGGCTCACCTTTAGTATATCAACAACACATCTTGGAGGGTTATCCAGGTAAAACAGCTTATAATCGACATCACCATTGAAATCCACAACGCTCGCATCACCCTTAACACTCACGCTCTTAATGTTTCCGGCTTTAGCCATAAAAGGCAGATATATGCCCACCATCATCATCACAAAAAAGAGTTTCCACACAAATCTCATAGCCCCTCTCCTTATTTACTGAGTTTTAAACTAATGGTTCTTGTGGTTCCATTGGTATTAACAGCCACAACAACCTCATTGTCCTTTACTTCCTTAATATATACATTATCCTTAATCTTATAGCCCTTGGTAACCACAACCGGAATACCCGAAGGCCCGACAATTAACGCAGCATTGAGACTGGGATCCTTGCTCGTTACTATCATTTTGACCTTCAACGATGAAGCTATAATATCCATCTCTCTCTTGATTTTCTGTTGCCTACTCAATTCTATCTTGCTTTTTCTCAACATCTCTATCTGCTTAATCTTCTTTAATTTCAACAAATCCATAAACGGATCCCTCTTAAGTGTAATCTGAAAACCATCCGCCGATGTTATAGCAAACAATATTACCATTCCAGCCAATAAGATAGACCTTTTCATCTTCCCTTACCCTTAAAATAGTATGTCTCTGCAGAAAATTTAACATCCAACAATACCTTAGAGCTGTTTATCACCTTGGGGCTGCTCAAGCTGAAGCTTTTAACCTTAAACAATCTATCCATCTTAGCCACTTTCTCAAAAACATTACCACAATTTACATATGTGCTTCTTATTCTTATATCTATCGGCTTTATATAGTAAAGCCCGCTTTTGGATTTAACGGCATTTTTTGGGTTAAAGTTCATCAAAACCACATCCTCCCTTTTAATTATGTCATTGAGCTTTACAAGTAAGGAGGGAATCTCCTCCTTCAGTGGAAGCTTCGATGAATACTTTTTAAACTCAGCCTGGGCGGTTTTGTATTCCCTTTTGAGTTTTGGCAGCTGCCTTTTGTACTTATACAGTCTTTCTATATCCCTGCTTAGCCTATCTATCTGGGCAGTAGCATCCTTATAATAAAAGTAATACCACAAACCGCCTATAAGAATAACACCAACAAGCGCAATAACCAAAGCCTTCTTAAAATCTAAATCCTTCATACCACTAACCCTTCAGTGTAACGGATATGGAAAACGAATAAACATCTATCCCACTCTTACTGTTTATCTTCCTCAAGCCGCTCCCGTCAAACCTGACCTTTTTAACATCCTTCAAAGCACCAAGCCTCATCATATAATCAGCCACAGCCTCGGGCGTAAAGCTCTTTCCCTTAATCTTAATTGTATTGCCGTTCTTAGAAACGCTAACAAGCCAAAGACTACCGCCGTATGTTTGGATAACAGCATTGGAGGCAGAATTAAAATCATCCGGTATGGTATCCGCAATCTCAGCCAAGATATGGGCGGCCTTCCCCCTGCCCTTCTCTAAAGACTTCACAGCCTTTATCATTCTCTTGACTTCCCTGATCTTCGACTGCATCATGTGAACTTCCCTTTCAAGCTTGCTCAACTTATTCCTTTCTGCTTTTAACTCATCTATCTTGTTATTAGTCATATAAGTAACAACCCCAAGGCTTGCCACCTCAACCAAAAAAACACTGCCCACAACGATGGCTGCAATTGGGATATTCAAAGAAAAATCGCTCTTCTTTTTCTGCCCCTTCTTACTATCGCCACTTTCCAACAAATTTATCTTAATCATATACCCAGACCCCTTAAAGATAATCCAGCAGCTATAGTGTAAAAAGATGCACCCTCAGAAATTACACCCCTATTCTCCAAAGAACCCTTTGAGGCAAAATTGAATGGATTGAACGATAAAATATTGGCCTTCAACAGCTCCTCTGCCAGATTAAGATTGAGTTTATCCATTAAAGCACCCAAGCAGCCAACAAAGACGATATTCTCAACATCCTCCTCAGTTTCCAATATATTTGCTTTGTAAAAGGTTAAAGAGTTCTGTATTTGTGTATAAAGTGTGATTATCTTATCATTTATAAAGTTAAAGAACCCGTATCTTTTATCCTTATCTTTATAGGAAGACTCAAATATGGAGTCTATTTCTTCCTCTTTTATATCCAAGATATTCATGGCCTCTTCTAATATGTCAGAGAAACCAAAGTCGATATATCTACTAAAAATAGGGATCTCTTTTTTTGTGAATATCAGCTTGGTGGATGTATGGCCCATATCGACAAATAGATTGTGTTTGTTAGCCTTATCCGGTTCGTTTATAAAAAACGCATTAGCCGTTGCATAGACATCAACATCGATAACCTTTAAATTCAGCTTGGCTTTTTTGAATGCAGATTTATACGATTCAACAACATCCTTTTTCGTCAGGGCAAGCAAAATGGTCATCTCTTTCTTCTCTTCGTCTCTCTCTAAAAGTTGATAGCTGGCATTGACATTCTCCATGCCAAAGGGAGCATACTGTTCTGCCTCCCACATAATGGCCTGCTCAATCTCCTCATCGGCCACAAGGGGCATTGAAAGCATCTTGCTTATAACAATAGAACTATTAAGAGAAATAGCAACATTCTTGTTCTTGATCCTGTTATCAGAAAAAACAGAGGATATAAAATCGGCAAAAAGCTCCTCCTCTATACCCTCAGCGCTAAGTATGTCATTAGGGGTTTTTTCTTTGTAGGCACCAACCAGTTCAATAACGCCTTTTTTATTTTCTAAATAAACAACCTTGGTAAAATAATGACCAACATCTATCCCTACTAAACCCTTCTTACCAAACACTGCCTTCCATTCTCCTTTATAAGGATTATCTAAAACACATTAAATTTAACCACATCCTCCACCCAATGTCAAATCCATTATAATTTAGCAAAAGTAATTCCCTTTCCATTTTTAACACTAAATCGGATGAATTTCAAAAAAATTTAGGTGGGCCTGCCAAAAAAGCAAACCCACCAAAGGCTTTTTACTTAAGCAACCCCTTTAGGGAATCATCGATTTCTCCAGGCATAGCCATATGGGCAGAAAACGCTGCCATACCGGCATCCATGAAATATAAAGACATCCTATACATCTCAGGCAATGCCTTTATCTTTCCATTGCTATAGACAACAAGCTCTATGGGGAATGCACAGAGATGGTCATGCCCGCCAATCTCGAATGCCTCTTTCTCATATTTGGAGTTGCTTACACCAACAACCGCAACATCACCGATCTTTATCTGATAAACCTTCTGCCATCCGTTCTTCTTTGCATTCAAAGCACCATCCAAAGCAGCCAACGCCTTATCCAAAGAACCGTATTTGTGACCCACCTCATAGATCGTATAAAGGCTCTGACCCATCATCTGCCAATTGCCTATTTCATCCGGATCCGTTGAATATCCAAAGTTCTTCTTCTGTGGTGTTATGCCGGCAACCTTAAGCAGTGCAGCCTCAAGTTTAGACTTAACAGCCTCTGCTGTTGATTCAAGAGAGGACTTACCCTTTGCGAATGCATCAACAAGATACACAGGGTTTGCAAACATGATATTCTCACCTGCACCGTTCTTCTGGATGCCGACCCTCAACGGTGCAGCAAAATAGGCATATTTTCCGGCCTTACCAATAGCATCAAAATACTCCTTATTCTGAACAATCAACACCGTAAGGTCAGAAATACCGCCCGGATTGTAAGATGCAACAACCTCAAACTCACCGCTCAAAGCCTTCTTCACCGACTCAACAACGGCCTGATGGCTTGAACCGGAGACGCTCCCGACAAGCTCATAGGTCGTCAATGCTGCAAAAGAAACATTGGACATGAACAACACAGCAACCACCATTAGCAGAAACTTCCTCATCCCTAAACCTCCTTTAAAAAAGTTTTTGATAGTAGGATAACTTTTAACATCTATTATTCGATGTGTCAATAATTTACTTAGGTTAGTTTTATAGCTAAGCTCTTTGTTTGACAATTGATAAATCATTTTTTATATTGGGCGTAATCGGGCGGTTAGCTCAGTTGGGAGAGCGCTACCTTCGCACGGTAGAGGTCGGGGGTTCGACTCCCCTACCGTCCACCATCTATTATAGGGGGGAGAGATGGACGATATATTCAGACTCATATTAACGGCAAGGGTTTATGATATAGTAAAGGAAACACCGCTGGATTTTGCAGTAAATCTCTCAAAGAAGCTAAACAACAGGATACTTCTAAAAAGGGAGGATCTTCAAGAGGTCTTCTCATTCAAGATTCGAGGGGCTTACAACAAGATAGTTCACTTATCAGAGGATGAAAAGAAAAAGGGTGTAATAGCCGCAAGTGCAGGCAACCACGCCCAGGGCGTTGCGCTCTCTGCCAAAAAGCTAAAGATAAAAGCAACCATCGTAATGCCAGAAACCACGCCACAAATAAAGATAGATGCCGTAAAAAGACACGGTGCTGAGGTTGTCCTAAAGGGGGATAATTACTCCGAAGCATACGAACACTGCAAGACCCTGATTAAGGAAACGGGCCTTAATTACATACCGCCATTCGACGATGAGCTGGTAATAGCAGGACAGGGAACTATAGGCCATGAGATAATAAGACAGACAACAAAAGAGGATATACATGCCGTCTTTGTGCCTGTTGGTGGTGGTGGGCTGATAGCAGGCATTGCAACTTTTATAAAAAACATATACCCCAACATAAAGGTAATAGGCGTCGAACCAATAGAAAGCAATGCCATGTATCTATCACTAAAAGAAAACCGCAGGGTTGTGCTTGATAGGGTCGGGATATTCGCAGACGGTGTGGCCGTAAAAGAGGTGGGTGAGTTAACCTTTCAGAAGGCCAAGCAGTATGTGGATGAGGTGATACTCGTCAGTGTGGATGAGATAGCATCCAGCATAAAGGACATCTATTACGATACGAGGAATATAGTCGAGCCTGCTGGCGCCTTAGCTGTTGCAGGTATAAAGAAATACATCAAGGAGCACAACACACAAAACAAGACCTTTGTCGCTATAAACTCCGGCGCAAACATGAACTTTGACAGGCTCAGCTATGTGGCAGAAAGGGCCGTGATAGGCGAGCACCAGGAGGCCCTGTATGCTGTTAAGATTCCAGAAAAACCGGGGGAGTTTAAGAAGTTCTGTCAAACGGTGGTTCAGGATAAGAATGTATCCGAATTCCACTACAGGCTTGCAAGCAGGGATGAGGCTTACATACTTGTGGGCCTGACAGTCGATTACGAAAAGGAAAATAAAGAGATACTCAAAAGGATGAAGGATGCTGGATACTACGCTATGGATGTTACCCACAACGAACTCATAAAAGACCACATAAGGTATATGATTGGCGGTAAATGCCAATTCGTAAAAAACGAGATATTTTACGATTTCAGGTTTCCGGAAAAGGCCGGCGCATTAATGAAGTTTCTAAGCAACATGAAGGAGAGGTGGAATATCTCGGCATTCCATTACAGAAGGCATGGCGGTGAGTTTGGAAGGGTGTTTATCGGTTTTGAGATTCCAGAAGGTGAAAAAGGGGAGTTTGAAAGGTTCCTAAAAAAGATAAATTACGACTATGTGGACGAAACCAAAAACATAGCATGCAGACTATTCTTGTAAGTTGACAACTCGGATGTTTAGAATAATATCCAGAATGCCTGAATTTTAAGAAAAAAGGAGGTCAGCTTATGGCAGAAAAAACACAGAAGAAACAACCAAGGGTGGTAGTATTCTCAACGCCGTCATGCCCCTGGTGCAACAGGGTGAAGGCATACCTAAAACAAAACGGCATCAAGTTTAAGGATGTGGATGTATCCAGGGACAGAAAGGCAGCCGAAGATATGGTCAGAAGAACCGGACAGACAGGCGTGCCCGTTGTTCTTATAGGATCAAGGGCCGTGGTGGGGTTTGATAAGGTTAAAATAGATAAATATCTGGGTTTGAGGTAGTGTTATGATTTATGATGACGAACTCGAAACCTTGCCAAAAGAGGTATTGGAGGCATTACAGCTAAAAAGCTTGAGAAACACCGTTGAGCGGGTTTACAACTTGGTTCCATTTTATAAGAAGAAGTTTGACGAGGCCGGCGTAAAACCGGACGATGTAAAGACATTGGACGACCTAAAGAGGCTTCCATTTACGACCAAGCAAGACTTACGAGATAACTATCCGTTTGGCCTGTTCACCATACCCCTTGAACAGGTTGTAAGGGTTCATGCATCAAGCGGAACAACGGGGAAACCCACGGTGGTCGGCTATTCAAAGAGGGATATAGAGGTATGGTCAAACCTTATGGCACGCTCGTTTGCCGCAGCGGGCGTTGAAAAGGGCGACATCATACAGAATGCATACGGATACGGTCTGTTTACCGGCGGGCTTGGCGCCCATTACGGGGGTGAGAAGCTCGGTGCCACGGTTATACCCATATCGGGCGGAAACACCAAAAAACAGATAATGATAATGAAGGATTTTGGATCAACGGTATTAACAGCCACACCGTCATACACCCTTTATCTGGCAGAAACAATCAGGGATATGGGCATAAAAAGGGATGAGTTGAAGATCAGGGTGGGCATCCTGGGTGCTGAGCCGTGGAGCGAAGAGATGCGCAACATGATAGAGGAAAAACTCAACATAGACGCCATCGACATATACGGATTGAGTGAGATTATGGGGCCTGGTGTGGCTATAGAGTGCAAAGAGGCAAAACACGGCCTCCATATCTGGGAGGATGCGTTCATTCCAGAGATAATAGACCCAGAAACGGGAGAGGTTTTACCAGACGGAGAAGAGGGGGAGTTGGTCATAACAACTATCCTAAAGGAGGCCATGCCGCTAATCCGCTACAGAACAAGGGATATAACACGCATAATAAAGGAACCGTGCATATGCGGCAGGACCCACAGACGCATTGAAAGAATAAAGGGCAGAAGCGACGACATGCTCATCATAAGGGGAGTAAACATCTTCCCAAGCCAAATCGAGGCACTCTTAATGGAAACAGAAGGTGTGGAGCCGCATTATCAGTTAATAGTCGATAGGATAAACAACTTAGATACATTGGAGGTCAAGGTCGAGGTCAGCGAAAAGTTGTTCTCCGATGAGATAAAGCATCTGCAAAGGCTCAAGGAGAGGATAGAAAAAGACATCAAAGACCTATACGGTATAACGGTAAAGGTAACCCTAACAGAGCCCAAGAGCTTGCAGAGGTTTGAGGGCAAGGCAAAAAGGGTCATAGATAAAAGGAATATTTAGGAGAGGGATATGAAAAGAATCAGACAGATTTCGGTGTTTGTTGAAAATAGGCCAGGCAGGCTATTGGAGGTTGTGGAACTATTAGGAATGCACAACATAAACATAAAGGCCCTCTCTTTAGCAGACTCAAGCGATTTCGGCATAGTGAGGCTTGTTGTTAAAGGGACCGATGAGGCAATAAAGGTATTGAGGGATAACGGCTTTACAATCAGTGAAACAAACATCATAGCCTGCATGATAGACGACAAACCCGGTGCACTGGCCAAAATCCTAAGAACACTGGCAGACAACCAGATAAACATCGAATACATGTACGGCTTTGCATCACCCATTCAGGGAAAGGCCGTTATGGTATTCAAATTCTCAGAACTGGATAAGGCAGAAAGGATACTCCAGGAAAACGGCGTCCAAACACTGACTCAGGAAGAGATTAGAGAGATTTAATTAAACAAAGGGGGGAGTATGAAGAGGCTATTTACTTTAATTGTTGTTCTTGTTGTATTGATAGGATCGGCATCATTTGCAAAACAGATCAAGATAGGGGCATTGGTCTCAATCACAGGGCCAACATCGTTTTTGGGTCAGCCTGAAAAAAACACGCTGGAGATGCTGGTTGAACAGATCAATAAAAACGGCGGCATAAACGGAAACAAGATAAAGCTCATTGTCTATGACACAAAGGGAGAGCCGGCAAAAACGGTGGTTCTTGCAAGAAAACTCATATACTCCGATAGGGTTTCGGCCATTATTGGACCAACAAGGAGCGGCTCAACCCTGGCCATAATCCCGTTGGTGGAAAGGGTCAGGATTCCCTTAATATCTATGGCATCAAGCTATAAGATAACAACACCCACAAAGAGATGGGTATTCAAAACGGCACCGTCTGATAGCTTAGCCGTTGAGAGGCTTTACAGCTATCTAAGGGATAAAAACATAAGCAAAATAGCCATACTTACAGCAGAAACAGGATTCGGTGAAAGTGGAAGGGAAGAGCTTAAAAAATTGGCATCCAAATACAACATAGAGATACTGGCGGATGAGACATTTGCCGCCACAGACACAAACATGACGCCTCAGCTTATTAAGATAAAAAACATCAAGGGTGTTGAAGCTATTGTATGCTGGGGGACAAACCCAGGGCCAGCATCTGTGGCAAAGAACGCCAAGGAGCTTGGCATAAAGATACCGTTATTCATGAGCCACGGCGTTGCATCCAAGAGGTTTATACAGCTTGCAGGTGATGCAGCAGAAGGGATAATCCTGCCTGTGGGCAAACTACTTGTCGCAGAACAACTGCCAAAAACAGATCCCCAGAGGGATGTGCTTTTGTCTTACAAGGCGATGTATGAGAAGAAATTTGGGCCGGTATCCACATTTGGTGGTCATGCATACGATGCGATTATGATGCTGAAAGAGGCCCTAAAGAAAGCCCATACGAGATCTCAAATCAGGGATGAGCTGGAAAAAATAAGGCATTTTGTGGGTATAACCGGCGTGTTTAGCTACTCAAAAGACAATCATGCAGGATTAAATCCAAGCGACTTCTGTATCGTAAGGATAGAAAACGGCAACTGGAAGCTTATTGCTTATTAACCTTTAAGCTGTCCTTCTTAAGAAGGTATTTCTGAAAGATGGTTGCAGCCTTCTTGGGCTGCATCTTTGAGATTATCGCACCCGCCTGTCGTGGCCGCATAAACACCAAGATCTGTGCGGCCACATCCTCATTCATTTGGGAGAGCTCCTCTGCGGCCGCCTGGGGTTTGGCAGCCGAGTATATCTGAGCAAGCTTCTTTATCTTCTCATCCGCAATCTGTTTCTGCAAACCCTCAAGCTCCTTCTGCTTCTTGCTAAGATAATCCTCAACCTGCTTTTTTATGTTTGCAAAATAGTCATCGGCCTCTTTTTTCTTCTTCTTGGCATATTCGTCAGCTTCCTTCTTCGTGTTCTTGGCATACTGCTCTATCTCCTTCTTCTTCTGTTCTATCTCCTTTTCCTGTTTATCCAGTTGAGCCTTTAGCTTTTCAAGCTTTGCTATCTTCTTATCAATAAGCTGCTGTAAGCTCTTTAGCTCATTGATCTTTTCAACTATGCTGCTTAGCTGCTGGGTATCCTTTCCATAGGAAGCAGAAGAAAAAAGCAGTATGCTAATTATTAGAAATCCTGCTAACAGCGACCTTAACATTGGCAACCTCATCTAAAAACTTAACCTCTTCCCTAAGGCTTGATACCCTGTATTCCTCCCTGGCCTTCTCCTTTAGCTTCTCAAGCTTCTTCTTCTCCTTAAGCAGATTCTCAGCCTCCTTAACATACTCCTGTTTCATTTTTTCCAATGCCTCTATCTGCTGCCTTGTTAAATCAATGGCATTAAGCGTTTTTTCTATATTTTCGTTTAAAAACATAACCATATTCCTGTCTATCTCATCAGCCTCCAATACCTCAAATAGCCTCTTCTTTCTGCCTTCGTTTTCAAGAAGAAGCCTTGATAGCTTCTCTTTCTTTGAGTTTATCTCTTTCTCAATAAGTGCTATCTGAACCCTCTTTTCATCCAACAATCTGCTTTTGATCTTCAGAAGCTTCTCAAACTTAAACGCAAACATCAATCAAATATCCTTCTCATCAGGTTCAAGGTATCCTCAAAGGAATAACTCTCATCAACCCCTTGAGCCAAAAACCCCTCAATCCTGTCTATATACTTTATAGCCTCGTCTATATCCTTATTGCTCCCCTTCACATAAGCACCGATATTGATTAAATCCTCTGCATCGGCGTATACGGATAGAACCCTTCTTATTCTCAATGCCAACTCCTTATGCTGTTGTGAGGCTATGGAGTTCATCAGTCTGGATATACTCTTTAGGACATCTATAGCCGGATACCTTCCCCTTTCTGCTATCTTCCTGGATAGAACAATATGGCCATCGAGTATCGAACGTGACGCATCGGCTATAGGCTCCATAAGGTCATCACCATCGACCAATACCGTATAGATGGCTGTGATAGATCCCGTATTGAAATTACCGGCCCTTTCCATAAGACGGGGCAGAAGCGTAAATACACTGGGCGTATAACCCTTTGTGGTGGGTGGCTCGCCAACGGCCAGCCCAATCTCTCTCTGCGCCATGGCAAATCTGGTCACCGAATCCATCATAAGCATAACATCGGCGCCCTTATCCTTAAAAAACTCCGCAATGGATGTGGCCACAAATGCACCCTCCCTCCTTAGAAGCGGAGCCTCATCGCTTGTTGCCACCACAACCACGCTCTTTTTAAGCCCCTCCTCCTTCAAATCCCTCTCTATAAACTCACGCACCTCTCTGCCACGCTCACCAATTAAGGCAATAACATTCACATCGGCAGAGCTATTCCTTGCTATCATACCAAGCAGCGTGCTTTTACCCACACCACTGCCTGCGAATATACCAACCCTCTGACCCTTTCCCAGACTAAGAAGCCCATCAATGGCCTTTACACCCACAGATAGAGGCTGATCTATAATCTTTCTTTCAAGCGGAGGCACGGGTTTGGGATAAACAGGATAATACTCATCAACCCGAATGGGTCCTTTGGAATCAATAGGCCTGCCCAAGGCGTTGACAACCCTGCCCAATAGCCCATCACTCACAGGGACACTCAAACCCCTTCCTTCTGACTTAACCAGGCTGTGCGATTTTATACCATCAAGAACGCCAAGCGGCATCAATACAACGCCGTCCTCATCAAAACCCACAACCTCTGAGTCGATCCAGCCCTCATCCGTTTCTATCTTGCACACATCGCCTATCTTCACATTCTTAGGCCCTGTTGATTTTATTGTAATGCCTGCAACCTTTTTTATCCTGCCGTATGTGACTATTAGATTGGAACTGTCTATCGCCTTCTTTAGCTTCAGTATATTACTCATTTACCATCGAGTTTTTTATTTGCTTAAGTTTTGTATCAACACTGGCATCTATAACATTGCCGTTTTCTTCCTCTATAATCAATGAGCCCTTGGGTAAGCTGTCATCCTCAACAACCTCAACGGTTTTGCTCTCATCCAGATTGACCCCTTTGACAAACTGGGCATCCTCAGGATTAAGCTTAACCTTTAGTTTTTTTGTCTCTGCTAACCCCAAAGCCTCCCTAACCATGTTTTTAATCACATCCCTATCTGAGTCAAGCTCCTTGGCTATAACCTTCTTTGCTATATTCAAAACCATATCGGTGGCCACATTCTCCAATTCCTCGTATTTTTTGGATATCTCCTCGGCCGTCTTTATGAGTTTTTCTATGGCCTGCTGCATCTTCGATGTGTAATCGGCTATGGTTTTATCAAATACGCCCTTTGCATCCTCAAGCCCTTTCTGATAACCCTCTTTATAGCCTAACTCAAACCCTTCCTTCTTGGCCTGCTCCTTTATGAGTTGGGCCTGTTTTAAGGCCTCCTGCTTGGTGGTCTCTATGATAGCCTCAAGCTCCTTCTTTATGGCCTCCTTATCCAGCACAAAGTTGTTCTGGTTATCCTTTTGGGCTTGTTCATCCTGTTGCCTTTCTTCTTTTGTCTTATCCTCTTGTTTATCGTTGTTGTCCTTCTGCTCTTCTATCTCGCACTTATCGTTTTCAGAATCGAAATCCTCAAATACATACTCCTCTATTTGCAAAGGCATTTAGGCCAATACCTCCTCTCCACCGCCACCAATGGAGATAACGCCCTCTTCGTCTAACTTGCGAACCACATCCACGATGACCTTCTGCGCCCTCTCAACATCCTTAACCTTAACAGCGCCCAGGAACTCAAGCTCCTCTTTGAGTGTCTCTGCCGCCCTTGAAGACATATTCTTGAAGAATTTATCCTTAAGCTCATCGGATGCACCCTTAAGCGCCATAACAAGATCCTTCTTATCCACATGCTTAAGCAGCTCCTGGATATCCTGATCGCTGAGCTTAATAATATCCTCAAATACGAACATCATATCCCTGATCTGGCTTGCAAGATCCGGATTGTGTTCGGCTATAGCATCTATCAAGGCCTTGGACTCCACCCTGCCCATGCGGTTGATAATCTCTGAAACCTTCCTGACGCCGCCAAGCTCAATATTGGAACCACTAACATTCTCAAGCTTACTTTCCAGTATTTCAGAAACATGCTTAATAACCGTAGGCGATACATTCTCAAGCGATGCCATCCTCAAAGTCACATCGGCCTGAAGCTCCTTGGGCAGAAGGGATAACACCTCTGCCGCCGTTGATTGGTCTAAATGGGCCAGGATTATGGCTATCGTCTGGGGATGCTCATTCTGTATAAACTTAACAAGCTGCTTTGGGTCTATGTTCTCAAGGTAATCAAACCCATAACTCGACTCCATCATCTTTATAAGCTTATCTATGATGCGTTGAGCCTCCTCAGGCCCCAATGTCTTAACCAGGATCTCCTTTGCATACTCAAGGCCGCCCACACTCATAAACTCCTTGGCCTTGAGCATCTTGTAAAACTCATCAACCACCTGCCTCATTATCTTTGGATCAACCATCTTCATAAAGGCAATCTCTTTCGATATGGCCTCGATGTCCGATTTAGGCAGGTAAGAAAGCACCTTTGCAGATAGATTATCCCCCAATACAATGGTAAGGATAGCAGCCTTCTGATGCGGGGTTAAATCATCTATACTATTGATATCTGCAGCTGTTTTAGCCATAACGCACCCCTAACTATTACTGTTTGGGTTTTACATTTAGAAGGGTCTTTATCAGGTTTGCCACCTCCTCCGGATTCTCCTCTGCTGCCTCCCTTATCTTATCCTCCATCATGCTTGCCCTGATCTTCTCCTCATCAACAACCTCTTCCTCCTCAAGCTTCGAGGCTATCTCTTCCTCTATCTCCTTAATCGTCTTACCCTTAATCTCCTCCTCTTTTAGCTCCTCAGAGGCCTCAGCAGCCTCAGCTCCGCCCTCCTGTTGTTGTGCTGAGGCCTCCTCCTTTTTGGCCTCAACGGTCGATACGGTCATCACATTCTTAATAAACTTGCGCAGGAAGAGGAAGTAAAACAGGGCGAGCAATACGGCAATAATGATATACTTATAATAAGCGGCAACATTGATAACCATATTGCCACCGCCAATAGAAACACCACCCATATGTTTCTCTCCCGACAAAGCAAATTTCATACAAGTAACCGTAACCCTATCACCCCTGTTCTTATCGTATCCTATAGCGCTCATAACAGCCTGCTGTATGGCGCCTATAGTATCGGCAGGCAACGGCTTGAATTTATACGAAACAACCTTACCCTTCTTATTCTTCACAGGCTCGTATATCCCATCAACAACCACTGCAGCGGACACCCTCTTTATCTTAACCAGCGGCCCCTCGGTTATGGTTTCTGTTTTGCCCACATCGTAATTTGTAATGGTTTTTGATTTTGAATTCTTGGCCACACCGCCACTCTGTGGGGTCTTGTTGTCTATGTTAGAGATAACCCCAGGAACACCACCGCTAACAGGTGTGGTTGAGGTGGATTCCTCATTCTGCTCACTAACCACCACGCTATTGGGGTCATAGACAATCGACCTCTTCTTTATCTTGCTAAGATCCAGATCGACATCGACGCTAACAACAAACTTATCCTTACCCAAAATGGGGGCCAGCATGCTCTTTATCCTGTTTTTATACTGCTCCTCTATAAACTGCTTGTATTTAAGCTCATTGGCCGTCAACAACTGCTCATCGGTGGCATTAATAGAAAGCAGATTACCGTCGCTATCGACAATCGTAACATCTTTGTATGACAATCCCGGCACAGAGGAAGCAACCAACTTCTGAATAGCAACAATCTGCTGCTTTGTAAGCGGCCTGTAAAGATCTAAAACGATGCTTGCCGTTGGCGGCTGTTGCCTTTCTGTAAATATGGTGGGTTTCGGTATGGCTATATTGACCTTTGCGGATTTAACCTCGTTTATATTCTCGATGGTTCTTGTTAGCTCGCCCTCCAACGCCCTTATGTAATTTATGTTTTCAACAAAGTTGGTGGTCCCAAAATTCTGCTTATCAAATATCTCAAAACCCACAACACCGTGCTTTGGCAATCCCGCAGCCACAAGATCCAATCTCAGACTGTATACCATATCCTTCGGCACCTCTATAGCCGTGCCACCGTTAACAAGTTTATATTTCACACCGTGCTGGTTAAGGTATGTGACTATATCGGAGGCATCCTTTGCATTGAGATTTGTAAAAAGTGGGGCGTATGCAACCTTAGAGGATGCAACAAGTATAAAGATAATACCGGCAAGCAAAACGCCAACAGAGCTGAAGAGCACTATCCTCTGCTGGCGGTTCATTGCAGAGTAAAACTTCTTAACCTGCTCAATAAACAGTTTAAAATCCATGTTAAGACAATATAATAAAAACGGTTAATTTAGCAACAAAAAACTATACTTGCATGCGCATTATTTCTTTGTAGGCCTCAATGGCTTTGTTGCGGATCTCTGTAAGGAGCTTTAGGGAGACATCGGCCTTCTCTATGGCCATAACGGCATCCTGGATGTTCTCCATCTTGCCTGCGGCTATATCCTTTATAGACTCATCAGCCTTATTCTGAAGCTTATTCACCTCATCGAGGGACTTTTTCAGTATATCGGCAAATGAGTCCCCTTCTATCTTCTCCTTTTTGGGTTTGCTTTCAATCTGGCTATCTATGGGCTTTAGTTGAATATCCTTTACATCCATCTTACCACCATAATAACCCGTTTAATGCCATTTTTCAAGCCCTTAATACACCTAATGCTGCCTGGATCATCTGCTTTGCCGAATCTATAACTGAGGCATTGGCCTGATATGTTCTCATGGCATCTATGAGATTTGTCATCTCAACAACGGGGTTTATATTGGGATATGCCACATAACCGTCCTTGTTAGCCAAAGGATTTGACGGGTCATACACCAACTTCGGCGGCGAATCATCCCTTACAACATCCTTAACCTCAACGGTCTTAAGCACATCGGAAAACTTAGAATAGCCGACAGCCTCAAAGATCACATCCCTCCTTTTGTATGGTCCGCCCTCCTGGGTTTCAACCGTGTCGGCATTGGCTATGTTTGACGATATTATATTCATCCTTAATCGCTGGGCGCTCATGCCGCTTGAGGCTATGTTCATGCTATCGAATATACTCATTCAACCCTCCTATGCATTTCTTGTCGATGATATTATATCCTTATACTCATTGAACTTATAGCGCTCAAATGCCGTCAGGGCATTGATAAGCAGCGTGTTCTTTGCCAGATGCGTAAGTTCTTTATCCAGTTTTACATTATTCTGGTCGTTTTTAACAAGATAATCGTCTCTGTCCCTTTTAATCAAAAACTCAAGCCCATCTTTGGGCTCTATGTGTCTTGGATCCTCCTTTTTAAGCTCTATATCCTTACTCTTCAGAGAGAGTATATCCTTAAAGGGTATGTGCTTAGCCTTATAGTGCGGGGTATCTGCATTTGCTATATTGCTGGCTATAACATCCTGCCTCAACACGGCAACATCGAGGCCGTATTTTATATAATCAAATGTCGAATCATTCAAAAACGGCATCCTGCACCTCCCTTGAGTATATTAGCAAAAAATATTCCCAAAAAACCGAGCTTTTCGTTGACCTTATACAAAAATTGTTATAGAATTTGCAATTATGGGGGGAGATGGTTCACTGCTTCTTAAGGCCTTAGAACTATCAAACAGGATAGTCAAAGGCGATTATAAGAAACACAACTGGAAACTCATACTGGACAACATTGCCCAGCTATGCGGCGTTGACGGTGCCTTTATAGGCTTTTGGGATAGTGGATACATAAAATTCAAACACTCATCCTTCTTCATGGCAGAGAACTATCCAAAGCAGATCTATCCCCAGCTCTATGAGGTGCCTTTAGAATCAAGAAGAGAATTCCACGACAGGCTAAAAAAAGACGGGCATCTCATCATCAACGATTACCAAAACTATCCTCTGGCGCTAAAGTCGTGGCTGGATGTGGGCCTGAAATCCCTTCTTGCCGTGCTGATAAAAACAAAGGACGAAATATACGGCTCGCTCCACCTGATAAGCCTAAAAAAGATCAAATCGTTCTCAGAAGAAGAGATAAAGATACTAAAGACCATCGCAGACACAATAGCATCGGAGCTTCAAAAGGAATCATACATAAAACAGATAGAGATAGAAAGAGAAAAGAACAAAAGACAGTTAGAGCTGTTTAAGCTTTTGGATTCCAAGCTATCGCAGAATGTATCCATTAGCCTGATAGCCCAGGCGTTGAGGAAGATAAAGGACCTGGCAGGCGCAAAGATGCTGTGTTTTCTGTTTGCCTCAGAGAACCTTTACATAACATTAAACGACAAGATAGAGGTGGGCGATATAGAGGCAAGCAAGAAGAACATGATATACAACCTATGGAAAACAAACACAAAAACCATATCACAGAGCTGCTCCACCGACAAAACATACCCGAAATACTGCGTTTACATACCGGCAACATCAAAGGGAAAGGTTGTGGGCGTCTTTGGTTTTGGATTCAGTCAGGAGCCGCCAGATGAGTTTAAATCAGAGCTTGAAACATTCCAGAGTGCCTTGACCCATTTCATATCCATCGTTTACACATACAAAACCATCCGCTCTGTTTTCAGCGAACTCTCAGAAACAGAGGAAGGCCTTATCCAGGCATTTGTCTATTCCACAGAGGCCAAGGATATATACACCAGGGGGCACTCCGAGCATGTCGCCAGATATTCAAAGCTAATAGCCAGGAAGTTGGGATTGGACATATACCAGCAGGAGATGATGTACAATGCCGGTCTATTGCACGATATAGGAAAGATAGGCATACCCGATGCCATATTGCTAAAACCCGGCAAATTAACACCGTTTGAGTTTGAGATTATGAAATACCACCCTATAATCTCATACGAAATCGTAAAGAATGTTCCAAAATTCAAGGGTATTGCAAAATGCATCAGGCATCACCACGAAAAGTTAGATGGCAGCGGATACCCCGATGGACTATCCGGAAACGAGATAGAGTTAGGGGCCCGTATACTGGCCATTGCCGATATATACGACGCCTTGACAACAGACAGGCCGTATAGAAAGGCCCTAAAGCCAACAGAGGCCATAGAGATCATGAAATCCGAAAAGATAGATCAGAGCATACTCTCAAAGGTCGAGGATGTGCTGGTTAGCAGCTTCATAGAGGAGATAACATGCAAAGGCACATTCATACCGGAAAAGATAGATTACTTCCGCAAGCACATAACAGAGATGGATTACATGACAGGCCTAAAAAGGAGAAGCTATCTTGTGCGTATAATGGATAGCTACATACAGAAAAAAGAACCGTTTACGCTGTTTATGGTCGATGTAAAGAACATGTCATACATAAACCACAAATACGGCAGGCTGGTGGGTGACAGGATCATACTCTTTTTGGCTGAGGCCTTAAAAGGGATAATAAACAAAGAGGCATTAGCCAGAACATCGGCCGATGCGTTCATGTTTATGTATTTAGGCAAAAACACAGAGGAGTTTCACAAAAACATATCGGAGAAGCTGAAAAACGGCATCATAGACAAGATAAAAAGCAAAAGCTGCATAATAAACGAAGATGAAGCAAAAAACATCATCGGATGCTATATAACCTATGCCAAATACCCCCAGGAGGGCAAAACATCCGACGAATTGATGTATATATGCTCGCTAAAAAAGAGAAAAGAAGCTTTGAATTACTATGCGGGGCTTTATTCTAAAGAAGATAGCTGAGCTAATCCCCACATTCTTCGGTATAACATTCATAATATTCTTCATAATCCACCTATCACCGGGAAATCCCGTAAATGCAACGGGTGGCTTTAACCCCAATGTATCATACGAATCGCTCAAAAATATGGAAAAGATATACCACCTAAACGAGCCGCTCTATATCCAATACCTGGATTGGTTAAAATCGTTCTTCAGGTTGGATTTCGGATATAGCCTAATAGACGGTGTAAGTGTATGGGACAAAATAGCCTATAGCCTTCCCATAACGCTAATAATAAACATCGTGGTATTGCTGTTGTCCCTTGCAATATCCATACCCATAGGCATAATTGGGGCAGCAAAGAAGGATTCCATTGTTGATAAATTCCTAACATTCTTTGTGTTCAGTGGATATTCCATGCCGTCGTTCTGGCTGGCACTCCTGCTTATGATATTGCTCTCTGTTAAATGGCACCTCTTGCCCCTTGCGGGCCTGCACTCCTTCAATGTAAAAGAGGGCAGCCTACCCTATTACATCGATATGGCAAAACACCTAACAATACCTATTTTTATCGGCGTCTTTGGGTCTTTGGCCGGCTTTTCAAGATACATCAGAAGCGGCGTTGTCGACACATTAGAGAAGGATTTTATAAAGCTTATGTTTATGCGGGGCATCAGCCCAAAAACCATCCTATACAAACATGCCCTGAAGAACGCCCTATTGCCGCTTATTACGATAATGGGGCTATCCATACCCTCCCTGATTGGTGGAAGCGTGATCATAGAGTCTATCTTTGCCATACCCGGCATGGGGAGGCTGTTTTACCTTTCTGCAATGGCAAGGGATTACCCCACCGTCATGGGTATATTGACCATAAGCACTATTCTTACACTCATTGGAAACCTCATAGCAGACATATGTTATGCGATAGTGGATCCAAGGATAAAGTATGAATAACACAAAACCCATATACCTAAAAACATACAAAGAGGGTAAGTTGGATGAGAAGATAGAGAAGGCCTACGAGATGCTCAAAAGCTGCAGGCTATGCCCGAGGGTCTGCAGGGTCAACAGATTGGCTGGCAAAAAGGGCATATGCAATACGGCCGAATTGCCAGCTGTGGCAGATTATTTTCCGCATTTCGGAGAGGAGGATGTGCTTGTTGGCAAAAACGGCTCAGGCACGATATTCATATCCTGCTGCAACCTGTTGTGTATATATTGCCAGAACTCATCCACAAGCCATCTGTGTGAGGGCAGGACGGTCTCTATCGAGGAGTTCTCACAAATGATGCTATCACTGCAAAGGCAGGGATGCCACAACATAAACATAGTGACCCCAACCCACATAGTTCCTCAATTCCTCAAAGCCCTAAAATTGGCAATAGAAGACGGCTTAAGCATACCCATCGTTTACAACACAAGCGGCTATGAATTACCGGAAACGCTAAACCTGTTAGACGGCATTATAGACATATACATGCCGGATTTTAAATATTGGGATAGCAAAACTGCAGAGGCATACTCATCTGCCAAAGACTATCCCCAGATAACAAAAAACGCCATAAAGATAATGCATAAGCAGGTTGGCGACCTGGTAATAGAAGACGGCATAGCAAAAAGGGGGCTTATCATAAGGCATCTGGTTCTTCCCAACAGGCTTGCAGGCACAAAGGAGATAGTAAACTTCATAGCCAAAGAGGTATCGCCCAACACATACACAAACATAATGGCACAATACAGGCCCTTAGGCTTGGCATACAGATTCGAAGAGATAGCAAGACCAATCACGGAGGAGGAGTATTTAGAGGCGCTGTTGTGGGCAATTGAGGCAGGCTTAAGGCGGCTGGACAACAGTTGTCTGGATTTTCTTAAAAGAAGGGGTATAAATCCATGAAAAACGCCATATCGTTAAACGAATTAGACTTCTCATCACCCATAGAGACCATCATAAACCAAAACACCATACCACCCAAATTCAAGGGATGCTCCTTTGACAACTATATACCAAACAAGGATTACCCATCCCAAAAACAGGCAAAGGAGCGCCTGATAGAATTAGTGCAACAGATAGAGACCTTCAAGAGAAAAACACCAAAAAACAAGCTGTTGCGCAAGCTCATAAAAACCTCAAAACCGCCACACATATACTTAGACGGCGTGTTCGGTGTGGGCAAAACCCATCTGCTTGCCTCCATAGGCAATGCATATAGGGGAAAGAAGCTGTTTATATCCTTCTCCGAACTCATGTATCTGATTGCCTACTATACCCTTCTGGATGTGGTTGATATGCTATCACAATACGACATAGTGCTTTTGGATGAGTTTGAGGTTGACGATCCAGGAGATGCCATGATGGGCATAAACTTCATAAGGGAGATAAACAAAACCGACACTGTTGTTATAGCCACATCCAACACGCTTCCCTCTCAGCTGGGGGCAAGAAAGTTAGACATGCTAACATTCAAAGCCAGAATGGGGTCATTGATCAACTCATTTGAAACAATAATAATCGACGGTGAGGATTACAGATTCAAACAACCCAGCCTGAATTTCAGCATCTCAAACTCAAACCTTAAAGAGATATTCGGCAAATATCAACCCAAAGAAAAGCTAAAACTCTATGTAAACTTTGAGGAGCTCATAGAAAAACTAAAAGAAATCCATCCGACAAGATACAGAAACATAGCCTATTCCCTGGATGCCTTGTTCATAGAAAACCTAAGGCCCTTCAACGATATGGAACTGATGGATGCATTGAGGTTTACCTACTTGATAGACATGCTCTATTACGGCGATGTGAATATATTTGCAAGCTCCAACATCGATAACATATGGAACCTGTTTCATCAGGATCTAAAAGAGGGCAAATTTAAAACAAAGATAGGCAGATGCCTTTCACGGTTAGAGGAAAAATGCGTGCTTGTTAAACCAGATTGAGCAGCTCGATCGGCTTTTTCAATACAAAATCGACCTCGTATTGCCTTAAAATATCCTCACCCCTAAAACCGTATGCAGCCCAGCCTATTTTTACGCCGGCTGCTCTTGCTGCCTCTATATCGTTTTCAGAATCCCCCACCATTACCCCGCCGTCTAACTCCAAACCGTGCCTATCCCTTAGCGTCAATATGGGTTGCGGATGGGGTTTTCTAAAGGGGAGGCTATCGCCGCACACCACATCCCTGAAGTATCCATCTATACCCAATCCTTCAAGCACCCGTTTTGTAAATATGAAGCTCTTATTGGTGATGACAAACATCTGGGTATTCTTTGTCTTTAACCTCTCAAGCACATCCAATACGCCCTCATACAGAACCGTATTATCCAATAGGTGTTCGTAGTAATGGGCAAAGAAAAACTCCATCACCCCATCAAATAGATGAACCGCATTCTCCTCCTTTAAGCAATCCTCCACCAACCTCCTAACACCGTTGCCCACAAAGCTATAGATCTTCTCGTTTGGAAGCGGTTTTAGGGAAAACTCAACCAATGCGGCGTTTATGCTATTTGCAAGATCCAGGCGGGAATCTATGAGAGTGCCGTCAAGGTCAAAGAGAACAAACCTCATAAAAAAACAAAGGGGCAAAAGCCCCTCTTCAGATTTTCTTAAAGATCACAACGGCGTTTGTTCCACCAAAGCCAAAGGAGTTGGACATGGCCGTTTTGATGTCCTTCTTAATCGCCTCATTGGGTGTATAGAAGAGATCGCATTCATCGTCAGGGTTATCCAGATTCATCGTCGGAGGTATAACACCTTCTTTCAAAGCCAACACGCTAAACACAGCCTCAACGCCACCGGCAGCACCCAATAGATGGCCGGTAACCGACTTGGTTGAGCTTATGGTTAGCTTATAGGCGTGATCGCCAAACACCGTCTTTATGGCCTTTGTCTCTATAATGTCGTTGAAGTGTGTGGATGTGCCGTGTGCGTTTATATAGTCTATATCCTCAGGGTTTAGCTTAGCATCATTTAGGGCCATCTTCATGGCGTATGTTGCACCTTCACCTTTGGGATCGGGCGCTGTGAAGTGATAGGCATCATCACTCATGCCAAAACCGGCAAACTCAGCTAAGATCTCAGCACCCCTCTTAACGGCATGCTCATACTCCTCAAGAATCAAGACTCCTGCACCCTCACCCATAACAAAACCATCCCTATCCCTATCAAACGGGCGGGAGGCCTTCTCCGGCTCATCGTTCCTTGTGGATAGAGCCTTCATGTTGGCAAAACCGCTAACAGCCAGCGGCGTTATGGTCGATTCCGTTCCGCCGCATATCATAACATCGGCATCCCCGTATGCAATACAACGGGCAGCAAGGCCTATGGAATGGGTGCCTGTTGCACAGGCCGTAACATCGCTAAAATTGGGCCCCTTTGCGCCAAACTGCATGGCTATGTTGCCTGCAGCCATGTTTATAACGGCAACGGGGATAAAGAAGGGAGATACCCCCTTTTGACCCCTCTTAAGATAAGCCTCGTTGTACTTCTCAATCGTCTGAAGACCCCCTATGCCACTTCCCACGCTAACGCCAACCCTGAACGGATCCTCTTTATCCATATCCAGGCCGGCACTCTTTATAGCCTCATCCGTCGCTGCAATGGCGTATAAGGAAAACAGGTCGATCTTTTTTACATCCTTCCTATCGACATATCTGGTCGGCTCAAACCCCTTAACCTCACCGGCTATCTGAACGGTCAGGTTAGAGGCATCAAAGTGGGTTATCCTGCCTATTCCGCTTATACCCTTACAGGCGTTTTCAAAACTCTCCTTAGCATTCAGGCCAACGGGCGTTATGGCTCCAACACCTGTTACAACAACCCTTCGCATTGCTCTCTCTTATTTATTTAAATGGGATTCAACATAATCGATGGCATCCTGAACGGTTACGATCTTCTGGGCATCGGAGTCCGGAATGTCGATGCCAAACTTCTCCTCCATAGCCATAACAAGCTCAACCGTATCCAGGGAATCTGCTCCCAGATCCTCAATGAACTTGGCCTCAGGCTTAACCTCATCCTCGTCCACACCCAACTGCTCAATAACGATCTTCTTTACTTCCTCTGCTACATTCATCTTACAAACCCCCTTTTTATTTTTAAATATATAATCCGCCACTTATATTGATGACTTCGCCCGTTATGTATGAAGCTTCCTCGCTCAGTAGAAATTCAACCAGGTTGGCCACATCCTCCACGCTGCCCAAACGACCGAGGGCAATATTGCCTATCAACGCCTTCTTCTGTTCATCGTTCAAAACGGCTGTCATATCGGTCTCTATATACCCCGGGGCAACGGCATTGACCCTTATGTTGCGCCCACCCAGCTCCCTTGCAAGTGATTTTGTAAGACCTATTAAACCGGCCTTGCTTGCAGCATAGTTGGCCTGCCCCGCATTACCCATAAGGCCTATGATGCTTGATATGTTAACTATTACGCCAAACCTCTTTTTTATCATATACCTTGATACATGCTTTATGCAATTCAAGGCACCCTTTAGATTGACATCTATAACCCTGTCTATATCTTCTTTGTTCATCCTCATGATAAGATTGTCTCTTGTAATGCCTGCGTTATTGATTAGATAATCAATACTGCCATACCTTGATGCTATCTGTTTTATTGCCTCGCCTGAAGCATCAAAATCGGCCACATCAAAACCGACCGCATCACACCTGCCGCCCTCTGATGTAATCCTATCGCACAGCTTTAAAGCCATGTCCCTATTGTATGAATAGTTAACGATAACCGTTAAACCCTTCTTTGAAAGTTGATATGCTATCTGAGCGCCTATACCCCTGCTTGACCCCGTAATCAGGGCCACACTACCCTTAAAATTCATACCCTATCCTTATAGCTATTATAGCTTTTCAAGTCAACCACATAATTTATATTGGCCTTGCGCATCTGCCTTTTTAGCATCGAGGATAGCACATTCTTTGGCCCAAACTCTACAAACTCATCGCACCCCAACTCTATGGCCTTATTAACATTATCCGTCCACCTTACCGGGTCTGTTATCTGGTTGATCAGATAATCCTTTATGTTTGAGCTATCATCTATAACATCGGATTTTGTATTCTCAATCACGGGTTTTGAGGGCTTTCTAAATGCTATTTTATCCAGAACCCTCTCCATTTTTTCCTTAACCGGCTCCATCAATGCGCAATGGAACGGAGCAGATACATTCAACGGTATTACCTTGCCCAACCCCCTTTCGCTTGCAAGTTGCGATACCTTCTCAACACCCTCTCTATATCCAGACACTATGACCTGATTATTGGCGTTATAGTTGGCTATCTGGCAATATCCATTCTCAAAGTTTTTGCTGACACCTATACAGAGCTTCTCCACCTCGTCGTGTTTATCTGTGATTATGGCAGCCATAGCCCCAACACCTTCAGGCACGGCCTGTTGCATAAATTCGCCCCGCTTATGCACCGCATAGACCGCATCCTCAAAATCCAAAGCATCCGCTGCAACCAATGCAGAATACTCACCCAACGAATGGCCTGCAGCAACATCAAAATCAAAATCGGTCTCGGATTTTATCAAATCGTATATGGCCAAAGACACGGTCAATATGGCCGGTTGGGCAAAGGCTGTAAGTGTTAGTTTATCCTCCGGACCATCGAACATAAGGGATTTCAAATCAAAACCTAAGGCATCGTTTGCCCTATTGAATGTCTTTTTAACCACATCAAAGCTCTCATACAGATCCCTGCCCATGCCGACAAATTGAGAACCCTGGCCTGTGAACATCAAAAACCTCATCATCAGACTCCCAAAAGACCGTTTATCTGTTTTATTACACCCTTAGCTTCTTCAATTATATCCCTTATTATTGCATCAACGGGCTTTACATCGGATATTAAACCGGCAATCTGGCCGGCCATAACGCTTCCGTTTTTCACATCGCCCTCTCTTGCTGCAAGCCTGAGTCTGCCCTCGCCAAATTTTTCAAGCTCCTCAGGCGTCGCGCCGCTGTTCTCCAACTTTATAAACTCCCTTGCCAATTTGTTCTTTATTATCCTGACCGGATGGCCTGTGATCCTGCCGGTTACAACCGTATCCCTATCCTTTGCCTTGATTACAGCCTCTTTATAGGCCTCGGCTATTGTGCACTCATAAGAGGCGACAAATCGGGTGCCCATCTGAACACCCTTTGCCCCCAATGCCAAAGCAGCCACCAACCCCCTGCCGTCTGCTATGCCGCCTGCTGCAATCACAGGGATCTTGACCGCATCGACAACCTGAGGCACAAGCGCCATAGTGGTAAGCTCACCTATATGACCGCCAGATTCCATACCCTCTGCTATAACGGCGTCTGCCCCGGTATCCTCCATCCTCTTTGCCAACGCCACACTGGCAACAACCGGAATGACCTTAGCCCCGATAGACTTAAACCTATCCATATACTTGCCAGGGCTGCCAGCGCCCGTTGTAATCACCTTAACCCCGTGTTTAACAACAACATCCACCACATCATCCACATAAGGAGACAAAAGCATTATATTAACGCCAAATGGCTTCTTTGTAATTTCCTTAGCCTTTATTATCTCCTTCTCCACCCAATCGGCCTCTGCATTACCGGCTGCTATGATACCCAATCCGCCAGCCTCAGAAACAGCAGCAGCCAGCACAGCATCGCTAACCCAAGCCATACCGCCTTGAATTATCGGATAATCTATACCCAACAGATCGCAAATCTCTGTCCTAAACATCTATCACCACCTTACAACACCTGCAGCCCAGGTTAAACTTGCACCAAAACTATTCAACAAAATCACATCCCCATCCTTTATCCTTCCACTCTTATAGGCCCAATCCAGAGCAAGAGGAATAGATGCAGCAGAGGTATTGGCGTGTTTGTCTATGGTCACTATAACCCTATCCTCATCTATACCGGCCCTTTTTGCCACGCTCTCTATGATCCTCTTGTTGGCCTGATGGGAGACCATTAAATCCACATCGGAAAAATCCATATCCACAAGATCCAGGGCCTCCTTGCTCACGCTTGCAATATTCCTAACGGCCATCTTAAATGTTTCGTTACCCTTCATTTTAATGAAAATATCCCTGTTTTCAATCACCTCTTTTGAACAGGGCCTTATACTGCCCGGTGCAGGAGCCCTCATAAGATCCGTATACCTGCCATCCGAATGCAGAACCAAACTTATAACACCCCTGTCTTCTTCCTCTGTTGCCTGAAGCAAAACACACGCTGCACCATCGCCGAACAATACGCATGTGGTTCTATCGGTCCAATCAACTATCCTGCTTAATATCTCAGCCCCTATAACCAGGGCGTTCTTAACCATACCGGATTTTATGTATGCATTAGCAATGGATAAGGCATACATAAAACCGCTACAGGCAGCATTTATATCAAAACCAAAGGCATTATAGGCACCAAGCTTCTCCTGAACAAACAGCGCAGTTGCAGGCAACGGTTGATCCGGCGTTACGGTGGCCAGAACAATGAGATCGATGTCGGACGGAGATAGATCCGAACCCTTTAGTGCATCCAAAGCAGCCTTATAGGCCAAATCCGATGTCGACTCACCCTCCTCTGCAATATGCCTTATCTTTATGCCTGTTCTCTGGGTTATCCATTCATCCGATGTATCAACCATCTTCTCCAGATCAAAATTGGTCAATATCTTCTTCGGCAAATAAGCCCCCGTCGAAACTATCCTTGCATTCATGTCCTCACAGCCCCCTTCAACTCCTTAAGCAAAAAACAACCCTCCATTGCGGATTCTATCTTATCGTTCACCTTCTCCTTGGAAAACTTCACAGCCCTTAAGATGGCGTTTTTAATGGCAACACCATTGCTCCTGCCGTGGCTGATTATGCATGAGCCGTTCACCCCTAAAAGGGGAGCCCCCCCAAAAGACGAATAGTCGGTTTTACTCTTTAGCATCCTGAAAGCCGGTTTGGCCAGAAGGAAACCGACCTTATACCAAAAGCTCTTTTTTATCTCTTCCTTTAGAAACTCTATGATCAAATCGGGTATGGATTCGCTGACCTTTAGAACAACATTGCCGACAAACCCATCACACACTATAACATCGGCCTTACCCTTGTATATATCGTCACCCTCAACATTACCTATAAAGTTCAGCCTGCTTTTTGATAACAGATCGTATGCAGCCAGCGTCAATTGATTGCCCTTGCCGGGCTCAGCGCCGTTGCTTAAAATCGCCACCCGTGGATTCTTGATACCGGCCACATGCTTTGCATACACATAACCCATAATGGAAAACTCAAGGAGGTGTTGTGGTTTACAGTCTGCATTAGCCCCAACATCCAACATTAACATCTGACCATCCAGCGTTGGAAGGAGCGTTGCAATGGCAGGCCTGGAGACACCCTTTATGCGACCCAGCTTAAACATAGCCAGCGCCATAGCCGCACCCGAGTTGCCTGCCGTCATAAAGGCATCAGCCTTACCGCTTTTGACCAGATCAACAGATACGGCCATTGATGAGTTCTTAAGCCTGAGCGCCAAAGAGGGCTTATCAGACATCCTAACAATCTCTTGTGCGTCGAATATATCTATTCTCTTTTTTAAATCATCGTCTATCTGCTCAATCAGCCCGTTCAGTTCATTCTCTTTGCCGACAAGATGGATACGAAGATCGCCCTCCTCTTTCAGCGCTAACTCAACACCCTTTATGACCTCTTGGGGGGCATGATCCCCCCCGTATGCGTCCACGGCAACAGATATCATTTACTCCTCAGGGGTCAAAACTTCCCTATCACCGTAATAACCGCAAGATGGGCAGACCCTATGCGGCAGTTTGTATTCACCGCAGTTTGGGCACTTTGTCAATGGCACATTCTTAAGTTTCTTATGCGTTGCCCTCTTTGCAGCCCTTGAATGGCTTGACTTTCTCTTTGGCTGAGCCATCTTCTTTCTCCTTTCTATACAAGTTCTAATTCATTAAAGAAGAAGTTTATCTCATAATTTGCCGACTCTGAAGAGTCAGAACCGTGCACGGCGTTTCTTTCGATGTTCGAACCGTAAAGCTTCCTAATTGTTCCTTCTTCTGCCTCTTCAGGATTCGTTGCACCCATGAGCTTTCTGTAATCCGCTATTGCGTTCTCCTTCTCCAAAACCATAACAATAATAGGCCCCTCGGACATAAAATCGGTCAAGGAATCATAGAAGGGCCTATCCTTATGTACTATATAAAACTTCTTGGCCTGCTCTTTTGTTAGATGGATCTTCTTCATACCTATGATGTTAAAGCCATTCTCCTCAAGCATAGATATAACCTTGCCCGCATTCTTGGCCGCCACACAGTCCGGCTTGATAATAGAAAGTGTCCTTTCAACCACTCTTAGCCTCCTTGCTTTGCGTATTTTTTGAGCCGTTATCTTTATTAGAAGAAGTCGATGAGCCCTTTGTTATATTGCTTTTATAATCGGTTACATACCAACCAGAACCCTTAAGCTCAAAGGATGTCTGCGATATGAGCTTCTTTATTCCACCCTCCTTGCCGCAGTTTGGACATACAGAAGGGGCAGGATCGCTAAACTTCTGCAACAGTTGGAATCTATGAGAGCAGAACTCGCACTCATACTCATAAATCGGCATCCTCGTTTATCCTCCTAATCTTGAGAGTATCTCATCATCGCCCAAGCAATCTATCCTAACAAGCTTGCTCTTCGATTTCTCGCCCTTCACGATCTCTATACAACCCTTTGCGATCTTCAACCTTTCTGCTATTCTTTCAATCACAACCCTGTTGGCCTTACCCTCAAGCGGTTTTTCCCTGATCTTTAAGGTCAACACCCTTCCGTCAAAATCGAACTGCTCAACCTTAGAGTTGGGCTTAACCTTAACCTCTAAGATCACCCCCACCCCCTTCCAAAAAGCCTAAAAAAATTAGCACAACAGACCCCACAAAGTCAACTTTTTAAACCGAAAAATAAAAATTTCAATTAGAGACTTTTCTAAATTAAAAAATCTATTATAATTAAAGCATGAAGTCTGGGTTTGATGAGGGCTCCTACCTAAAGGCCGTCTATGCGGTTCTTTTTGCCACATTCATCATAATGAGCGGTGCGTTTTACTATATTGAGAAGAACCAGAAAGAGGCCATATACAACTTCGTTTACAATTATGAATTAAACAGGCAGAAGAAAGAAATAAAATTAGAGACATACGCCGCCATATCGTTCATAGACAGCTATACAAAATCCACCATAAAAAACACATTCAAAAGCTTGGCCTATGAGGTATCGCTTGAAAAGATCAAGCTCAACCCACACACCAAAAGCCTGCTAAATACGCTAAAAGATGAAAGGATAAGAAAAGGGGCAAAGTTCGTCTTCTTTTTTGATAACAACACATCAACGGTGGATTTTCTTAATTTGAACAAATGCAAGCCGTATAGGGAAAACCTAAACCTATCCTTCAACGACATACACCTGTATATGTGCCAGTCGGAAAAGCTCAAAGAAGGCCAGTTCAATGAGACATTCCTTTTAGCTACAACGCCCATTAGCGACGATATACTGCTTGGCGCATACAAACCGATGCTTGAGTTGGAAAACAAAATCATGGAATACACATTCCCCCAGCTAAACAAATTCATACTGGCAGATAAGAACCAGGACAGCTACTTCTTTGTGGTTAAGATGTTGAACCTAAACGGCGGTGATGCATTCGCCATGAACATATACAACAAATCCAAAGGCGTAAGCATAGGCAAGCCCGCATCATCAAAAGGAACAGATGCAAAGGGCAACCCTTACAGGGAGGAATACCTAAAGGCCTTAAGAGAAAAGGGCGAAACATACTCGGCTTACTGGTATCCATCACCCACGACAAACAAACCACGCCTAAAAATCTCATTCAGGAAGTACTACGAACCGCTCCACTGGATGATAGGCACCGGCTTTTATGTGGATAGCATAAAACAGACAGCCTCGATGTTTGCAGATGACCTGTTTAGACAGCTCAAATACTTTCAACTCCTCCTGTTTGGTCTATACCTTGCAACAATGGCCCTTATACACCTAATAAACACCAAATTCTCATCGGACACAAATAAGGATACAAACCTAATAACATCGGCCATACCCCACATAGGAAGCAAAAAAGACCCTATAGATATAGATAAACTCCACCTAAAAAGGCTTAAAACCATAGCCAAAGCGCTCAATGAGCTGTCCACCACCATAATAGATAAAAACGAACAGATCGAAAGAAACAGGATAGAGTTTTTAAGGACATTCGTTAAGGTGTTAGAGGTCAGGGACTTCTATACAAAAGGACATTCAGAAAGGGTTGCACTCTATGCCCAAAAAATCGCTCAAATATTGGGTCTATCGAAAAGGCAGCAATACGACTTATACATAGCAGGCCTGTTGCACGACTTGGGCAAGGTGGCAATACCAGACAGCATACTCCTAAAACCGGGCAAGTTGAGCGATTACGAATACGAGATCATGAAATACCATCCCGTCTTCTCCTATGAGCTCATAAAGGATGTGGAATTTTTTAAGGGCATAGCCAAATTCGTCAGGCAGCATCATGAGCGGTGCGACGGCAGCGGATACCCAGATGGCCTAAAATGTGAGCAGATCACGCTTGAGGGCAAGATTTTGGCTATAGCCGATGTATTCGACGCATTAACCACATCCAGACCATACAGAAGGGCGTTCTCATTGGAGGAGTCCTTAGAAATCATAAAGAACATGCCGCTGGATAAAACCATAATCAGTGCTATAGAGCATAAGCTAAAGGAAATTTACATAGAGGAGAAGGAGGATACCCTGCCGTCTGAGATGCTATCGAGGGTGGAAAAGAGTAGGATAGACCTGTTTGAGAAGGATGTCTTCACCGGCCTTCACAGGATCAAAAGCCTCATAAACTTTGCAGATAAGCTCATAGAAAACCAGATAGACTTTTACCTGTTTATGGTGGACATCAAGCATCTAAAGAAGATCAACTATATCTTTGGATACCAAAAGGGCAATGAGCTGATAGCCCAGGTTGCAGCGATTATAAGAAACCTAAAATTCGCCCTCCACCCAAGCAGGGTCGGATCGAACTACTTTGCATTCATATACGCAAAAGACGATGTGGTTAAGATAGAAAAAGAGCTTCTAAATGAACTAAAAGACATCAAGATCGGCAATATAGATGTCGAGTTCTTAACGACCTTTGTCCACTCCAAAGGCTCAAAGAACGGCGAGGAGATAATCTACCTCGCCGAGATGCAATTAGAGAGCCTAAAATGCTCATCCATCAAGCAAAGATAATCACTTATCCAGCGCTTTTAAGAATTCCTCAGCCTCCTTAGCCCAGATGAAATTTTCCACCTTGACATTGGCTTTTTTAACACCATCAACGGAGAGTATGGCCTTCTTTATGGCTATAGCAAGCTGCAAACCAACGGGGCAGTTCTCAACGGTGGGTCTAAACTTTATGTTGACAACGCCGCTTTGCTCATCCACCTCCAAATCGTAAACGAGCTTTAACTTTACAACATCCTCCCTAAGCTCAGGGTCGTAAACACCCTTTAGCTTCTCCAATACCTCATCCCTGATACTCATAGCTTCTCCATAACCCTTGCATATATTTCATCGACGGCCCTTTTAACCGATTCGCAGGCCTCATAGGGTATCTGCAGGTTTACTATGGCCTTGGGCACGCACTCATCAAACGGGATCCTCCCCAAAACCTCCATGCCCTCCTTTTTTGCAAACTCCTCTATCTGTCTGGTCTTTTCCTCGTTCAAGTCGTACTTATTTACAACCACACCGCTTTTCACCTTAAAGGAATCACAGAGTCTCTTTACCCTCTCTAAATCATGCAATCCCGCAGGTGTCGGTTCAGATACAACCACAACAAAATTAGCCCCAGAAATCGTGGATATAACAGGGCATCCTATACCGGGTGAGCCATCCACCAATATGTATGGAATATCCTGCTCCTCACTTATGACATGGGCCCTGTGCTTAACCATCGTAACGAGGTTTCCGGAGTTTTCAGCACCCGGATAGAGTTTGGCATGAACCATCAACCCAAATGGGGTCTCCGATTCATACCATTCACCTGAGTAAACCTCCTTCATCGTGATGGCCTCGGCTGGGCATGCAATCTTACAAAGCTCACAGGAATCGCATTTGACCTCATCTACATAGTAATTGCCGTCTGGGTTTATATGGATTGCATCGAACCTGCAAAGCTTCCTGCAGAGATCACAATTTACGCATTTGTTGACATCTATAACGGCTTTTGGGTTTCCTTTGAAAAGCTCCTTATGCTTGAGTTTTGGACTGGTCAAGATATACATATTTGCAGCATCGGCGTCTGCATCGACAATTATCTTATCCTTCATTACATAGGCCAGACTCGAGGTTAGGGTGGTCTTACCCGTGCCACCCTTGCCACTGATTATAACAAGCTCCTTACTCATATCCTTTCCTCTATCTGCTTAATTACGCCTTTAAAGTCGTTTTTGTATTTCTCAAACGGCAAGGCTCCGTTTGAATAGCTCTTTGCTATATCTTTAGAAAACGGCAATCTATAGAGTATGGGGATGGATTCCTGTTGGGCATAATCCTCAATAAGCCCGTTATCCTCTTCATGCTTGTTCACAATAATGCCAAAATTCAGCCCCATATCCCTAACAAGTTCCACAGAAAGCTTCAAATCACTCAATCCAAAGGGCGTTGGCTCTGCCACCAGGATAACAAAATCAACCCCGTCTATGGTCTCAACAACGGTGCACGATGTCCCAGGCGGTGAATCCAGGATAACGGTTTTTGAATCGTCCATATACTCCCGTTTCAATGTGGCAATCAACTGGGTTGCACTGGCCTGACCCACATCCAAAAGCCCCATAACAAAATCTATATGGCCAGCCTTACCAACCCTTATCTCACCTACCCTCTTTGGAACCTCAATCAAGGCGCCCTCAACAGGGCACACATAAGCACAGGCACCACACGAATGGCACAATTCATCAAAGAACATGGTCTTCTTTAGCGGTTCACCCATAACCACCAGGGCCTTATAGGCACATGCATCGGCACACTTACCGCAGAATGTGCATATATCCTCGTTTATCTGAGGCACGAGTTCTGTATATGGAATGGTCTTTTCTATCTTGGGTTTTAAGAAGAGATGACCGTTGGGCTCCTCCGCATCGCAATCAATATACTGCGGGTTATCCAAAGAGTAAGCAAGCATCGTAGAGATGGTGGTCTTGCCCGTGCCGCCTTTACCGCTTGTTATGGCTATTTTCATAACTTATTCTCCTTTAGAACCTTTCAAGCTTACCCTCTTTGAAAAGCTCAATGTTCTCCTTCACCGTCCCGGGTTGAGCCTTATACAACTCAAGCTGAGCCGCCCTTAGAATCTCCAAAGCATTGGGGCCATAACTACCAGAAATGATGGCATCCACCTTCTTTTCTACACTGAATTGGGCTGTGGATACGCCAACCCCGCCTTGATTATTCAAAAATGGGTTTCTAATGGCTTCGAATTCACCGCTATCGGTATCATAGATTATGAAGCATTCGCCCCTTCCGTATCTCTCATCAACCGTGCTTTCCAGTTTGTCGCCCTTAGCTGTAATCATGAGCTTCATCTAAATCCACCTCCAAAAAATAAAATAACCCCGCTTAAGACAAAGCGGGGCTTAATCCTCTTCCTCAAGTTCCTTCAATCTCGACTTTAGAGCCTCTATAGAGCGGGTTAATGAGTCGATCTGACTCTCCAATAGCCTTTTTTCATCATCCCTGGATGGGGCAGCTGCTGCAGGATAGAAATACGGGCCATAACCCCATCTTCCAAAGCCAAAGCCCCTGCCTCTTCCAAATCCTCTGCCTCTGCCGCCGCCAAAACCTCTACCCCATCCAAATCCATAACCGCCGACCATATAGCCTGGCACTGTGTTTCCTGAGCAATAACCCAGGCCTCTTCCTGTTCTTGGACCCGCTCCTAAAGGACCTGTTCTGTCTCCCCAAGGCATTTTATCACCTCCAACTCATTTTTTTACATTTTTTCATAATGGATTAATACACTTTTTATGGGAACTTTCAAGAGTTATTTTATCACTTATTGAACTTATGTTCAAATAATCCCGAAGCAAACCCCTGGATAGAGAGGGTGGTTTACATACTCCACCTTCAATTTTAACTTGATATAAAATGATAATTAATCTATATTTGTAAATATGGAAGTTTCTTTAAAAATCCATAGGGGTGGTGTCTATGTCTAACCCTAAAAATAAAGAAAGGAGTGCAAGCCAATGGAGACACTAACCATTTGCGTGCCGTTTTTTGCTCTTCCGGGTATGAAACCGGACTGCAACGAGTTGGTTGGGGATCAAAACCTAATTGTAAGGGACATACTCGGACTAAATCCACTAAGAAAGGGTGAATATGAAAACGGTCCATACCTTGAGGGATTCAATGCAGACGGAAAGTTAGACTATGTGTTCTATTTCGAAGAGGTTGAGAAGATCATTGAAAGAAAGGCCTACGACCAGATATACATTCTGTTCAGGGCTATCTATAAACCATACCAGAAGGAAACCCAGCATATCGTAATAGGATACTATACAGTGGAGAATACCCAGGGGTTGGAGATAGCACCCGGGGCTTATGCCATTACAGGAACAAGTGCATACTTCGTCGATTATTCAGATGCTTTAGACATTACAGATATAATCGTGGGATATAACCTGCAGGATTCAATAATGAAGAGCAATAGCCAGAACCATCCAGAATACAAAGACTGGATAAACTCCTGGCTTGATCACATAAAGTCCAAAGAAAACAAACTCCAGGCCTATATAGAAAGAAGTCAGAAATTGAGGGCATTAAAAGCCGAAGAAGATTACAAAGATAAACTAAAAGGGTGTCTATAAAAACGAAGCGGAGGTAAACATTTATGGGAGTGGCTACTGACAAAAAAAGAGTCATCGCAATCTGCGGTTCGGGAGGGGTTGGAAAAACAACCCTTTGTGAGGACATTCTATTCAAAACAAAGAAGATTACAAGAAAGGGCTCAACCGATAAGGGAAACACGGTAATGGATTTCGATTCTGAGGAGATAGACAGGAAAATCTCCCTTCAGCTGGCTGTTGGATACACAGAATACAAAAAACACCTCATCCACTTCATAGATACCCCGGGATACCACAACTTCATAGCCGACGCACTCTGCGGCTTAAAGGCCTCAGATGCTGCCGTCATGCTGATCGATGCAAAGGACGGCCCAGAGGCTCAAAACGAGAGACTGCTTGACCAGATAAAGAAGGAAGAAAAGCCCGCTATATTCTTTCTAAACGGCATAGACAAGGAAGACATCAACATTCAAAACACCCTATCATCCATAAAGGAAAACCTGACCGAGAAGGCGTTTCTGCTTCAAATACCCGTCTTCAAAGACAATAAGGCCATAGGCTTTATAGATATACTGAATAAAAAGGCCTTTTCATTTGAGGATGGCAAAGAGATCGATGTGCCGAGCGAGCTTTCCGATGAGCTTGAGGAGAGATACTTAGAGCTTGTGGAGGAGGTGTCCACATACGACGATGAATTGATGGAGAAGTATTTAGAGGGTGAGGAATTAGACAGGGAAACTGTCGTAAAGACGCTAAAAGAGGCCGTAAGAAGCGGCGGGCTCTATCCAATGATCTTCGGCTCTGCCCTCAAAGGGTATGGAACCGAAAAACTCTTGGATGAAATCATCGACCTGCTGCCTCCGCCTGAGGATATGTTCGATGAGCCTGCAGGCCTCGTTTTTAAGACATACAACGACCCGCAGATGGGCAAAATCAGCCTCATAAGAGTCTGCTCAAAGAGCCTAAAGGCCGATACGACCTATTACAACATCAACAAAGACCAGGAGGAAAGGTTAGGCACCATAAGCTTTATGATGGGCAAATCCCTATCAAAGATAGAAGAGGCAACCACAGGCGACATATTCGCCGTTGCAAAACTCAAGATAACCCAAACAGGCGATACCATAGCCAACAAGGGATCAAATATAAAATGCGAATTCGTGGATATGCCGCTGCCCTACATATCCTCTGCAATTTACGGTTCAAGTAAGGGCGATGAGGAGAAGATCGGAGCCGCCATAAGCAAGATTATTGAGGCAGACCCATCGCTGTCATTCACAAGAAACGACGAGACAGGCGAATTCATCCTGACGGGCATGGGCAAACTCCATCTTGAAACGGTCGTATCAAGGCTTAAGAAGAAATACGGCGTTGAAGCCCAGCTAAAAACACCGAAGGTGGCATACAAGGAAACCATCAAAGGCAAAACATCATCACACGGAAGATACAAAAAGCAGACCGGCGGCCACGGCCAGTTCGGAGACTGCGTCATAGAGATAGAGCCGCTCCCGAGGGGAGGCGGTTTCGAATTCGAAGACCTCATTGTCGGCGGTGCCATACCCAAACAGTTCATACCGTCGGTTGAGAAGGGCATAAAGAGCGCAATGGAGCAGGGATTCTTAGCAGGATACCCCATGATCGACATCAAGATAAAGCTCGTCGACGGCAAATACCATCCAGTCGATTCAAGCGATCTGGCATTCCAGATGGCAGGCTCCATAGCGTTTAAAGAGGGTGTTGCTAAATGCAAACCGGTTCTACTTGAGCCCATAGTTGAGATGGAGGTCTATGTTCCGGATGAGGTTATGGGCGATGTAATAGGAGACCTAAACTCCAGAAGGGGAAGGGTTCTGGGTATGGAGCCTTATGAAGAGAAGAAGGGTTATCAGCGCATCAGGGCATTGGTTCCTGAGGCTGAGATATTGGAGTATGCACCATCACTGAGGTCTTTGACAGCCGGAAGGGGATTCTTCAAATACAAATTCTCAACCTATGAGGAAGTGCCTCCGCAGATTGCAGAGAAGATAATCGAAGAGGCCAAACAGGAAGAGGAAAAGAAATAAAAAAGGGGGGGCAACCCCCTCCTTTTTCTTCTTAATGAGGAGCCTTAACCTCCAAAACGGGTATATCGCTTAAGCGCATCACCTTCTCCGTAACGCTTCCAAACATAAACCTCTCCAGGCCGCTCTTTCCGTGTGCGCCCATAACGATAAGGTCTATCTCGTTCTTATTGGCAAAATCCACTATGCTTTTTGCAGCCTCCCCAATCTCTATAACCACCTCTGCATCATCCAGGCCGTACCTGTTCCTTATATGCTCAATCTCCTTTATGGCCTCATCCCTCAAGGAGTTGACTATCTGCTCAGAGGGAAATGATGGCACATAGCCCACATAGTTGTTTATGTCCGTAATGCAGTGATAGATGTAAAGCTTTGCATTGAATTTATCGACTATTGCCTTGGCATAGTTCAAAGCATATACGCTTGCCTCCGATAGATCCGTAGGAGCCAACACCTTTTTAATAGCAACACTATCCATAACTCCCCCTTTCATAGATACTCTTTAATGAGTATTTCGGCTATCTGCACCGCATTGAGCGCAGCGCCCTTTCTTAAGTTATCAGATACAACCCACATATTGAGCCCGTTTTCAACAGACTCATCCCTTCTAATCCTGCCGATGAATGTCTCATCCCTTCCTGCTGCATCTATAGCTGTAGGATACTCCAAATTCTGAGGGTTATCAACAACTTTGCAGCCTGCAGCCTCACTTAGAATCCTTCTTACCTCATCCAGATCAAAGGGTTTCTCCGTCTCAACATTTACAGATTCGGAATGCCCCCTGAATACAGGCACCCTAACACAGGTGGCCGTCACCGGCAGTTCAGGTTTATGGAATATCTTTCTGGTCTCGTTTATCATCTTCATCTCTTCTTTTGTATAACCGTTTTCAAAGAACACATCTATATGAGGAACGCAGTTGAAAGCTATCTTTTTTGGTATCTTGTTGGGTTTGCACTCATCGTATCTAAACTCAAACCACGCCTTTGTCTGCTCAACAAGCTCCTCCATCGCCTTCTTGCCGGCCCCGGATGTGGCCTGATATGTGGATACGACTATCCTTTTGATACCGTAATGGTCCAATATCGGCTTTAAGGCAACAACCATCTGAATCGTTGAGCAGTTGGGGTTTGCTATTATGCCCCTATTTTTATACATTGCAATATCATCGGGGTTAACCTCAGGCACAACCAGCGGTATATCCTTCTCCATTCTGAAATAGCTCGTATTATCAACAACAATAGCACCGCTTTCTGCTGCTATTGGGGCAAACTGCTTACTTATGCTGCCACCGGCCGAAAACAGAGCTATGTCTATACCCTTAAAGGAGTTTTTATCTAAAACCTCAACGGGTATCTCCTCCCCTTTGAATCTTACAGTCTTGCCTATGCTCCTTTCGGATGCCAAAGGCCTTAAAAGCTTTACAGGAAAACCCCTCTGCTCCAATGTTAAAACCATCTCCTCGCCGACGGCACCAGTGGCACCAACAACGGCAACGGCATACTCCTTCATTATTTGACAACCTCCCTACCTAAACTATTATATTCACTCATCGCTTTATTCAAGCCCTCAAGTATAATACAGCCTACACTATCGGCTGCAGCCCTGACGGTTCTTGATATAATATCGAGTTCTTCCTCACCCAGGGGCTTAAGCACATAATCCCTCACATCGCCCTTCTTGCCCACACCTATCTTTATCCTGATAAAATCCTTGCTCTTCAATGCCTCAATTATCGATTCAACACCCTTATGGCCACCGCTTGAGGAGTTCTTCTTTATCTTCAACCTCCCCATAGGCAAATCCACATCGTCATGGATTACGATAAGCCTATCCAAAGGGATCTTGTAAAATAAAAAAACCTCCTTTACACTGACCCCGCTTAAGTTCATGTATGTTATGGGCTTTAGCACACCAACCCTATTATCGGCTAAAGAAAACTCCCCTAAGAAACCCTTAAACCTGCTCTTTAAGGAAAATTTAAAATCAAAAATAAAAGACAAGGAATCGCACACCATAAAACCCGCATTGTGTGGGGTGAATGCGTATTCCTTGCCAGGGTTACCTAAACCAACTACAAGCCAGTCCATCAAGTTATCAGGACTCTTCTTCTGCCTCTTCTTCCTCGCCTTCCTCGCTCGTCTCCTCTATAGCCTTACCCAAGATTGCAACAACGGTAAAGTTTTTAGAGGATTTGACCTTCACGCCCTCTGGCATATCCAAATCAAATACATGGATAACATCGCCTATCTGCAGATTGGTGACATCTATCTCTATCTCGTTGGGTATAGCCTCAGGCAACGCCTCGACAGTGATCCTCTTGCGTGGCTGATAGAGATCACCACCCATCTTAACACCCTTGGCCTCACCAACAACCTTAACAGGCACCTCAATCTCAACAGGCCTTCCGTCTGTTAGCTTGTAAAAATCCACATGCTCAACCTCATCCTTTACAGGATGCCACTGAATATCCTTAACAATAACCTTATACTGTTGCTCATCTAACTTCAGATCGAACTTATCGTTCCTGCGGCTGCGCCTGATAGCCGCCATAAACTCCGACCTATCAACGGCTATGTGCTGATTCTCAAAGTCAGCACCGTAAATAACAGCAGGTATCTTGCCGTCCCTTCTTAATTTCTTGGCATACTTAGTCCCTACATCCCTCTTCTGAGCTGTTATCAACATCTTATCTTCCACCTCACAACTTTATTAATCAAAAATGGCGCTTAATGACTCCTTGTGATATACCCTGCGTATGGCTTCACCGATTATCTCGCCAACGGATAACACCTTTATCTTATCCGTGGGTATCGGTTTTTTAAAGGTTATGGTGTTTGTTACAACAAGCTCCTTCAACGGAGAGTTGTTTATCTTCTCAATGGCATTGCCACTCAAAACAGGATGGCTACAGCAGGCATAAACCTCTACTGCCCCCTCTTCATGGATGGCCTTAGCCGCATTGGTCAATGTCCCTGCAGTATCCACTATATCATCCACTATAACGGCTGTCTTACCCTTAACCTCGCCAATTATATGCATTATCTCACTAACATTGGGCTTGGGCCTTCTTTTATCTATAATGGCTATAGAGCAGCCCAGCTTCTTGGCATAATACCTCGCCCTCTCAACGCCGCCTGCATCGGGTGAAACAATTACCAGCTCACCCTTCGGTGCAACATTCTCCCTGATGTATCTAAACATAATCGGGGCAGCATAGAGATGGTCAACGGGTATATCGAAGAAACCCTGTATCTGGCCGGCGTGCAGATCCATAGACATGATTCTGCTTGCACCGGCTGTGGTTATCAGATCTGCTAAAAGCTTGGCAGAAATCGGAACCCTCGGCAAGACCTTCCTATCCTGCCTTGCATAGGCATAGTAAGGAACAACAACGGTTATGGAGCTTGCAGAGGAGCGCTTCAAGGCATCCAAAGTCACCAAAAGCTCCATAATATTGTCGTTCACAGGGGATGAAAGGGACTGGATCAAGAATACATCAGCACCCCTGACGCTTTCGTCGATCTGCACATATATCTCACCGTCGCTAAACCTCGATATCTGAGCCTCGGCCAGGCCAACGCCCAAATAAAAAGCTATCTCTTCTGCCAACGCCCTGTTGGCCGTTCCGCTTATCAGTTTTAGCTGCGACATCTTCACTTAGCCTTCCTCTGTTAATCTTTAAAATGGCTGGGGCGGCTGGATTCGAACCAGCGATCGAGGATCCAAAGTCCTCTGCCTTACCGCTTGGCTACGCCCCAATTAAAACTAAAAATCCGCAAGGGCTTTAAGCCCTGCGGATAGATTTATTCTCCCTCTTCAGCCTGCTGCTGCTCTTCCTTTACCTTGTTATACTCTCCAATAACGGCGTCTTCCAACTTCTTCCTCATCTCGTTGTTCAAGGGATGGGCCACATCCTTAAAGCTTCCATCCTTCATCTTCCTTGAAGGCATGGCCACAAACAAGCCCTTCTGACCGTTTATGATCTTAAGATCCCTGACCACAAACTCGTTATCAAAGATTACCGTTGCAAAACCCTTCAACTTCTCATCACCCTCGATCGGGCTAACCCTTACCTCTGTAATCTCCATAGCTTTTTACCTTTCCCTACCTCAAGATTTCTTCTGCAAAGTTTAAAGTTTTACATAAAACCCCTCTCTCCTCAAGCTGCTCTTTTAACCCCTCTTCCGCTTGCACCTCCGAACCAAGAATTGAAAATATACAAGACCCACTTCCGGAAACCAAACCATTACCAACTCTTTCAATCAATAAGTCTTTTATCCATTTTAAAAGATCAAATTCCTCTAACACCACACTCTCAAGATCGTTGTGAAGGTGGTTTTTAAGCTCATCCATCGAGCATACACCCTCCTTCACAGTAAGAGCCATTTTATTTAAGCCCCCAAGCTTTGTCAACCTCAATCTTTTATAGACAAGTGCCGTTGAAACGCTGAAATTCGGTATTGCAAGGAAGACCTTAAACCCATCTGTATGACACCTGATCTTGGTGATTGTCTCTCCCCTACCCTCTGCTATCGCACTCCCGTGCTCCACAAAGAAGGCCACATCGCTGCCTATCTTAGAGGCAAGCTCAAACAGCTCACCCTTGCTCAAAGGAAAATCAAACAGTTCATTTAAACCCCGTAAGGTGTATGCCGCATTGGAACTCCCACCGCCCAAGCCGCCACCTATCGGTATATGCTTTTCTATCTCTATGTTCACCTGCGGTTTTATACCGGCCCTTTCAAAAAACAGTCTTGCAGCCCTTACGGCTAAGTTATCCTGATTGTTTAGCTCATCCACATCGATGCCAAACTCAAGCCCACCGCTGTTTTTCTTTATCTCTATAACATCGAATAGGTCTATTTTATGCATCAAGGTGAAAAGCTCATGATAGCCATCGGGCCTCTTACCCAACACATACAACAGGGAATTGATCTTGGCAAATGACTTAAGTATCACAGTGCCCCCAATTTTTTGGATAGTTCTCTAACCTCGTATTTAACCTCCTCCTCGTCCGCATTAACAAACTCACCGCCTTTCAAAATAACCTTACCGTTGACTATCACATCCCTAACACTCCTTGAATTGGCCGCATAAACAACAAACGAATAGGGGTTATACACAGGTGTGGCCTCCAAATCATCAAGAGACATAACAACAACATCGGCAGGGCCTGCCTCCCTTATGAAACCGACACCATCAAAAAGACCTTCATGGTTCATACCCATAGCCAAAGCCGTCTTTGAATCCATCGCTCTTTCGTCAAACTTGACCTTCTGCAGGAGTGATGATGTCCTCATATCCTCGATTATATCGAGATTATTATTACTGGCCGCACCGTCTGTGCCAAGATAAACGCCAATCCCGGCTTTTAGCATATCCTGAATAGGGGCTATACCACTTGCAAGCTTTAAGTTGCTCTGGGGCACATTTATCACATTAGCGCCGTAATTGGCGATCTTTGATATGTCCTCATCGCTGCTTTCAACGCAATGCGCCATGAATGTCGTCTCCCTTAAAAGACCAACATCGATCAATACATCAATCGGCCTTTTGCCCTTATCCTTTAAAACAGACTCAACCTCCCTTCTGCTTTCGTTTATGTGTATGTGGATTATATCATCATCGCTCAGATTATCTGCAAGGTATCTTAAGGATTCATACGATAGGGTATAGGTGGAATGTGGGCCATACCCCACCCTGACTAACTCCTCATCAGAAAACTCTTCCTTCAAAGACCTTGTCTTGTTTATAGCCTCTCTGGCGTTTTTACAATCCGGTGTCTCAAAATCTATTATACCCTCGGTTATGATGGCCCTGACACCAACCTCTATGGCAGCCCTTGCAATCTCCTCCTCAAAGAAATACATATCCATAAAACAGCCCATTCCGCTTCTTAGGCTCTCCAATATGGACAGCTTTGAGCACACATAGACCATCTGCTTATCAACAAACTTAGCCTCGGCAGGGAAAATGTGCTTTGTTAGCCACTCCATCAGCTCAAGGTCATCGGCAAGCCCCCTGAACAGGCTCATAGCCATGTGGGTGTGTGCATTGCAAAATGTCGGCATAACAATGCAGTTTTTAGCATCTATAACCTCACAATCCTTCCCATCTATCCCTTTATCTATCCTCTTTATGGTGCCTTCCTCTATCAAAATATCGTAATAGCCTTCCTTTTGAGACCTTATGCAATAACCGTTTTTTATGAGCAAACTCATCTCTGCACCTCTAAAAATCCATTGATAAGCCTCGAAAGCTCTTTGCTGGCCTTTGATGCCACAGATATAACCTCATCGATGGGGGCCTTCTCCATGCAATCGGGCAAATTAACATTGGTAATGATGGATATGGCGATCCTATCGACATTCATGTGGTTTAGCGCTATCACCTCAGGAACCGTTGACATACCGATGGCATCGCCACCAATAAGCCTGAAAAACCTCGTCTCGGCTGGTGTCTCCATGGATGGGCCAGAGACCCCCACATAGACGCCCTCCTTAAGTTCAATACCCAACCTCAGGGCAACCCTCTTCATCGTCTCCCTGTGTCTTTTTGAGTATGCCTCACTCATGTCGGGAAACTTCTCCCCCAATTCATCTATATTCCTGCCTTTTAGTGGATTAACGCCCATGAGATTGATATGGTCGGTTATAAGAATCAGATCACCCTTCTTGAAGTTTGGATTCAAACCGCCCGCAGCATTGGTCAATATAACAAGCTTTGCCTTCGAAACCCCAAGCAACCTTGCAAGAAAAACAACCTCTTCCATGGAGTATTCCTCATAATAGTGAAACCTGCCGCAAGCAACAACCACATTCATCCCGTTCTTCTTATAAAGCTCAAAATACCCCTTATGGGATTTCGTGGATGGTGTGGGCATGTGCGGTATGGATGAATACGGAACACTCCTGATCAGCTCACCGTCGATTTTTATATCTATACCCGTGCCTGTAATTATGGCAACCTCGGGTTCACCCAACAGTTCCAAAAACCTCAAACTGGCCTGCTTTATCTTCTCATACATGACAACCCCTCTTTTTTGAGGCAGTATAGCAGGAGAAAAAATCAACTTCAAATAATTTGACTTTCGATATAAAATGGTTATAATTCAGGTATATAATCTTGAATTAAGGGAGGTTTGGTATGAGAAAGTTTTATTGGTTAGTAAGTTTTATTGTCGCCGTTATGTTTTTACTCCCTCAACAATCATTTTCGGCATCAAAGGTAACACCAGCCGGTTTTAATACCAACGGAGACAAGATCTCTGGATGGTATTGGCTAAGAAGAAGCGGACACTATGCGGAGTGGAAGTTCAAGTTCCCATCCCAGGCACCAAGACTCATGGCAGCCTGCTTTTCAACACTATCCACAAACAAGGTAAACGGCGGGGCTGGATACAACTCATATCTTAAGGTCACCGTATCCTTTGAAAACGGCAAGAAGTTCACAAAAAGGCTTCGTTTAAAAAACGCCCATCCATGCCTTAAAAGGATATATTCGGGATTCTCAAACGGTGTGGGATACAGAAGCTATGGCTGCATGCTCTTCAAAACACCTCCGAAGATAAACATCATAACGATTAAGGCCGAATACAAAGGCAGGCACCACTCTGCTGTAAAGAGGGATTCGGTAATTCTCTATGTTAAATAGGGGTCAAACCCACCTGCCCACCTTAAGCCGGCCTCTTTAGGCCGGCTTTTTTGTTTTCCTATAGAAAAAAATCGATAATTGTGTATAATCACAACCGTTATGAAAGCCACCGCATTAAAAAAGATAAAAGACATATTCAAAGACAGATGCCTAACAGATAAGCTAAGCAGGGTTCAATACTCATACGATGCCACACAAAAGATGTATCTGCCCGATGTGGTGGTTTTGGCAGAAAACACCTATGAAGTGTCCAAGCTAATGAAAATAGCCAACAAACACAAAATCCCCGTCGTTCCTCGGGGGTGGGGCAGCGGATTTACCGGCGGGGCATTAAATGTTAAAGGCGGCATATGCCTATCCCTTGAGAAAATGGACAGGGTGATTGAGCTTGACCTTGATAACATGATGGTCTGGGTCGAGGCCGGCATGGTAAACTACGATCTGCAGGAGTATGTAAAACCATACGGTTTGTTCTTCCCGCCCGACCCATCGAGCTGGAAGTTTTCAACCATCGGTGGCAATATAGCCGAAAACGCCGGCGGCCCAAGGGCTGTGAAATATGGCGTAATGAAGGATTGGGTCAAGGGCTTGGAGATTGTCTTAGCAGACGGAACCGTAATGCAAACCGGCTCCAAAAACATCAAGGATGTGGCAGGCTATGATTTAACCAGCCTACTTGTGGGCAGCGAAGGGACATTAGCCATAATAACCAAAGCCCTTCTTAGGCTTTATCCTTTGCCTGAGACCAAAAAAACAATGCAGCTTGCATTCGACGATATGAAAAAGGCCGCAGCAATGGTCAATAGGATCCTCCTAAGCGGCGTAATTCCCGTAGCCGTGGAGTTTGTCGATAGGGACGCAATAAAAACCGTTAAAGAGGCGCTCAATGTTGACCTGCCCAGGGCGGATGCGATCTTGATAATAGAGGTGGATGGAAGCAAAAGCGAGGTCGAGCAGCAGACAGAAAAAATAAAGGCGCTATCTGAAAAAGAACCCTCCGTTGTGTCGTTCAAGATTGCAAAAACAAAAAAGGAAGAGGATGAACTCTGGATAGCAAGGCGCTCCATATCCCCCACCCTAAAGCGCATAGCAGACGGCAAGCTAAACGAGGATATCGTCGTGCCACGCTCAAGGCTGGCCGAGATGATAGAAAAGCTCCAACAGATATCCAAAAAATACAACCTACCAATAGTGAACTTCGGCCATGCGGGCGATGGCAATATACATGTGAATATCATGTATCATACAGACAGCAAAAGTCAGACAAAAAGGGCCTACAAGGCTATGAACGATGTCTTTGATGCATGCATAAAATTGGGGGGCTCCATTACGGGTGAGCACGGTGTTGGCATAACAAAACAGGACTTCTTAGAAAAACAGATAGGCAAAGCCCAGGTTGAGCTCCTAAGAAGGATCAAAAAGGCGTTTGACCCGAACAACATAATCAATCCGGCTAAAATGAGGCTGTAATGGATAAAAGACTCTTTAAGGAATGGGAATCCTGCGTCAAATGCGGCATCTGCAGAAGCGTTTGCCCCGTATTTAAAGAGGAAAAATCAGAACCCTATGTGGCAAGGGGGCACATAACCCTTCTAAGCGAACTGATAAAGGGTAATATAGACTTCAGCGAAAAAGAGGCCAAGGATTACCTATACAAATGCCTGCTGTGCACCACATGCGTGGAGTCCTGTCCAAACGACTCACACACAGACACCATCGTTGAGATAGCAAGGCATGAGGTCATAAAGAAACACGGCCTTCCCACATACAAAAAGATCCTGTCAAAACTCCTAAAAAGCAGGCAGGCAATGGATTTTGCCTTCAAAAGTGCATCAACCCTTTCACCGTTCTTTGCAAAGAAGAAAGACAAGCCGAGAGAGGGCATAAAGCTTAGGGTTGAGGTTGCAGGAAAGAACAGGTTGCTGCCGCCCATAGCAAAAAAGACATTCTTGGACAAATACGGGGATGACAAAAAATCCAAAATTGCCCTTTTCCCGGGGTGTTTGATAAATTATACCTATACAGAAATAGGCGATGCCTTTGTAAGTATCCTGAAAAAGTTAAAAATAGACTTCAGTGTCCCAACAAAGCAGCTATGTTGTGGTGCTCCGATTTATTTTGCCGGGAATTTTGAGGATGCCCGCTATTTAGCCAAAAAAAACATAGAGCTATTTTTGAGCCTAAACGCTGAACATATTGTTGTGCTTGAGCCCACATGTGCAAGCATGATAAAGCTTGATTACCCAAAGCTGTTTATGTATTTTGAGGATAAAAAGTGGGAAGATAAGGCGCGCAGGGTTGCTGAAAAAATCATAGACCCGATAAAGTTTCTATTCGACCAGACCGATGCCTTGAAGCATCTTAAGAAACTCCCAATAAAAACAACCTATCACGACCCATGCCACCTAAAAAGAGCATTAAAGGTTAAAGATGAACCCAGGGAATTCTTAAGGGCAATATCTGACTACACAGAGATGAAAGAGGCCGACAGGTGTTGCGGAAACGGCGGCACATTCAGCATAGATTACAGAGAAACCTCTATAAAGATAGCATCGAGGAAGGTAAAAAACATATTGGATACAAAATCCGAATACCTGGCCACATCGTGCAGCGCCTGTATAATGCAACTTGCAGACATACTGAATTTAGAAAACCACAAAGAGGTGAGGGTTGTGCACCTGCTTGAATTAATAGATGAAGCGCTGGAGGTCTAAATGAAGGTTAAAAAGGCCGTTCTGCCCGTTGCGGGCTTTGGCACAAGATTCTTGCCAGCCACAAAATCATCCTCCAAAGAGATGCTGCCGTTGGTTGACAAGCCGCTTATCCACTATGCCGTTGAGGATGCGGTTAATGCCGGTATTGAACAAATCATATTCATTACAGGAAGGGGCAAGAGGGCTATCGAGGATTACTTTGACATATCCTTTGAGCTTGAGTTTCATCTAAAGTTTCAAGGCAAAGATGAACTCATCGAAAAAATGAGGCAGATCAGCAGCATGGCCGATTTTGTTTACATAAGGCAAAAGGAGCCTAAGGGATTGGGGCATGCCGTTTTAAGGGCCAAGGATGTGGTGGGCAATGAGCCATTTGCCGTAATCTTGGCAGATGATGTTATAGAATCAAAAACAAGCGGAACAGCCCAATTGGTCGATGTATTCAATAAATACCACTGCTCGGTCATCGGGCTTGAGGAGGTAAACCCAGACGATGTCTCAAGTTATGGCATCGTGGCGGGCAAAGAGATAGAAAACGGCATATTTAAGCTGGATACATTTGTCGAAAAACCCAAAAAGGAGGAGGCCCCAAGCAATACAGCCATAATAGGCCGATATGTGTTTACCCCGGCCATCTTCGATGAATTGGAAAAGACAAAACCGGGTGCAAAGGGTGAGATTCAGCTGACAGACGCTATAGAATCCCTAAGCAAGAAAGAGGTTATATACGGCAAGATAATAGAGGGTAAGCGATTCGACTGCGGGAGCAAATTGGGCTTTTTGAAGGCAACCATAGAGTTTGCCCTAAACGACAAAGAGATAAACAAGGAATTAACAAAATACATAAAAGAGGTGGTGAAGTGTTAGACCTAAACATCCTAAGAAAAACGCCTGAGATACTTAAGGAAAATCTAAAAAAGAGGTTTGCAAAGATAGATGTGGATGAACTGATTGAGTTAGACAAAAGAGTAAGGCAAAAAAAGGCCCAACTGGATGAGCTTTTATCCAAAAGGAACTCACTCTCAAAAGAGATAGGCAAAAGAAAAGCCAAAAAAGAGCCTGCAGATGATCTGATAGAAAGCGTAAATCGGATATTAAAACAGCTTGAGGCCGTTGAGGGTGAATATAAAAAACTCCATGAAGAATTTATGGATAAATGGTTGCTTGTGCCAAATATACTGGACGATGATGTTCCGTTTGGTGAGGATGAAAACAACAATGCCGAGATAAGGAAATGGGGTGAACCCCCCGAATTCAGCTTCAAACCCAAAGAGCACTTCGAGATAGCAGAAAATTTGGGCATATTGGATTTTGAGCGGGCTGCCAAGCTGTCGGGTTCCCGTTTTGTTGTATATAAAGGGGATGGCGCAAGGCTTGAGAGGGCCTTGATCAACTTCATGCTGGATTTACACACGCAAAAACACGGATACAAAGAGATCATTCCGCCGTACATTGTAAATTACGATGTCATGGTTGGAACAGGGCAGTTTCCCAAATTTATAGAGGAGGCGTATGAGACATCTGGTCAATACCTGATACCAACAGCCGAGGTTCCACTTGTAAACCTACACAGGGAGGAGATGCTTGCTGAGGATGACCTGCCGATAAAATATGTGGCATATACGGCATGCTTCAGAAAAGAGGCCGGCAGCTATGGCAAGGATGTCAAGGGCATCATAAGGCAGCACCAATTCAACAAGGTTGAACTTGTTCAATTTACAAAGCCTGATGAGTCGGATAAGGCGCTTGAGGAGCTTACAGCCGATGCTGAGGAGGTTTTAAGGCTGCTTGGTCTTCCTTATAGGGTCGTTGCCCTCTGCAGTGGCGATATAGGTTTCTCTGCTGCCAAGACCTACGATATCGAGGTGTGGCTGCCCGGTCAAAACAGATACAGGGAAATCTCATCATGTTCAAACACAAGGGATTTTCAGGCACGAAGGGCATCGATAAAATTCAAGGATAAGAACAAGAAGAAGCAATTTGTCCATACGCTTAACGGTTCGGGTGTTGCCGTTGGAAGGTGCCTGGTTGCAATACTGGAGAATTATCAGCAAGAAGACGGCTCTGTTAAGATACCTGAGGCGCTTGTGCCCTATTTTGGAAAAGAGAAGATTGGATAATGGGTTTTGTTGAGGATAAGAGGTTTTTAGAATTTTCAGCACGGTGTTTATTCTTTGACAGATTTGGGGGCGTAAGCCCCTCCCCTTTTGATTCATTAAATTTTAGTTTTACCGTCGGCGATAAGAAAGAAAATGTAAAAAGCAATATAGAGATTGCCCAAAAAACTACAGGTGCAAAAGAGATAGCCTTCATAAATCAGATACACTCAAAAGATATTGTTAAATTCGACGGCAAAAACCACGATGCAGACGGTATATTCACAGACAAAGTTGGGGTGTTTTTAGCCATAAGGTTTGCAGACTGCCTCCCCATAGTTTTAATGGACACAAAAAGAAGGGTTGTGATGGCTATACATGCGGGTTGGCGTGGCAGTTATTTAGGTATATCAAGGAATGCGGTCGACATACTCAAAAGAAAAGGGTCGGATCCAAAAGATATCATCGTCTCCATAGGGCCGCATATCTGTGGGAATTGCTATGAGATCAAAAGCGATGTGGCCTATAGGTTCGACAGAAAGTTCATAAAATCGAAGAACGGCAAACTGTATCTGGATCTTTCTTTGGTGAACATCGAACAGTTAACACAATCCGGCATACCCAACAAAAATATAGAGGATCTAAATATCTGCACGATGGAAAACGAATCGTTCTTTTCATACAGAAGGGACAAAACAACGGGCAGAAATGCAGGCGGCGTGATGCTTCTGAATCGGTAAATTCTATCCCCTGCGGCATTATTTTTGTTGACAATAACTAAGTATGTTATAGAATTTAAGTAAGGATGGTTAAAACCGTAAGGAAACTTAAGAACCATTTTACAGGAAGCAGATAAATGGAATTAGCAAAGAAGGAAAAGAAGAGATACACATACAGCGATTATATTGGTTGGCCCGATGATGAGAGGTGGGAGATCATCGACGGTGTTGCTTACAACATGAGCCCTGCGCCGAAGGTGAAGCATCAAAGAATAAGCTGGAACATAGGAGAAGCCTTTGTTAGGGTAAAAGAGAAACTCAAAGGGTGTATGCCGTTTAGTGCACCGACAGATGTTGTTTTGGATGAGTTCAATGTTGTTCAGCCTGACATATTCGTTGTTTGTGATAAAAACAAAATTACAGAAGACAACATCAAAGGCGTGCCGGATTTGGTTATTGAGATCACATCAAGATCAACGGAACTAAAGGATAAAAGGGAGAAGCTGTTTTTGTATGAAAGGTTCGGCGTTAAAGAATATATCATTGTTTTTCCCGAGCGTGAGTATGTTGAGCGCTATGTGCTTCAAAATGGAAGATACATGGCTCCTGAGATTTTTAACTGGGATGAGGCGCTGAGACTAAAGACATTTGATATTGAGATAAATCTGTGGGAGATATTCGAAAAGGAATTGCCCAATGAAGAAGAAAATAAAGATGGATCGTGATAAAAAGGAAGAGATAATAGGCAGGATAAAAGATTATTTGGACAAAAGAAAAGAGGTGCTGTTTGCGTATATTTTTGGGTCTTTTGTGAGGAGTGATGAATTTTCCGATATTGATATAGCCTTGTATGTTGATGGTGATTTCTCGCTGAGGTATGAATTTGAGATAGAGGACGACCTTGAGGCTATGTTAAAAATACCCGTTGATGTTAGGATCATTAACAAAGCCCCCGTGTCGTTTTCATACGGTGTACTAAAAGACGGGCTATTGATCAAAGACAATGACATCAGAAGCGACTTTCAGGTGATGAAATTTAAGGAATACATGGATTATGTGCATTTAAGGGATACATACATAAGGGATAGGGATGTAGCAAGATAGGAGGTAATATAATGGCTATAACGGCCAAGAGAATGGATAGAAAATATACATACGAGGACTATAAAAACTGGCCCGATGACGAGAGGTGGGAGATTATCGACGGTGTGGCATATAACATGAGCCCCGCACCCAAAGTGAAGCATCAAAAAATCTCAGGTAATTTGTACTTTGAATTAAAAAAGGCGCTTAGGGATAAAAAATCTCATTGCGATCTATTCAGTGCACCGACGGATGTTGTGCTGGATGAGACCAGTGTAGTCCAACCAGATATATTTGTTGTTTGTGATAAAAACAAGATCACAGAAGACAACATCAAAGGCGCACCTGACTTGATTATTGAGATTGTCTCGCCCTCAACGGCATACAAGGATACGAAGATAAAAAAGGATCTGTATGAAAAATTCGGTGTCAAAGAGTATATCATTGTTTTTCCTGATCTCTTCCTTGTTGAGCGGTATGTTTTAAAGGATGGATCTTACGGCGTGCCTGAACGGTTCAACTGGGATGAGACATTAAAGCTTAATACTTTTGACATTGAGATAAATCTGTGGGAAGTGTTTGAGAGGGAACTGCCGAAAGAGGAAAAATATGAAGATGCAAAAAAGTTAGAGTATTAACATGAGAAAGGGTTTGTTCTTTTTGGTTTTTTTTATCTTGGTTTTTGGGTTTTTTTCAACTATTCAAGCAAAAACTTTGGTGGTTGATAATAGTTATTTGAGCTATTTACTTGGTTATTATTGTGAGAATGGCGACGAATATTATCATTCTATAAAAAGGGCTTTGGAAAACGCTGATAATGGAGATGTGATTAAAATTTGTGCTGGAAGTTACAATGAAAGCAACTTAGAAATAAACAAAAATATTACAATTGAAGGTTTGGGAACCTCTCCAGATGATGTGAAAGTTGAATATTGGAGTAAAAGTCCTATTTTTTATACAAGCGGATGGAGAAACGGGGTAGTTTTGGAGAATTTTTCTATAAGTCAAGAGAGAAATAATAGAACCGCTTTATCTATTGGTGAAGGTACGGGATTTTTGTTGAAAAATTTAAAAATAGTGTCAAAAGGCTACGGTTTAGTAGTAAATTCTCAAATACAAAATAGTACTTTAACAAATGTGTATATTAATAGTTCGCAAATTGCTTTGGATGTTGAAAATTCTTACAATGGACTGTATTTAAGTAATTCCACTTTCATTTCAAAAAGAAATGATGCCGTTAATATTAATAATATTACAGGAGATTTTAGTGTAAAAGGTTGTGAATTTGAGGCAAAAAGAGGAGATGGAATCTGGATTAAAAATTCTAATTATATCGACATTGAAGACTCTTATATTCATAATACAAAATATGAGGGATTTTATGTGGAAAAAAATCACGAGAAAATCGATATGGTGGGAAATTTAATAGAGAACCCCGGAAATTACGGTGTTTACATAAATGATAGTTCTAATCCTGGAAAAATTAAAAACAATATTATAAAGGGTGCATCGGTGGAAGGGCTTTACTTGTTATCTCAGAAAAAGTGGAGAGGATATCAAGTAATTAATAACTGTTTTGAGAATGGAAATGGTAAAAACGTTTTTAATAGAGATAGAAATGCTGATTTCAATGAAAATTACTATAATGATTGGAGTGGAAGTGGCGCATATGAAATTCCAGATGTTCCTGTTTATGACTATCACCCTTTAAGTTCGTGTCCTTTCAGCAGTATTCCAAAACCTATAATTGACTATCATATGGATGAATGTAAATGGGACAATGATAGCTCCACATACGAAATTAAGAATTATGGATCGTTGGAGAGCGATTACAATGCCACAGCACTTAACGGTGCAAACACCATTGCCAATGGGGAAATTTGCAGGGGTGGTGATATTGTTAGTTCAAATACAGAAGATAAAGCGTTAAGGCTTAAAAGTGATTATCTTTTACCTACTAAATATACTTTAAATGTGTGGATTAAATTTCCTTTAAATACTGAAGATCATAAAATTTTTACATATGGATTTTTTTGGAATAGAACAAATGTAAAATATTTTAATATTGCAGATAGAAAGGGTGGTAATAGAGATTTTATTTATTTTACACAAAATCTTAATAATAATTCGTGGACTTTAGATGTAGATGATGATAATGAAGGAGATAGTTATAATTTTAATCCTCAAAAATTCAGCGGTTGGCATATGCTTACATTTGTGATCAACAATAGAGGAACCAAATTTTATTTAGATGGAAAAGAGGAATATACTTTCTCTACACATCCAAATACCGGTTATTTAGGACTTCTATTTAATAGTGATTATGGCGGAAATACTGATGAACCAAATGGTCAATCAATTGGGACTGATGTTGATGAATTTGAACTTTACAACACAGCACTTACTGCAAATCAAATTCGGCAAATTTACAACAACGAAAATGCGGGTAAAAATTACAATGGCACCACAAGAACCTGCCCCGTCTGCATGGCCATTGACCACTACGAAATCTGGCATTATCCCACAAATTTGACATGCCAGCCTGCACCTTTGGAAATTAAAGCTTGCGCAAATGATAATTGTTCTCGGTTATACACAGACAACGTTACACTTACACTTGATTATGATAGTGAAAGTAAAGAAATAAGCTTTTCTGGCGGTGAGTATAACACAACAATCAGTTACACTCAAGCAGGAACAATAACTCTATCAACATCTAATGAAAGCCCCACTCCCTCAAGTCCCACGATTTGTAACATATTCAATTCAAGTTCTACATCATGCGATATAACCTTCAAAGATACAGGTTTCGTTTTCAAGACTCCGACAAACTCTGATTATGTGGTAAACAATATTCTATCCTGCTCTGTTAAACCCATTGAGATAGATGCGGTTCAAAAGGACAATGTGACAAACAAATGCACGAATATGTCTGTATTTAATGGTGATGTAACGCTAAATATGTATGGAAGGTATGTTACTCCTTCAGCAAATCCTTATGGCACAAAGGTAATGATCAATGACGCATCTGTTGAAACTGTTGATTATAATTCTACAGCAACAGGGACGAGCTTAACACTCCATTTTGACAACGGCACTGCACAATTTAATTTATCTTACCCTGATGCTGGAAGTATTGAAGTAGGAGCAATTTATGACAAAAATGGACTTAAAGTTAGTGGTGAATCCAATCCGTTTGTTGTAAAACCCGAGAGGTTTGCTTTTGGTAACTTAAGCAGTCCAGCAGATAATTCCACCTGCTCCACAGACTCTTGCTGGGCAAACATTGGTGTGTTTAAGAAAGCTGGGGAAATATTTAATTTTGATGTAAAAGCTGTATGTGATAACGGCACTGTCACACCGAATTATTATCCGATAAATCAAAATGGCGACAACTCAACCGTTAACCTGGCTGCTTTTATGGTTGCACCTGACAACGGAACGGACGTTACAAACAAGCTAAGTAAAACGACAATTGACGCAAGCGAGTTTAATGGAGGTGTGGCTAAAGTTAAAGAGAGCTTCGGTGAGATTGGGGTGATAGATTTAAAAGCTGTAGACAACAACTATTTAGGTGCGGGTTCTATCGGTGTTGATAAAAAGGTTGGGCGCTTTATACCACATCACTTTGTTATAGACAATATTACAAATGGCACGCTCAAAGAGCAATGTAACACATTCAACTATATTGGTCAGACTACAACTTATGATGCCAAACCATTTTTTTATGTTATAGCTGAGAACAAGGACAATCAAACTACTTTAAACTACAAAGGTTATTTCTTCAAACTAAAAGCCTCAGACATTGGAATAACAAAACCCCAGCATGACGACAACAAAACGCAGGTCAGCATAGAGATAGAACGGGCAACACCTGATTTTAAAAAAGGAAACGGTGTCGGAACATACACCTTCGGAAATGATAATATTACCTATGTAAAAGATAACAATTCAAAAATTGCTCCGTTTTCACCGGAATTTCACTTTAGTATCGACAATGTAACTGATTCGGATAATGTCACATGTCCAGACTGTCCAGACAATATTACTGTTACTGGCACTTTGATGAAATATGGAAGATTAAAAATCTTCAACAACTATGGTCCAGGAAATGAAAAACTAATATTGAAGGTTCAAACTCAATATTGGAATGGTGCCCAATGGGAGTTGAACGGGGATGATGTATGTACGGTCTTGGATAGCAGCGATTTTGTGCTTGATAATTTTACAGGTAATCTTTCAGATAATGACACTTCTGTTAGCTCTGTAAATGAGATAGATGCAGGAGAAGGTGGCCTGACTCTCTCACCACCCGGTTTAGACAAATACGGCAGTATAGATGTGGATCTGAGCAACAGCGCCATTTTTTACAACTGGCTTTACGACAACGACACAAAAGGCACGGCATTCTTTGGTATATACCGCGGTAGGGATAGGGTTATCGAATGGAAAGAGGTGGCACCATGAGTAAATTTGAGGTGTGTTTATGGCAAAATTAAAAAAGATTAGGATTGGGGATTTATTAAAAGAAAAGGGCTATATAACAGAAGCCCAGCTAAAGGTTGCTCTAAATGAGGCCAAGAACAAGGGCAAAAAGCTCGGTGAGATGCTTATTGAACTTGGTTATGTTGATGAGCAGACGATAACCGATGTTTTGGCTGAGCAGCTAGGAATAGAAAAAACCACACTAAAGGATATAAGGTTTGAAAAACCGCTTAAGGAAGCGTTGCCCGAGAAGCTCGCCAGAAGGTTTAAGGTTGTTCCTGTGGACTTTAATGATAAAGAGATAACCATTGCCACAAATGACCCGACGGACATCTTTGCCCTGGATGAAATCAGCAGGATAACGCACAAAGAGGTTATACCAACTGTAATGTCGAAGGAAGAGCTCTTCAGTGCCCTTGAGAAGATTTACGGAACTGAGGATAGGCTTTACAAAATCGTGGATGATGTCGAAAAGAAGATAACCTCAAGTGGAAGTGATGAGGATGTTTTAAGGAGTTTGGCAGAGGATGCCTCGGTCGTTAATCTTGTTGATGGAATTATCGCCAAGGCCTTGGCCGAGAAGGCAAGCGATATACACATTGAACCGGATGAGGATATCTTAAGGGTTAGATACAGAATTGATGGAATACTGCATGAGGTTCTAAGCCTTAGTAAGGTGCTTCACCCTGCCATTGTTTCAAGGATCAAGATAATGGCCAATATGAATATAGCCGAAAAGAGAATTCCTCAGGATGGCAGATTTAAGATAAAAAGGAATTTTAAGGATGTGGATTTCAGGGTTTCCACTCTGCCAACAAATTACGGTGAAAAGGTGGTTTTGAGGATTTTAGATAGGGAAAAAGCTTTACTTGATTTAAGAAATATCGGCATGGATGATTACAATTTGAGTGTTTATGAGGAGATGATATCGAGGCCTTACGGGATTATTTTAATCTCTGGTCCAACGGGTTCGGGAAAAACAACCACGCTGTATGCAACACTGAACAAGCTCAACACGCCTGAAAAGAACATAATCACCGTTGAGGATCCGATTGAATACAACTTTAAGCTGATAAATCAGGTCAATGTGGATGAGGCGGCTGGTCTAACTTTTGCTAATGCTTTGAGGAGCATCTTAAGGCAAGACCCTGACATTATCATGATCGGCGAGATCAGGGATAAGGAGACGGCTGAGATTGCCATTCAGGCATCGCTGACGGGGCATTTGGTTTTATCGACTATACACACAAACGACGCCGCATCAAGTGCTGTGAGACTTGTTGAGATGGGCATTGAGAACTATCTTGTCTCGACATCTTTGATTGGTGTTGTGGGCCAAAGATTGGTTAGAAAGATTTGCCCATACTGCAAGGTTGAGTATAAACCGGAAAAAGAGCTTATCGAAAGATTGGGTCTGGATGAAGATATTGTTTTGTATAAAGGCGAGGGGTGCGAGAAGTGCAAGTTTAGTGGCTATCAAGGCAGGATCGGCATCTATGAAGTGATGAAGATAGACAGGGACATAAGGAGTCTGATAAACAAAAACGCCTCTATTGATGAAATCAGGCAGAAGGCTAAAGAGAACGGCATGAAGTTTATGAGGGAAAGTGGACTCGAGCTTGTAAAGAAGGGCATTACAACGCTTGAAGAGGTATTAAGGGCAACGATTGTTAAGGAATAAGGGTTTTGGATAAGATATGAAAAGACTGCCCATCGGTATTCAGACATTTAGAGAAATCATAGAAGATGGTTATATTTACATAGATAAAACAAAAGAAGCGTATGAGCTTATAACAGACTACAAATATGTTTTTTTATCAAGGCCGAGGCGATTTGGTAAAAGTCTCTTTTTAGATACGCTTAAGGAGATATTTGAAGGCAACAGGGAACTATTTAGGGGGCTTTTTATATACGAAAAGTACGATTTTAAGCGATTTCCTGTGATTAAGATTGATCTAACGGGAGATTTTTCCTCTTTAGAAAGCACGATAGAAACAACAAGACACATCTTGAGAAAAAATGCAGAAAGGTTGGGTGTAAAATGCGATGCCACAAATCCAAGCATAATACTTGATCAGCTGATAAACGAAGCTTTTAAAAAACATAAGAACAAAGTGGTTGTGCTAATAGATGAGTACGACAAACCCATCTTGGATAATATCAATAATTTGGATGTTGCCAAAAGGAATAGGAATTTTTTGAGGGGTATATATTCTCAGCTTAAATCGAACGATGAATTTTTAAGGTTCGTTTTTTTAACAGGTATAACAAAATTTTCCAAAGCCTCGATTTTTAGCGGTTTGAATAATTTGGAGGATATATCCTTGAACCCTAACTTTGGCAGTGTTTGTGGTTATACGCAAGATAACTTAAAAAACGAGTTTGCTGAATACACAAAAGACTTGGATTTAGATAAAGTTAGCGAATGGTATAACGGATATTACTTCCTTAAAGATAAAATTTATAATCCTTACGATGTTTTGAAGCTTTTGAAATACAAAAGGTTTGGAAACTATTGGTTTGAAAGCGGCAATCCATACTTTTTGATAGAGATGCTCAAGAGGAACAAATACTTCATACCCCAACTTGAGAACCTTACGGTAAGAGAAGAGCTTTTGAACAGCTTTGATGTTGAAAACTTAAAGCTTGAGGTTCTTTTGTATCAAACAGGCTATTTGACTATAGATAATGTTTCTGTTGGTTTGGATGGCGCATATAGGTATACGCTAAAGATTCCGAATAGGGAAGTCCAAATCTCGTTGAATAGGCTTATTAAAGACTTTGAGTGGGAGAAACTTGAGGGTTGGTGAGATATTAGAGAATAGTTTTAATACAAAGATAAGCACGGTAGAGGAGCTTAAAGCTTTTTTAAAGGAATACTTTGAGACTGATGAGGTGGATCTGTTTTTGTTTGGTTCAAGGGCGAGGGGTGATGACAATAAGTTCTCGGATGTTGATTTGGGGATTTACAAAAAGAAGGATGTGGATTTGAAGATAAGCTTATTAAGGGAAATTTTAGAGAACTCCAATCTGCCGTTTAAGGTAGATATTGTTGTTTTGAATAACAATGAAAAGTTTAGGGATGTAGTGTCAAAAGAGGGTGTCAGGTGGATTTAGAAGAGAGAAAGACAAGCTTTAAGAGAGCTTTTGATAGACTAAAAGAGGTGATTGAGAATACAAATAAGGAAAACGAAGACTATGAAGTTTATAGGGATTCTGCTATTCAAAGATTTGAAATCACAACCGAGGCGTTTTGGAAGTGTGTCAAGGTTTTTCTAAAGATAAGGGAAGGTGTTGTATGCAATTCTCCAAAGGGCTGTATGAGGGAGCTATTTTTGAATGGTTATGTTGATGAGAATGACCTGGAGATTCTGCTTAATATGATTGATGATAGAAATTTGACATCTCACACTTACAATGAAGAGGTTGCAGAAGAGATTTTTCAAAGGTTGGGTGGTTATGTGGAATTGCTGAAAAAATTGGGGGTGTGCTGGTAATTTTTGTGTTATAATTATTACTTAAAAATCCGATTTCTTAAGAGAGGAGGTGGGAAAAGTATTGTTAATTTAGGCTTTGGGTTTGTATAATAAGTTAGTTAAAAAAATTTTTAGGAGGTATTTGAGATGAGGAAAGAGGGTTTTACACTGATTGAGTTGATTATCGTCATCGTGATTATCGGAATTTTGGCGGCTTTCGCCATACCAAAGTTTGCCAATTTAACGGGAGAGTCTAAAAAGGCTGTTATTGAAGGTGTAGCTGGGAGCATAAGATCTGCTGCTAATATTGTCCACGCTAAATGGCTTGCTCAGGGGGGTGGGGACACTGTAACTATGGCAGATGGTGATAATGTAACTGTTGGTAGTAATGGTTACCCTACAGCAGATTCAAGTGGCATATCGAAAGCTATAAATCTTGATGGTGCTGATAAGATAGTTGATCAAGACAATGGTACGTTTGCTTATGATAATAAAACAGATTGTTCGGTAACATACGATAACAGTACTACCCCTCCTACTGTTAAAGTAACTACCACTGGCTGTGAATAACCCATGAAGTTTGCCTATCAAGGCACTGCTGAGGGCAAGAGGGTTTCGGGCATTATAGAGGCAGCGTCTCAGGATGAGGCGCTGCTTTTTTTATACGATAAGGGCATAGATGTTGAGGTTTTAAAGCAAGCCTCTGCGTTTGATGAGTTGGGCAATATAATAAATCAGCTCAGGGTAAGATTTGGCCGTGTAAAGTTAGAGGATTTAATCGTTTTTACACGCCAATTTGCCACACTGTTTGATGCAGGTGTGCCTATTTCGACGATTTTAGAGCGCTTAAGCGAACAGACAGTCTCATTCAAATTGAAAGGCATAGTTGAGCAGATAAGAAAGGATGTTGATGGCGGAATGTCCTTGAGTGAGGCATTTGCAATTCACAAAAGTGTTTTTTCGCCGCTGTACATAAACATGCTCAGGGTTGGTGAGGAGAGCGGAACATTGGATGTGGTTTTGGAAAGGCTTGCAACGATTTTGGAGACTGAATTAAAGACAAGAAACAGGATAAAGACAGCCACGCGGTATCCAAAGATCGTGGTTACAGCGATTGTTGTGGCCTTCACGATAATAATCACATTTGTTATACCCAAATTCGTAGGCATTTTTAGCAAATTTAATGTTCAACTGCCACTGCCCACAAGGATACTTATAGCGGTGAATAACTTTGTTCATAATTACTGGTGGCTGGTATTGATTCTTATCGTAAGCGGGATTGTTGCCTTTAAAAGATACAAGATGACGCAGGCCGGCAAAAGAAAGATAGACGAATGGATTTTAAAGATGCCGATAATAGGTAAGCTTGTTCATAAAATTTACATATCGAGGATGATGAGAATATTGGGGCTTTTGTATAAAAGCGGCCTTGCCATAACAACGGCTTTGAGCATAGTGGCCGAGGTTACGGGCAATGAGATAGCGCGGGATGCCGTTTTGGCTATCAGGGCCGATGTGGAAGGCGGTGCGACAATCTCAAGACCCATAAAGAACTCCAACTTCTTTCCAGATATTGTAAGTGATATGGTTGCCGTGGGTGAGGAGACGGGCAGATTGGATGAAATGATGTTTAAGGTTTCAGATTACTTTGATGAGGAAATCGAGTATGCAATAGCAAACCTATCCACTGCTCTTGAGCCTATTCTATTGGTATTTATTGCGGGAATGGTGCTCCTTCTTGCACTGGGAGTGTTTTTGCCCATGTGGGACATGGTCAAGGTTATCCATCAATGAGAGATGGATTTTCTGCATGGGAAGAGGTTATAGTCCTTGCTGTGATTGCCATTATGGTGAGTGTGGTTTATCAGAGGTATAGGGTGTTGAGAAATGAAGCCATAAGGACGCAACTGAATGTTGAGCTTTCCAATCTTAAGCTCGCCGTTGAGCTGTATAGGGTAAAAAATGGCAAACTTCCTTCTAACCTTTTGGAGCTTTACAAGAAGGGTTATCTGTATTACAGGGATTTTAGGATAGACAAAAAAAGGCAAGAGTTACTCGATAGATTGAATCATGCCTACATCTATGACAACAAAACGGGCTCTGTTTACATAAACCCCAAGACAATCAAGGCGCTGGAATGAAAAGCGGTTTTACATTGATCGAGCTTATAATCGTTATTGTGCTGATAGGTATATTATCCATAGTGGTTGGGCCAAAGATCTTCACAGGTGGCTATAAAGAAAAGGCCGATCAGATAAAGTTTGCCACCATAGTTCGGTATGCCCAGCATGAGGCTATGGTTAGGGGCGGCGGGGTTTGTGTTGGGTTTAACGGTTCGAGTTATTATGTTGAGGAAGGGTCGAGTAAGATACTGGTGCCGGGTGAGAAGAGCGAGGATATAGGGGTTGAGAAAAGCATAAACAGTTCTGTTTCGCCAATTTGTTTTGATTTTATGGGTGAGCCTGTTTATGACAACGGGAGCAAAATAACGGACAATACAACGATTATAATTGATGGTAAAAAGGTCATCATAACACCAATTGCAGGCGGTGTGATTCTAAATGATTAAAAACAAAGAGGGTTTTACACTTATTGAGATAATACTTGCCATAGTTGTGTTTTCTATTGGTGTGGTGGGTGTTATGGTCGTTTTTTATAATACATTGGGCAGAACATCTGATCCGATTATCAGACATAGGGCTGTAGAGGTTGCCCAGTCCGTTATGGATGAGATACTATCAAGAAAGTTCGATAACGATACACCAAACGGTGGAGGCGTTATTCCTCCAAATAAAATCAATATAGGGAAAGAGAGCAATGACGGTAGTGGCACAGAAACATTTGACGATGTGGATGATTTCAATGGCTTAAGCTGCACAACCGGCTCAAACGGGTGTTTTCCTGATGTTACGCCGGGGTATCATGTAGAGGTAACTGTTCAATGTGTAAAACTGAATGGCAACAGTGTTGAGGTTGCAAGCTGTCCTGAGAATTTTAAACTCATAACTGTTAAGGTTAAATCAAAAGGGCTTAATGAAACATACACACTAAAGGCGCTAAAGGGAAACTTTTAGGAGGATTTTGAATTTTGGATTTTGGATTTTGAATTAGAGAGTGGATATGGGATTTAATAGATCTAAAATTTATAATCCAAAATTGCAGGTAAGCGGTTTTACGCTTGTTGAGTTGATCATAACGATGGTGCTTGTGGGCATAGTGGCTTATCTTGGTTCAAACCTAATCATGCCCGTTATGGAAGGGTATGTGGATACACAGGTAAAAACGCTTCTGTTCAATGAAGCCCAGTATGCTGCAAGCAGGATGGCAATTGAACTGAGAAATGCAATACCAAACACGGTTAAGGTTTTGAGCAACAGTGAAATCGAGTTTGCAGAGTTTTCTGATGCTGGTTACTATTCGCCGCTTCAAAACTCAGACAATATTACATGCATTGGGATTAATGTTGCGGCAAATGACTATGTGTCTATTTACAACACAAAGCCCGATTATTTCTATAGTGATAATAAGTCTATTCACAGGGTCTATACGATAAAAGACATACAGGGCGGAAGATGTATCCTGAATAAAAACATCATCAAGGACTCACCCTATCACAGGATATACAAAATAGGCAAAATTGTGAAGTTTTACTTAAAAGACAGGAAGATTTACAGGGATTCTGTCGATTTTCCAAACAAAGCAAAAATAGAAGAGGGTGGATACATAATGGCAAATTACATAAAAAGCCTGAAGTTCACATACATGCAAGGCTTTACATTCAGGCAGGCCGTGTTAAAAATCGAGCTTGTTATGAGAAAGGGCGATGTTGAGTTGACATACAACCAGGAGGTGCATATAAGAAATGTCCCTTAACAACAAAGGTTCTTTGATTTTTATTGTTTTTTTGCTTATACTATTTGCGTTTATTGGAGGGATGATCGTTAGCCTTCTGTCAAGCAGCAGCATCTCCTCTTCTGAGGATCTGCTTTCTGCTCAAGCCCTTTACCTTGCAGAAAGTGGCAAGGAAATTGCTATTGAAAGGTGTGTAATAGAAGGTAGCTGTATAGGTGGGGTTTACACAATGGGCAATGGAAAGATAACTCTAAAATTTTTAGGAAACTCCACGATAACATTGGATAACGGCTCAACCGTGAAGTTGCATACGGTAACAAGTGAAGGGGAGATTGGTGATATAAAACGCAAGATAGAGTTTAAGTTCTGGAATTGATATGTATAAGGATTTTTTTGGCTTTGAAGAGGAACCGTTCAGGCTAACACCCGATCCTGAGTTCTTTTATAGCTCTGAGGAGCACGACGATGCCATAAGAACCATAGAGTATGCGATTAGCTCAAGGAGGGGAATAATAGTCCTTGTGGGCGATGTGGGCGTGGGAAAGACCACATTGAGCAGGGTCCTTCTAAATAAGCTCATAAACACCCAGGTCAGTCTGGTTTTAAACCCATTTCTATCAGAAAGCGAAATACTCAAATACATAGCAAAGGATTTTGGCTTGAACATAGAAAACAAAGACAAGGGCGAGATATTTCAAGATTTGGTGGATTACTTTGTAGGGCTTTATAAATCCAACAACAACGCATTGATAATCGTGGATGAGGCTCAGCATTTGAGTTTTGAATCTATGGAGATGATAAGGCAAATCTCAAATATTGAGATGGAGAACGCCAAGCTCGTTCAGATCCTGCTTGTTGGCCAAAGTGAGCTAATAAATAAACTAAACCAGACAAAACTCAGGCAGATAAAGCAGAGGGTTGCCTATTGGGTATACCTTAAAGGCTTAAGCTTTGAAGAGACAAAATCATACATAGAATACAGGGTAAATCAGGCCCTAAAGTACAGACGATCGATATTCAAAGACAGGGCTGTAAAATACATCTATAAGCTGACAAGAGGCAATCCCAGGGAGATAAATCAGCTTGCAGAAACAAGCCTTATATTTGCAGCATCAAGAAACTCAAAAAAGGTATATCCAAAGGATGTGGTCATGGCAGCTAAAGAGTATTACAAATTCGACAAAAAGAGGCTTCTAAGACTCGGTCTTGCGGGTATAATAAGATGAGTCTGATTGCTAAATCCCTAAAAAGACTTCAAACAGACAGAAAAACACACAAAAAAGCATTTACGGGGACGGTAAACCCAAGCCAAATAAACGAGGTGGCGATATATGCATTGCTTCTGCTTGTATGCCTTGGCTCTTTTGGGCTTTATTTTATATCAACCAACAAAAAAATAGAAGGACAAATCAAAGAAAAAGACCTATCCATCATTAGCAAAATAGAGAAAAACATAAGCAACGGCGAACTCATGATAAGACAAAGGAAAATAAAGGGAAAGGGAAGATTTGAGTATTATTTGGAAACAAACAAATTGAAGGAACTAAAAGACTTGGCGCAAAAGGAGAACAACATAAAATACTTAGGCATATACTATGCAAAAACAGGCAATGCTAAAAAGGCTATAGAATTGCTTGGATTTTATCTAAAAAGACACCAAGACGACCAGGCAAGGCTATATTTAATCATGGCCCTAAAACAACAGAATAGATACAAAGAGGCTTTAGAGGAATTAAAAAAGATAAATACCCAGAGATATGAAGTGTATCTGGATAGGGCTGTAATATATGAGGAGATCGGCATGATAGATAAAGCCAGGCAAAATTACAGGGAAGCATTGAAAATGACGCCTGATCCTGTTTTAAGGGGCACAATAAAATCCAAACTCGTGGTTTTGGGGTTTGTAAAATAATGGATTTAAACCTAAGATGCGGTATAGCCATAGGAAAAAACCGAATAGATGCATGCATATTGAAGAAAAAGGGAAGGGATTACTCTATAGAAAGTCTGTTCTTCTATGATTTTGCAAATGAAGGTGAGCTTGAAGATATATTTAACGCCTTATCGGACTATATCCCAAAAGAAATCCTGGCCAATGTATCATTCAAGCACCAGTCGATTATAGAGCATATATACTTTTACAACAACAACACAGAATCAAAATCCAATATATACAAAGACCTAAAGAGGGATTACGAGATAGAGCTAAAGGATTACATAATAGATTACGAAGAACACCAGATAAAGGACAAGACCGTTGCATATGTGGTTGCACTTCCCAAGAGTCTATTTAATTTCTATTACGGCATGCTGGAAAAACAAAAGAAATTAAAATTGTACAGCTTTGAAACACACAGCGTATCAATTAGAAGGGCCGCTAATGAGTTTCTTGAGGGTGATTATCTGTTGGGTTGTGCAATATTTAAGGACTATTCTGTCATATCTGCCTGCTCCCAAGGAAAGGTTTTGGCCTTAAGAAACTTAAGATACTCATGGAGTGAACTCATAAACTCATTATGCAACGCTGGAGGCATAACCCAAGAAGAGGCAGAAAGACTCATAAGGGAAAAGGGGCTGGAAGAACCTGATGATGGCAATGAAGAGGAGGAGGCGGTTTACAGAAGCATATCCGAGGCATTCGATCAATTCACAATAGAGATACAGCGAACCATAGATTACATCACCACCGTTCAGAAGATAGGAGACATACAAAAGATCATAACCATAGGTGAAGTAAACAAGATAAAAAAGCTGGAAAACTATATATCCAGGCTGTTTTCTTTGGAAACCACAAGATTCCAACCGCAAAAATTGATCGAATTCAACGAAGAGATCGACTTTTCCGCTATTGATAAAATGAATTATTTGGAAGTTTGCATAGGTGCGGCATTGAGAGAGGTAAAATGAAAGAGATAAACCTGCTTCCGAAGGACAAGAGATTTTCATACAAGGAATACTTATTAAAAAGGATAGGCGTAGCGGCCCTTGTGCTTAACGCTGCGTTTCTGATTTTGGTTTATGTTGCAAATGTCTATTTTAACACCAAATTAACAAAATGCATCCAAAGAAAAAAACAGGTATTAAATAAAATCTCCTCCTTAGATGCAAAACTATCCAACTATGAAAGCAGTTATAAAAACCTCACTAAAACCCTGATTAAGCTAAGAGAGGAAGAGAAAAAACTAAAGAGTATGATCTTTATTAGAAAATCGGCGTTTGCCTCAACGATAATATATCTAAACACATTTTCAAAGGGTGTGGGATTTAAGGGTTTCAGCTATGAGAATGGATACTTTAAAACAACCGGCATTGCCAATTCACTATCGGATTTTCAAAGATTTTATTACTTTTTGGAGAAAAATAAATACATAAAAAACCTAAATCTGCACTCCGTAAAACAGAAAGACGGCCAATTTGAATTTTCTATAAGCTATGAGGTGGTGTATTGAAAGCCATTCAGATTAAAAAGGATGTTAGTCTCAAAGAGTTAGTCATATTAGCAGTTCTTCTAATCATAGCCGTAAATATCGTATTCTTTAAATACATACTCCCACCCTTAAAACACAAAAGGGAGGCCTTAATAGATAATTGCATAAATTACGAGACAGAGATATATTCCAAACTCTCCTCAATACAAAACAAGCAGCAGGTATTCAACAAGATAGTGCGAGCAAGGAAAGAGATACAATTTATGAAAGACAAAATAGCATTGCTTAAAAACAAAAAGGTCAGCGTTTTAGATGTCGGGCATATGATAAAGGAATTACTCCTAAAAACAGGCATAAATGTTGTATCGTTTAATGTTGCACAGATAAAAAGGGATGGCTTTAAGGATATATATGAGTTCGATCTTGTTATAGATGATACATTGAAAAACATCGTTTACTTTCTGGATGCTATAGAGGACTATTCCCAGAATATGCAGGTTCCATCTTACTCAATAGCAAGCAAAAACGGGCTCTATGAGGCAAAACTGAGAATAGAGTATGTGCAGGTGAATATGCAATGAAAAAAAGTGTAATTTTAGCCTGTCTTGTTTTTCTGCCCTTGATGGCAAACGCACATAAGTTGCCCGTATTCCATATACCGCCAAATAATAAATACAACCTATTCAATTACACATACTCACCACCTATCAAACCACAAAACACAACCCAGAGCAGTGAACCATCAAGCCCAGATATAAACATTTCTGGCATATTCCTATCGGGTGGCAAAAGGGTTGTGTTAATAGATTATCAGATACTCAAGGAAGGCGACAAGATAAAGGGATACACCATAGAAAAGATATTAGACGGAAAGGTGATACTCTCAAAAGGGCAAAGAAGGATAATAAAATCCATATCCAACGACCTTGAGTAAAGCAAAAGCATAACAAACACACATATCATTCCAACTAACTATTGACACAATCCAGAATATGGGTGTATAAGTAATCTGTCGGGTCAAGGAAGTCCGGTGAAAATCCGGCGCTGCCCCCGCAACTGTGAGGCTGACGAAACCCTAACAACGCCACTGTCGGGATGGGCTCCTAAGGGGTCGCTCGATGGGAAGGCAGGGGAGTAGGATGAAGCCGAGCCAGGAGACTTACCCGACAATAAAGAAGAACGGGAGGTTCAGTTATGAGCATTAAAACCCCACCATCAACATAACACATTTATCCATACGGCAATCATAAACAACCTCAAGGGGGAAGAAGTGTTTTCTAAAATCGTAAAAAGGGATGGTCGTGTTGTAAATTTCGATGCCGAAAAGATAACAAACGCAATTGCAAAGGCGGGAGGTGCCACAGGGGAATTTGATTACGAAACGGCAAGAAAACTGACGATAAAGGTCTTGGATCTGGCCTATAAGTTCTTCAAAGACAGGACACCAACGGTTGAGGAGATCCAGGACATAGTGGAAGAGGTGCTGCTCTCATCCCCATTCAAAAAAACGGCCAAGGCATACATCATTTACAGGGAGCAACACGCCAGACTCAGGGAATTCAAAAACAAGGCCGATGTGGAACTGGTCGAGCAGTATCTCAATAAGCTGGATTGGGAGGTTAAGGAAAACTCAAACATGAGCTTCTCCCTCCAGGGCTTAAACAATTACATATCCTCTGCCATAACAAAAACATACTGGCTTAATAAGATCTATCCAAAAGAGATCAGGGAAGCTCACATAAACGGCGATTTCCACATTCACGATCTAAACTCGTTAAGCGTTTACTGCGTGGGATGGGATCCGCAAGACCTGCTCCTTAAGGGATTTAGGGGTGCAAGGGGTAAGGTTGCAAGCAGGCCTGCCAAACACTTCAGAAGCGCATTGGGACAAATCGTCAATTTCTTTTATACGCTCCAAGGCGAATCGGCAGGGGCTCAAGCCTTCTCAAACTTCGATACATATTTGGCACCTTTTGTTGCATTCGATGGGCTCTCCTATGAAGAGGTTAAGCAGGCGCTTCAGGAGTTTGTGTTCAATGTAAATGTTCCGACACGGGTGGGTTTTCAGACACCCTTTACCAACTTAACGCTTGATTTAGAGGTTCCTGATTTTATGAAAAATCAGGGCGTAATTATAGGGGGCAAACTGCTAAACCACACCTATGGGGAATTTCAGAAAGAGATGGACATGATAAACAGGGCATTCATGGAGGTGGCAAGCGAGGGTGATGCCGACGGAAGGGTTTTTACATTCCCCATTCCCACATACAACATTACAAAAGACTTCAACTGGGATAACCCCAATTTAGAACCGCTATGGGAGGCAACGGCAAAATATGGCATACCGTACTTTGCGAACTTCATAAACTCAGATATGAATCCAGAAGATGCCCGCTCCATGTGCTGCAGGCTCAGGCTTGACACAAGGGAACTAAAGAAGAGAGGCGGCGGGTTGTTTGGCGCAAACCCCCTAACCGGCTCGATAGGCGTTGTCACCATAAACATGCCAAGAATAGCATACATCTCTGCAACGCAAGATGAGTTCTTCGAGCGGTTAAATACATTGATGGAGTTGGCAAGGGATTCTTTAGAGATTAAACGCAAGGTGTTAGAGAGGTTTACCGATTTCGATCTATATCCGTATTCTAAGTTTTATCTATCATCCATAAAGGAAAGATTCGATGAATACTGGAAAAACCACTTCTCGACCATAGGCCTTATAGGCATGCACGAAGCCTGCCTAAACCTAATAAAAGCCCCTATAACGGCTCCGGAAGGTCAGGATTTTGCAAAGAAAACCCTCGATTTTATGAGGGAGAGATTGGAGCAGTTTCAGCAAGAGACGGGTAATAATTACAACTTAGAGGCAACCCCGGCAGAGGGCACATCATACAGATTGGCAAAATTAGACAAAAAGAGGTATCCCGGCATAAAAACATCGGGCACGGCATCAAAACCCTATTACACGAACTCAACGCAATTGCCGGTGAACTATACAGACGACATATTCGAGGCATTGGATCTGCAGGATGAGTTGCAAACAAGATACACAGGCGGCACCGTCTTGCATATATTTCTTGGAGAGAGGTTGCATGAAACAAAAGCCGTAAAACTTCTTATAAAAACCATCTTTGAGAATTACAGGCTGCCATACCTTACCATCACGCCCACATTCTCCATCTGCCCTGTGCATGGATACATAGCCGGGGAACACAGAGAATGTCCAATATGCAAGAGGGAGAGGTTGGAGGAGATCGAGAAGGAGATTCAAAGGTTGAAGCAGCAGTTAGAGATGGAAAATGGGTAGATGGGTGAATGGGTGGATAACAGTTTACCAACACCATTACTAATACTGAACCTGGAGGCAAAGATGACAAGAGATGAAATATTGAAAAGGATTAAGGAGTTAGAAAAAGCAAAGAAAGAGCTTAAGGGCACGCCGTGTGAGGTGTATTCTCGTGTTGTGGGTTATCTAAGGCCAACGCAGCAGTGGAATGACGGCAAGCAAGAGGAGTTTAAACAAAGAAAAACCTTCAAGGCGGTATGATGTTTGGCGGATTAACAAGATTCTCCTTGATCGACTATCCGGGTGAGCTATCTGCCGTTGTGTTTACAAAGGGTTGCAATTTTAGATGCCCATACTGTCACAATCCAGAGCTTGTTAACAATACAGCAGAGGAGATAGAGATAGACGAGATATTGGGGTTTCTAAAAAAGAGAATGGGCAAACTTACGGCTGTATCCATCACAGGGGGAGAGCCAACATTACACGGCGATAAGCTTGTGGGGTTTATTCGTAAGCTAAAGGATATGGGTTATAAGGTCAAAATAGACACAAACGGCACAAATCCGGGCTTAATAGAAAGGCTTTTGAGCCTGAATCTTTTGGATTACATAGCAATGGATGTTAAGGCACCGATAGAAAAATATAATCACATAACAAACACTAAAACAAATACACAGAATATAAAAGACAGCATAGGTCTTCTGCTTAATGCCCGCATACCCTATGAGTTTAGAACAACAGTCGTTAAAGACCTAATAACAGAAGACGATATAGCCGAGATCGCCAAACTCATAAACGGTGCCGAATTATTCTGTATCCAGAACTTTATACCGACAAAAACCCTAAACCCATCATTTAAGGAAAAATCCAGTTATTCCCATCAGGAGCTTTTGAACATGAAACAAATCGCCAATCGATGGGTAAAGAGGTGTATTATCAGGTAAAAGGAGGAGTCAAGAATGAAACTAAAGGGATTAATGGCTTTTGGTTGCGCATTTTTGCTATTTTCCAATACATCGCTTGCCAACAACAACTCCGATAATACCATAGTCGTAACGGCAACAAGAACCCAGGTAAAGATAGCCAAAACACCATCCAAGGTTAACCTCATAACATCCAAGCAACTAAAGAACAAAGGAGCCATCTATGTAAAGGATGCATTAAAGGATATAGAGGGATTGTCTTTAACATCCAATGGGGCCTTTGGCGGAACAACGAATGTTTATATGAGGGGATTATCAACATGTTATACAAAGATCTTAATAGATGGCATTGATGTATCCGATCCATCCCTTACCAAGCCATATTACGACCTAACCAATCTAACAACGGATGATATAAGCAGGATAGAAATAGTCCAGGGGGCACAAAGCGGCCTGTACGGCTCAAGTGCCATTGGAGGGGTTATCAACATAATAACCAAAAAAGGCAGGGGTAAACCCCATGTAAAATACACTCAAGGTGCAGGCTCCTTCAATACATACAAGGAATCATTAGAAGCATCGGGTAAAACAAACAACATAAGCTTTTATATCAATGTCTTGAGATTCGACACAGGCGGCATATCAAAGATGGACAAGCTAAATCCCGATAATTCATACTCAAGGGGTGATGAGAAAGATTCATACCATCAGACGGCATTTGACACAAAAATCGAATACATCCCCGATGATTCATTAAAAATAGGAACACTATTTAAGTGGTATAAAACCAGAAACTATTTGGATTATGCCTGGCCGGCAAACGACTCTGCAGCATCAAACAAAACACCAACAGCAAGAAGCTACAGAAATCAAACCCATTTTGTGTTGAGTAAGCTTTATATCCACAAGGATTTTGGAAAATTATCCATTGAGCCATACATCTTTTACCTTCAAAACTTTAGATATAACAAATCCATAGCCCCATCGTGGTGGTATAATAAATACTTCAAAAGCAAAAGGTGGGGTGGCAGTCTTTTGATAGATTACAAACCCTTAAAACGCACAAAGATCACATCTGGCGTGGATTTTAAGAAGGATTGGGTAAATATAAGCAAAGAATACAGCCCTCCGGCTATAAAGAAGTTAAAATACAACATAGGGGCCTTTGTTGAGGTTGAGCAGGGCATAGGCAACCTAATCCTGCAGGGCAACGCAAGAGAGGATCACTCCTCAACATTCGGCAACCATTTTACATACAAACTGGGGGCAAACTATCTAATAGAAAAGACAAGCACGATCCTAAAAGCCAACTTCTCAACAGGCTTTAGGGCTCCAAGCATCTATGAGCTATACTCATCTTACGGAAACGAAGACCTAAAACCCGAAAAATCCAAGAGTTGGGATTTTGGCATAACACAGGCATTACCATATAAAACGAGCATATCCATAACATACTTCAAAAACATAATAAAAAATAGAATAGGCTTTGACACAACCACATGGAAATACACGCAAAAAGAAGGCAAGACCGTCTCCGATGGCTTTGAAATCGGCTTAAAATCCAACCCAATAGAATTTTTAACCATCGGCGCAAACTACACCTACACATCAAGCAAAGATCCAAGTACAGGTGAACAAGCAGCAAGGATTCCTCTAAGGGTCTATACAGGCTATATAACGATTAAACCGATGGGCGATAAATTGACTGCAACCTTAGATGGCAGATACATTGGGAAAAGATTTGACGACAGTAATCACAACCATCAAACGGGCAAATACGCAGTTTTTGATTTTACGCTTATATACAAACCAATAGATAACTTAGAGGCCTCTGTAAGCGTCAAAAACATATTCAACAGGTTCTATGAGGAGGTTTATGGATACTCAACGCTCCCAAGAAGTGTATTCGCCAGCGTTTCATATAAGTTCTAAGGGTTTTGGCTACCACCTCTTAAGTGCGGCCGTCTCGCTTTTAATCAACGGGACGGCCGTGCTGTTATTTTTACACCACTCAACACTTCAACCAATCCAAACAAGCCCCAAAAAGATATACGATGTAAGCCTAATTCAGCTAAAAACGACAAAAACAGAACAAAAACACCCAACCGAACCGCAAAAAACCCAAACCATAAATAAAAAACCCAAAACAAGACACCGCTCAACAACAAAACACAAAACCCAAAAGCCCATTTTACCATTTAAACATAGCCTCATGGCACCAGCCTCAAAAACAGAGCCCAAAATCCAAAAACACCGCATTGTTTTAACCAAACCACCAAAGCAAAAACACACCCATAAACTCAATCACAAACAAAAACCACTATCAAGCTTAGACTCATCGACAAACCCATCAAAAATCCTTACAAAAACGGCTAAAAAACCACCCTCAAAACCCATTGTTGTTTCACCAAATTCCCATTCATCGCTATTTAGCTGGATCTCATCGCACAAATTCTATCCTGTATCTGCTATCTATAAAGGCGAAGAGGGCAGCGTAAACCTAAGCTTCTATATAAAAAACGGGGGAGAGATTACATCGATAAAGATAATTAAAAAGAGTTATGAAGATATAAACAAAGCTGCCATAGAGATCATAAAAAGGTCATCCCCAATTCCAAAGGGTATATTAGAAAGATCCAAAATAAGACCACCTGCAAACATCGTTTTAACCATAACATTCGAGCTTAAGGATGACTAAATATTTTCTATATAAACAAACGGGCTGGAGTTTGAGGGTTTTTTAAAAACCCTAATCTTGCTGGCTGAATAGACATCCCTAACAAGGGATTCCGTTATAATATCTTTCGGTGCACCTATTGATTTAACCTCTCCATCTTTTAGAACCAAAACCCTATCGGCAAACTCGCTCACCACATTCAAATCGTGTAAAACCGCAATTATAGTCAATCCAAACCGCTCCCTTAAGCTTTTAAGCAGATAAAGTATCCTTTCCTGGTTGTTTATATCCAGATTGGAAAGCGGTTCATCCATTATTAAGACCTCTGGATTGGACGCTAAAGCCCTTGCCAGAAAAACAAGCTGCCTCTCACCCCCGCTAATTCTGTGCATAAACTCATCAGACAACCTATCAATACCGCATAGAGCCAAAGCCATGTTGACGGCTTCTTTATCCTCTTTGGTCTCTCTAAAGCTAAACATAGAGAAGTGGGGTATCCTGCCAAACAACACAAACTCTCTAACCTTTAAGAATCCGTAATGGGGGGATTGGGCAATCACGGCAACCCTTTTTGAAAACCCCTTTGCATCCAAAGACCATATATCCACACCGCCTAAGCCAACAGAGCCCCTATTCGGTCTTATAGCTCTTCCCATAATCTTTACAAGCGTCGATTTACCCGCACCGTTTGGTCCTACAATGCAGAAAAATTCACCCTTATTCACCTTAAAATTAGTACCCTTTAACACATGCTTGTCTTTATAAGAAAAATGGATCGACTCCACACTTATCATGGAGTATATCCCCTGTTTTTCAAAAACACCCAGATAAAGGCCAGGCCTCCAATAATCCCGGTAATTACACCAACGGGCAACTCAACAGGCGCAACGGCACTCCTTGCAATCGCATCACACAAAATCAAAAATGACCCTCCCCCGAAAAAGGAGAGAGGAATAAGAAACCTGTGGTCAGATGAGAAGGTAATCCTGAAAAAATGGGGCACAACCAAGCCAACAAAGCCTATAATGCCTGCAAAAGACACACTAACCCCAACAGCTAAAGACGAAACAAGAAACACAATCCGTTTGGTCGCCTCAACATTTACACCCAAATACACAGCATCCTCTTCGCTTATAGACAAGGCGTTTAGATTCCAACTAAATAAAAAAGAGACCAAAGCCGCTGTAATCGACGAAAGCCCAACAAGCCACAAGGCAAGGGTTGTCGGCCATTGAAGGGAGCCCATCATCCAAAAAACTATGCCGTGCAGTTTTTCCGGATTGGATACGGCCATGACAAATAGAACCATAGACGACGAAATAAAGCTTATCATAACACCGACAAGCAACAAACTATCCAGACTCAACCTACCCCTTTTTACGGCAAAACCATAAAGGGAGAAAACAACCACCATAGAACCCAAAATGCCACTCAGCGGAGCCCATCTTTCCAGATTAAGCAAAAAACTCACAACCACACCCAATGCCGCACCACCAGATACGCCAAGTGTATACGGTTCGGTTAATGGATTCCTAAAAAGGGCCTGAAGGATAACCCCACATACACCCAAAGCCCCGCCAACAAAAAAGCCAAAAACAACCCTGGGAAGTCTCAGCTTAAACAGTATAACATGTTCTATTCCCGAACCCTTCAAGCCTTCAAAAAGACCTTTTAAGGAAAAGCCGCTATCACCGCATGATAAGGAGAAAACAAGTGAGACAATCAAAAAAATAAACAATATCGTAAGTTTAGTTAAGGTTTTCAAAATCCACCTCTGGATGCAGAAACTTCGCTATCTTAAGGAGTGTTTTAGCAAAGGATAGGGGATCTGGGCTGCATAAACTGTAATCGTTTAAAATCAAGATCTTGTTGTTTTTAACGGCGTTCAAAAATGCAAATCTCCTCCATCTGGCAGCCTGCCTTTCTCCATCAAACCCCATCTGGGATATTATTATGGCATCGGGATTATTTCTTATAACCTCAGCAGGAGAATATATGCCACTTCTAACATCAGAAGCTATATTGATACCCCCTGCAAAAGTTATAAAGTCGTTTATAAAAGAGTCCCCTCCGGCTGTAAATAGCGGATTTGCCCCTATCTGGACAAATACCTTGGGCTTTTTTAGCCCTTCTGTGGCTTTCTTGATCCTAAAAACCATATCCCTGGCCCTTTTAACTATATCGTTGGCTATATCCTCACTGTGTATCAACTTGGCAAGTCTAATCATCTGATTACATATATCATCAAAGCTCTTGGGTTGTCTAAAAACCACAACATTCAAACCCAACGATCTCATCTTTTTTACATCATTTAGGTTCATAAGTGAACTGACAATGACTATGTCGGGTTTGAGTTTTAAGATGGTTTCTATGTCTGCTTTAACCACACTCCCGACCCTTTTTACCTTAAACCCCTTGGGCACCACACCATACCTGCTACATCCCACAATCGCCCTGCCCTTTTTCAACATAAAGATCTCTTTAGTTGCAACAGGCGTTAAAGAGACGATCCTATCTGCCGCAAAGCCCGGTAAAACAGAAAAGAAAAGGAATAAGGCAATATAAAAAACCCATCTAAAAACAACTCTAAAACACATGATTGCCCTGATTATACAAAAAAAGGCAAAATCCACCAAAAAAATCTTGACTTTTAAGAATAAATGGCTATAAATAGAAGCGTCGCTTGACGCGGGGTGGAGCAGTCTGGTAGCTCGTCGGGCTCATAACCCGAAGGTCGGAGGTTCAAATCCTCCCCCCGCTACCAACAAAAACCTTAATTTGACGCCAATCTCGGCAATGCTGGGGTTGGCTTTTTTTATTGGTGAAAATGCTGGGGTAACCATGGGGTGTCCATTAAATCCCCCTCAACGCCCACACCACATACTCAACAACAAGCAAAACTACGCCAACCACCAAGCACCCTAAAATCACACCGCCAAACATCGTTATAAACAGGCTTGCAATAAGAGCTTTTAAAATGGGCGTATTGATACTTACCAGGAGAAGGAATGAAACTATGAGACTGACTATGAAGCCCATGGTAAAGAAAGTTCTTTCACTCTTTATTAAGCTCATCCAAACCAACCTCAACCGCTTTGTCTAAATCTTTCAATCTCTCTTTAGCAAGCCTGCCAAGAAGATAATCCTCGCATGCTTCTTCTTTGGTAAGCAGGGATGAATTTTCTGCTTCTTCCATTGCCTTTAATAAACCATAATCCTCTAAAGCCTCAACAATCTCATCCCAGAGCTCTCTTGGAATAATGACTTTTTTGCCGTTGTCTGTAAACTCAATGTTTTCCTCTATATTGGCCATCTCAATCCCCCCTTTGATTATTTGCCATAGTATAATATCAAAGTCTGCTAACAATCAAGCAATAAGACAATTTTACTCAAATACCACTCTTTAAACTTGCATAATTTTCACAAGAGTGATATAAAGATTAACTGTTGTCATGCCTGCAAAGGCATGAGAAAACTTTTAAAAGAAAAAAGGAGGGCACATGAGTGAAGGCACTCGGAAGACACGTTTTGGCTGAGTACTTTGGATGTGAAAAGGAACTTCTAAACGACCCAAAGGCTTTGGAGAAGCACCTTATTGAGGCTGCTAAGGCGGCCAATGCCACCGTTATCTCTTCCTCATTTAGAACCTTCGAACCCTTCGGGGTTAGCGGCGTTGTCATCGTCGCAGAATCCCACTTAGCCATCCATACATGGCCTGAATACGGCTTTGCAGCGGTTGATTTCTTTACATGTGGCGACTCTTCCAATCCATGGAAAGCCCATGAGTATCTAAAGAGTGTTCTAAAACCCTCAAAAACAGAGGAAAAAGAGGTCTTGCGAGGGGTTTTAGACATAGAGAACCTAAGCTTCAAGCCGTTTTTAATAGAGCAACAAAAAAGAGAAAACAATAGCGCTGCTTTTGTTTGATTTTTATTTTTAGGAGGAAACCATAGATGTTCAATAGGGCTCCCAACATTTATGCAATTAAAGCAGCAGAAGCCGAAGGCTTTAGCCCCTTAAATGCATTTGATGTGGCCTTATTAAAAAGCGGCGTTGGAAATACAAACCTGGTGAAAATGAGCTCTATACTTCCCCCATCCTGCAAAAAAAAGGAGCATATAGAATTACCCCCGGGGGATTTAGTACCCGTTGCCTATGCAGCGCTAACATCCAGTAAAAAGGGACAGAGAATAGCAGCAGCAGTGGCAATAGCCATACCAAAAGACCCCACCAAAAACGGTCTAATCATGGAATTTGAGGATTACAACATAACAAAGGAAGAGGCTGAAAAACAGGTAAGAAAGATGGCCGAGTGGGGCATGAAGTATCGTGGTTTCGAAATAGACAGAATCGAGAGCATCTCGGTTGACCATGTGGTTGAAGAACACGGGGCTGTATTTGCCTGCGTGGTTTTATGGTGGGAGTAAATGAGGTTTTACTGCTCACTTCCCAACATTAAAAAAGCAAAAACAGTGCTGGTGGGTGTGCCTTACGATGGCACATCCACCTATAGACCCGGCTCAAGATTTGCACCACAAGCCATAAGGGAAGCATCATACGGTATAGAATCATACAGCCCGTATCAGGATAAAGACTTAAGGGATATAAGGTTTTACGACATCGGCGATATGCCTCTAAGTTATGGTGATAAAAAACTCAACCTCAACATAATAGAGCTGTTCATATCAAAGCTCATCTCAAAGGGCAGAAGGGTTGTTTCCTTAGGGGGTGAGCACCTCATAACCTATCCAATCGTGAAGGCTCATGCCAAAAAATACAAGGATTTAACCGTTTTACAACTCGATGCCCATAGCGATTTAATAGATTCATTCAGGGGGGAGACCTATTCACACGCAACGGTCATGAGGCGTTGCTCAGAGTTGGTGGGTTTTGAAAACCTCTATCAGTTAGGCATAAGGAGCATGGTAAAGGAAGATAGGCTCCTGCCGCTAAGGGATGTCAATATGGGGCTGTTTGACCTATCAAAGGCCCAAGAGTTTTTGGAAAGGATAAAGGACAGACCCATATACCTAACAATAGACCTGGATGTGCTCGATCCATCCATATTCAATGGAACAGGCACACCAGAACCCGGCGGCATCTCCTATAAAGAACTCATAGAATTCATAAAGCTCTTGAAAGGCAAAAGAATCGTCGGAGCCGATATTGTTGAGCTATCGCCTCATTACGATGCAAGCGGTGTATCATCGGTGGTGGCTGCAAGTATAACCAAAGAGATACTACTGCTTATCAACGATTAACCACATCAATCGGTATATCCTCAAAAAACCTAACATTGAGATGCCCTTTGGAGGCGTGTTTACCCACATGTATGCTGAATATACCCAACGATTTGGCGGTCTCTATATTCCTCTCAAAATCATCCGCCATTATGTAATCCTCAGCCTTCGTCTGATTGATAATCTTTACATAGGGGTACTTGTGCGGCTTACCTATAAAATCGGCGCTTATTATATCAAATATGTCAACAAACAGATCCTCAACACCAAGCAAAGACAACACCTTTTGTGCATGCTTAAGCGGCGCATTGGTAAAGGCGATCTTGACCGCCTCCATCTTCTTTAGCTTCTCCCTCAAGGCTGGGTTGGGTTTTATCAAGGAATCCAAATCAACATCATGGGTATATTCCAAAAAATGGTAAGGGTCTATGTTGTAATGCCTCATAAGGCCAGCCATCGTTGTGCCGTATGTATGCCAATACTCTATCCTTTTTCTTGGCACCTCTTTTTCGTCCATACCAAGGAACTCAACCATATAGCTGTTGATTCTTTTATCCACAAGCTCAAATACGCCGCTTTCCTCAGGGTATAAGGTATTATCCACATCAACCAAAAAGACCTTCATGTTTAAATTTTACACCAACGCAGTACAAATATCTACCCAAATTGAATGGCTTTGTGTATAATTTTTCTATGTTGATAGAAAAACTGAAAAGCTCGCTAAACGGAGAACACAGTCCAATATCCACAAATGCCAAAGAGTCTGCTGTTATAATACCGCTTCTAAAAACAGAAAGCGGCTGGCTTGTGATCTTTGAAAAAAAGCCCTCCTACGATAGGCTCCACCCATCTCAGATATCCTTCCCAGGCGGCTCAAGGGAAGAAAAGGACAAAACCTTTATCGATACGGCCGTAAGGGAAACCGAGGAAGAATTAGGCATAAAAAGGCAAAACATAGAAATCATAGGGGCGGTGGAGCCCACAAAAACCCTGACGACGAACTTCATCATCTACCCGTTTGTTGGCCTGATAAGACAAAATCCTCCCTATAGCATAAACACCCAAGAGGTGGAAAAAATCATTTTCATACCGCTTGACTATTTAATAGACAACTCACCCATACCCATAGGAATCTATACATTTAGAGGCAGGCAAAGAAAAACGCCAATGCTGAACTATAAGGGTGAAATAATATGGGGTGCAACGGCAAGAATATTAAATAAATTCATACCCATCGTAAAATCGATACTATGATAGATTCACTAACCCTGATTGTCATATTGAGCTTTATCATACCCATCATAGCTGCAAGGATAACAAGGGATTTGGTGCCGTCTGTGGCCTTTGAGATATTCGTCGGGTTTCTTATAGGAAAAAGCGGCCTAAATCTAATACACACAGGCTCAGAGACCATAGAATTCCTCTCCAATTTCGGATTAGCCTTTCTGATGTTCTTGGGAGGGCTTGAAACCCAGATTACAACAAAAAAGCACGCAGGCGGATTTGTCAACTCACCGTATTCCTTAGCGACAATGATATTCATCTTAACATTTGCGGCATCGTGGTTTATGTCCTCTTTTTTGATTAAACTCTTCCACTGCTCAAAAAGCGTCTTCTATATGACCCTGATTTTTTCAACCACATCGGTTGCTATCGTCTTTCCAACCCTAAAATCCAGAGCAGACCTAAAAAGCACATACAAGCAAACCCTCCTCTATGCGGCCTTTTTAGCGGATTTTCTGACCCTCATAGCCATAACCCTATTTTCGTTGTATAAGGAGAAAAACAGAATAACATCGGAGATACTCATATTCTTTCTATTGATAACCGTGGTATTTCTATTTATAGGCCTCATCAAGAAGGCCCCAGAGAACCAGAACATAACAAAGCCCTTTCAGATGGTTAAATACAAACCCCATATACAGATAGGTATCAGGGGCTCCTTTGCCATTCTATTCTTCTTTATATTCCTATCTGAGAAGTTGGGAGTTGAGGTCATATTGGGGAGCTTTCTTGCAGGCATCATCATATCAAATCTAAACAAAAGCAGGGTTAAGGTATTAAGGGCCAAGCTTGACGCTATAGGATACGGCTTCTTTATACCGGTTTTTTTCATATATCAGGGGGCCAAATCCTCAATACCCATAAAAGCCGAGGCGGGGATTGAGTTTATAGCAATAACGGTCATAGGGGCAATGGCCATAAAGGTGGTTGCAAGCCTGCCGCTTCTGATCAGGTTCTCCTTAAAAGAAACATTGGCTGGGGGGTTCCTTCTAAGCGGTAGACTCAGCCTGATAATTGCAGCAAGCATAATTGGACTGAAATTAAACCTCATAAACAAGGAGATCAACTCGGCTATCATAATCCTTGCCGCTATAACCTGCATACTCTCCCCTTCCCTATTCAATATAATACTAAAGCCCAAAAAACGGATGCTATTTAACGATTAATTTTCCTTGCTTATACAGAAAAGATATTCTAAAATTAGAAAAATCCAGGAGGAGGAAACAATGAAAAAGGGATTGGTGGCCGTTGTAATTGGTTTGGTTGTTGCGATTAGTATAATCGGATACTTCTTTGCCAACACATATGCCCAAAAAAGGGCCAAGGCCGAGGTTGAAAGCTTCTTAAAGGAGGCAAATCTCGAAGGGGATGTAAATTACAAGACATTAAAGGCAAATATATTCTCAAAAAGCGTAAAGTTAGAGGGTGTTCAATGGGATATACAAAACACCAAACAAACGGTGGGTGAGCTAAACATAAAAACACTAACCATTTCGGGTAATCCGAAAGAGAGCTTTACTGTAAAGATGGAAAATATAGAACTCATCAACCTCAACTCAGACTCACCGACAGAACTCATAGGAAAACCGCTATTTGAGGCAAAGAACGGCTATTGGGATGTAAAAAGAAGCGATGGCAACATGGACATAAGATTCTCACTTGACGATATAAAGCTAAACAAAATGCTTATAAACTCACTCGTAAAAGAAGAGAAGCAGGCCAAAGAAATCATGACAAAGGTGCTTAGGCTGGACAATCCCATATACATAAAAGCCCATTACATAATAAACAAAGACAAGGGCATACTAAACATAGACAAATACCAGATAGACTTCAAAAACAACCTAAAGGTCAGCTATAGTTTCTATGTAACCAACATAGATTATCAGGGCTTTGAGAATGTAGCAAAGCAGCTAAGATCCAACAAAGGCGACCCGTTGATGGTTTTGAGCCTATTGTCAAAGCTATACACGATGAAACCCATAAACTTAAGCTTTAGCATAACCAACGAAGGCGTGGTTGACAGGGCCCTGGATTTTATAAAAAAGGAGACCAACACATCAAAGGATCAGCTCAGGCAACAACTCAGCGCATCACTAAACAACACTCCGTTTTTAGGTTATGAAAAGCCGATCGAAAACTTCATTACATCAGATTCAGACAAGATAACGATAACAATAGAAAACCCAAGAAAACTCAGCGTCGCAGACCTGATCACAACGCTAAAAACACAACCCGTTTTGAAGGTGTTCAAGGTCGATATCTCAAACTAAACAAGGAGGGCAAGATGCGCATCAATACAAAAAATGCACCCGAGGCTTTAGGGCCTTACTCCCAGGCCATCAAAAAGGGCGACTTCTGCTTTGTATCCATGCAGCTGGGCATTGACCCCTCAAACGGAGAGATTGTTTCGAATGATGTAAAAGAACAGACAAGAAGGGTTATAGAGAATATAGGGACCATACTGAAGGAGGCCGGGTTTTCTTTGGATGATGTGGTAAAGGCCACGCTGTATCTGACAGACCTTGGGGATTTCTCTGCTGTTAACGATGTTTACGGTGAATACTTTAAAAACAAACCGGCAAGGTCGCTTGTAATACAATCAGCCATGCCAAAAGGGGCAAGGGTCGCATTGGATGTTATTGCTATGAGGGGATAGAAGATGAACATCTCACAGAAGATCCTCGACTCGTTGGAAGGCAACCCCAATAAGCGGCTTGTGTTTGAGGATACGATATACACATACGGATACATCGCCTCAATGATAAGAAAGGCTGCATCTTTACTTAGAAAGCTGGGCGTATCATTTGGCGATAGGGTTGCCCTTCAGCTGCCAAAATCCATGGAGTTTATCTATTTTCACTTTGCCAACATGCTGATAGGTGCAATAACACTGCCCTTAAACCCCTCATATTCAGAAGCAGAAACCGAGTATTACTTAAGCGACTCAGGCAGTTATCTTTTTATCACAACAAAGGAAAACAGTCAAAGGTTGAAAGGCGTTATCGATAGACTAAAAATAAAAACATTCCTCGTTGATGAGGAGATGGATAAAATAAACGATGTTGGTGAATATAAAGAAAAACCAACAACCCAACCCGACGATGTGGCGATTATCGCCTATACATCAGGAACGACAGGCAGAAGCAAGGGGGCTATGATAACCCACAAAAACCTGATTACAAACATGGAAGCCCTAAAAAAACTCTGGCGTATGACCGATAAAGACAAATTGCTCCATGTCTTGCCCATATTCCATGTTCACGGGTTGGTCGTGGCACTCCAGGGTGGTCTAAATGCAGCAATGGACATAGTAATGCATGAAAAATTCGACCCGATAAGGACGCTAAAAACCATAGAAAGCGAAAGAATTACGCTATTCATGGGCGTCCCAACCATATACTCACGCCTTACCGATGCCCTTCAAAAATTGGAAGGCAGGATAGACCTCTCCTCCATGAGATTGTTTATATCCGGCTCTGCCCCCTTAACAAAGGTGTTGTTTGAGAAATTCTATAGCCTAACAGGACATAGGATACTGGAAAGATACGGCATGAGCGAGGCAGGTATGATTACATCAAATCCCTATGAGCCCAAAGAGAGGATACCCCTAAGCGTGGGATACCCGCTTGAGGGATGCTCCATAAAGATAGTAAAAGATGGCAAAGAGGCAAAACCGTTTGAGGTGGGAGAGGTCTACATAAAGGGCACCAATGTTTTTAAAGGCTATTGGCAAATGCCCAAGAAAACGGAAGAGTCATTCGACAACGGCTGGTTTAAAAGCGGGGATCTGGGTTATACAGATAATTCAGGAAGGCTATTTTTGGTGGGAAGAGCCAAAGAGCTCATAATAACCGGAGGGTTGAATGTCTATCCAAAAGAGGTGGAAAATGTCTTAGACAGCCATCCAGATGTAAAAGAGAGCGCCGTTTTCGGTGTAAAAGACGACGATTTCGGCGAGAGGGTGGAGGCTGCCGTTGTTTTAGACAAAGGGATAGATCCGCAGGATTTAATCGATTACTGCAAAAAGAACCTTGCCCATTACAAATGCCCAAAGCGCATACACATACTGGACGAGTTGCCCAAAAATGCAATGGGTAAGGTGCAGAAAAACATATTAATTGAGAGGTTTTCTTGATGCCTATGGTCAGGATGTTGATTTTTTTGGGTTGACTTTGGTCAAGATATGTGATATATCAGATATCAGAGGGGTAGAAAAATGAGAGGTTTGATCTTCGACATTAAACGATACTCAATCCATGATGGGCCTGGCGTTAGAACAACCGTATTCTTTAAGGGTTGCCCCTTGAGGTGTCTGTGGTGCCACAATCCGGAAAGCCAAAAGCCCTATCAGCAGATAATCTATTACGAACAAAAGTGCATAAGATGCCTAACATGCAAGGCCGTCTGCGAAAAGAAGGCTATATCGTTTATCAACAACAGGATAGAGATAAACACCCGCCTCTGCGACATGTGCGGCAAATGCTGGCAGAACTGCCCAACAAACGCCTTGGAGGTTGTGGGGCAATACTATGAAATAGATGAGCTAATCAAGGAGTTAACAAAAGATTCCGTATTCTTTGAGGACGGTGGGGGCATAACCATCTCAGGGGGTGAGCCGTTTGTCCAATACGACTTCTTAATGGAACTGCTAAAGGCGCTAAAGGAAAAGGGTCTGCATATAGCCCTCGACACAACGGGTTATACAGCAGAAGAAAAGCTCCTATCGACGGTTGAGTTTGTGGATCTATACCTGTATGATTTAAAAATCATGGATCCATCCAAGCACAAACGATACACAGGCGTCGATAACAAAACAATACTCAGCAACTTAGAGGCACTGGATAAAAAAGATGCAAAAATTGCAATCAGAATACCAATAATTCCAACAATCAACGATGATGAGGAAAATATAAATGCAACAATAGATTTCCTAAAACAACTAAACAATGTGGTTTCGGTTGACCTTCTGCCGTATCACTCCATGATGGTGGATAAATACAAGAGGCTAAAGATGCCGTTTCTGCTTGGTGATATCAAAAAACCAACCGATGAGGAGATGGAAAGGCTTAAGGAAGCCTTTCAAAACGAGGGTTTTAGAGTAAACATAGGAGGTTAAAAATGAAGGATGTGGCCTGCAAGATCGTTGATTATACGAAGATTGTAAAGGAAGAAAGGGGTATGAACGATAGAATCAAAAAACTCAGAAGGCAATCCATCGAGGCGGTTGAGAGGATATCGGCAGAGAGGGCAAGGCTTCTAACGGAGTTTTACAAAAACTGCAGGGAAACCTCTATCCCTATCAAGAGGGCAAAGGCCTTTGAATACATACTAAAAAACAAAACGGTTGTTATAAACGACGGTGAGTTAATCGTTGGCGAACGGGGTGAGGCACCAAAGGCCACACCAACATATCCAGAGATTACGCTTCACAAGGAAGAAGACCTAAAAGCGCTAAACGACAGACCAAAGGTTTCATACAAGGTCTCAGACGATGTCATGAAGATTTACAAAGAAGAGATAATTCCATTCTGGGAAGGCAAAACCATAAGGGACATGATGTTTGAAAAGCTGCCACAGAGATGGAAGGATGCATTTGAAGCCGGTGTATTCACCGAATTTATGGAACAAAGAGCCCCGGGACATACCGTCCTTGATGGAAAGATTTACAAAAAGGGTATGCTGGATTTTATTAAAGAGATAGACGAGCAGATAGAAAAGCTCGACTTTGAGAGGGATCCAGAGGCGTTGGACAAAAAGGAAGAGCTTGAGGCCATGAAGATAGCTGCAGGTGCTATCATTGAGTTTGCAAAAAGATATGCCAAGAAGGCTGAAGAACTTGCCCAAAACGAAAAAGACCCAAAAAGGAAAGATGAGCTTTTGGAAATAGCAAGGATCTGCAACAAGGTTCCGGCACACAAACCGGATACATTCCATGAGGCCCTGCAGTATTACTGGTTTGTTCATTTAGGCGTAATAACAGAGCTAAACGGCTGGGATGCCTTTAGCCCCGGCAAATTAGACAAACACCTATACCCGTTCTACAAAAAAGACATAGAGGAAGGCAGGCTGACAAAAGAAAGGGCTAAGGAGCTTTTGGAGTGTCTCTGGGTCAAGTTTCACAACCACCCTGCTCCACCAAAGGTTGGCGTAACGGCTGAGGAGAGTTCAACCTATACGGATTTTGCCCAGATAAACATAGGCGGCATCAAGGAAGACGGCTCAGATAATGTCAACGAGTTGACCTACATGCTCTTGGATGTAGTGGAGGAGATGAGGCTTGTTCAGCCCAATGCCTCGATACATGTAAGCAAGAAAAACCCCGATGCCTTCATCAAAAGGGCTATAGACATCATCAAAACCGGTTTTGGCCAGCCATCCGTTTTCAACTCCGATGCTGTTGTTCAAGAGCTTCTAAGGCAGGGCAAGGATATTGTTGATGCCAGATGCGGAGGCACAAGCGGTTGTGTGGAGAGCGGGGCATTTGGCAAAGAGAACTATACCCTAACGGGGTATTTCAACATACCAAAGGTTTTGGAGATCACTCTAAACAACGGCGTGGATCCCTTAACGGGCAAAAGGATAGGCTTAGAAACCGGCAAATTTGAGGATTTCGAAAGCTTCGAAGACCTTATGGATGCCTTCAAGAAGCAGCTAAAATACTTTATCGACATAAAGATAGAGGGCAACCTGATTATCGAGAGGATCTATGCAAAACACATGCCGGCACCGTTTCTATCGATCTTGATAGACGACTGCATTAAGAAGGGTAAGGATTATTACAACGGCGGCGCAAGGTATAACTCATCCTATATTCAGGGTGTAGGCACAGGCACAATCACAGACTCGCTTGCTGCAATAAAACAGATGGTATTCGAGGATAAGGTGTTCACCAAAAAGGAACTGAAGGAGATGCTTGACAAGAACTTCAATGGATTTGAGATTCAAAGGCAAATGCTCATAAACAAAACGCACAAATACGGAAACGACGACGACTATGCGGATAGTATAATGAGGGAGGTATTTGAAGAGTTCTTTAAAAACATTGACGGAAGACCAACATACAAGGGCGGACAGTTCAGGATAAACATGCTGCCAACAACCGTTCATGTCTATTTTGGCTCAAAGATAGGTGCAACACCGGATGGAAGGTTGGCGTTTGAGCCAATATCTGAGGGCATATCGCCGGTTCAAGGTATGGACAGAAACGGCCCAACCGCCGTATTGAAATCGGCAGCCAAAATGGATCACATAAAAACCGGCGGAACGCTTCTTAATCTGAAGTTTACACCAGACCTTCTAAAGGACCAAAAGGGCATAGATGCAATGGTTAAACTCATAAGGACATACTTTAAGCTCGATGGGCATCATGTTCAGTTTAATGTAGTGGATGCAGAAACCCTAAAAGATGCAAAGAAACATCCAGAAAGATACGGGGATTTAATCGTAAGGGTTGCAGGATACAGCGATTACTTCTGCCATCTGAATGAAAAGCTACAGGATGAGATCATAAGAAGAACAGAGCATGAATCATTCTAATAAAAAAAGGGGGGTGTCCACCCCCTCTAATTCCTTTAAAGGGTTATTTTACGCCTTTCAGCTTCTCAAAGTAATATATCTTTGCCGTTACATTTTGAGGGTCTAATACCAAGACATTCCCAAAAACACTTTTTGCGTATTTCTTCTTGCCTTCTGCAAAATAAATAAGGCCAAGTTCATCTAAAAAATTCACATCTGTAGGATAAAGTGCAAGCATTTTATCGACGATTTTTCTTGCCTGATTCAGCTTATTTTCCATTCTAAGGGCTATAGCCAACCTCAAATTGGCATAGTAATTGTAATAATCTATCTTTATAACTTTATACATCAAATCTTCGACATCACTCCACTTTTTTTGAGCCATTAGTGGCAAAGCCATTCCCAACACAGGCTCTATCGAAGATGGTATCAGGTACTCTGCGTTTTTATAAAATCTTATGGAATCAGCATAATTTTTGTTTAAGTAGTACAACCAACCAAGCCTCAAATTAACGGTATATCCCTGTGGGTATTTTTCGTAAACCGGCATGATAGACCTTATGGCATCTTTGTAATCTGCCATCTTTTCGTAATTGAAGGATTGATAATAAGCTTTTACCAGATCCTTATTGTTGAGGTTAACACAAGATGCCTGGAATGGTATCAAAAAGAAAACAAGCAGCCATGTTAAAGGTTTCCTTTGCTTAATCTTACCCAAAATAGCTTTAACCATTCTCACACCTCCTAAGAGTAATTTTTGTTTCCTTGAATGCGACCTCTATCTTTGAAAATCCCTTTGTTTCGTGCAATACTGCATGAGTTTTTATGTTGCATGGCTCTATATAGCCAGCAATTTCACTGTCACTTGTGAATCTATAGGTGCCTTTTATAGCACAATTTGATGGATAGATGTAGTTTTTTAAAAGTGTGATGTCTTTTCTTATTCCCTTGAGTACCAGGTGCGTAGGAATGCAATCATCCCACTCCATACCTTGCCTGTATGCTAAAGGCAATCTCGGTAAGGCCAGAAAAATGGCTTTGAGCTCAGGCTCCACTTTCCCCTCGATTCTGTTTACATAGAAGGTTCCCTCCCATTTGGTAAAATATAATCTACCATTTCCACTTTCAAGATAAAATTCGCCACTGCTATCCATTTTTACAGAGAGTTTGACATCTTTCACTTTGGTGCCGCCTTTTTCTAATTCAAACTCCATCTGTTCATCCAATAAGAACGACATTTTAAAGTCCATGACCTTGTCTGTGAAAATAGGCATCAATCTCTGGTTTTCCTTTGGGATATCGTTGGAGTGATACCTGTTGTTTGAGTCTATGTATTGTATGAAGCTGAAAGGAACGGTTGGGGCACCTATGTTGTTGGTTAACTGAACATGTATGTGTATATGTGGCTGAGGAGAATATCCTGAGTTACCACACAAGGCCAGTATTCTTCCCCTTTCCACCCAGTCTCCTTCTTTTACCCTTATTGATCCCTTTAGCAGGTGGCATATTAAAACATAGAAACCCCTTTCATCGTAAATCAATATTAGATTTCCCCAGTTATTGTCTTTGTTCACTGTACCTATAGGGTTATCCTCTATGTCGTTGATGATTTTTACAACCCTTCCCCTTACTGGAGATAGAATGGGTTTCCTGAAGCAATAGTAGTTATCTATAATTTTCTCATCCCCACTGTATGTCTTGCCGTTTTCATCTGTTATCACGAAATCAATTGCATACATCCAGGCGCCTTTGTGGGTCCACTTACCGTTTATACCCTGCCAGACAGTCCACTCACCAGAGAAAGGCAAAGAAAGTGTTCTGTATGTCCCAGGAAACCTGCTGTTGTAGGTTAGGTAATGATCAAGCGTTTTTTCTGGTGTACCCCTGTAAAACTTTGTGATCAGTGGAAAGTTTAGCAAGCCCAGTACATACAAGAACATCATGGAGGCGATGTTGAAGGGCAGGGTAAAGACAGGCACTCCGTATTGATACCAAATCTTTTCAATGGCGTATAAAAATATTGACGATGAAACTACGGCTATTATTGAAATTGAATAGCTCTTTATGTTTGGTATTAAAAATACTCCCCCCAATGCCATTGCTATGAGTATAAAGTTAAATGAATTGACATTGCTGAATGCCTGCACAAAAGAGCCCGTAAAAGCTGCTATTGTTAGTGTGCCTGCGAAGTATCCAGTTACAGCTAAGAAAAAGAGTATTCTCGATACGAGAAATATGGCGATCAGTATAATAAAACCGCTTATCACATTAGGCAGGAAAACTATTGCTCCCAGTGATCTTGTTAAACCAACAAACCACAATGGTAGCTTGTTTACCCATTCAAAGATGGCTGTTTGTGGATAAAACCCGTTAACAAATAGGTTACTATACTGACTTGATGCCAGATACACTATACAGCTGACAATCACAAATGGCAAACTCAACACGGGTAGTTTTAGGTATTGATACAATACGCTAACCAGGCTAAAGGTTAAAAGAAATGTAATTATGCCAGATATTGACACAAGAAATAGTGTCAGGAGATTGAACTTAAACAAATATCCTATAGACAAGCCCACAAGCAGTGGATTGTAGGTGTAGAACCCAGAGGAGAGAAACTGATCATGCATACCTAAGAATTTGGCAAAGATGTATGAACTGATGACACACAAAAGACCTGAGATGCCAATATTGGGGTTTATGAAGGATAGAATTAGTAAAAGAAATCCAACTAAGTATCTGTCAACAAAGAATATACCAGCATAACTGCTTATTATGGACTCTGCGAATTTTTTGTAGTTTTTCATTTTTTAAGTTTGTATTCCTCCGGCAAAATTTCCCGTTTTATTATATCTTCCATATCTTCCTTTTCTCTGATAAGTAAAGATTCTCCCTTCTCTGATATTATACAAACTGAAGGTCTGTATGTTATAAATTGCATCCATTGAGTCACATTGTAAGCACCAACAGGTGAGATTATCAGCCTTGTCCCTCTTTCAAGGGGTGGTAGGTTAACAGACTCATCAATCACATCTATGTTCATGCAAAGGGGGCCATAAATTACGCTGGGTTCTGCTGTGCCACTAACCTCCCTGTCCATCTCAATATTGAACTTATACCAGAACGATGTAAACAGAATGTTAACACCAGCGTCGACGACATAAGACCTTGTTCCATCGGGTAACCTCTTTATGGCATGAACCGTTGTTATCAAATACCCCGCCTCATCCACTATTGCCCTTCCAGTTTCTAAAATAAGCTTGGGGAAATCATTCGGCCTTAGGTTTTCAAGTAGCGTATCACAAACCGCTTCCGCAAATTCATCTATTGATGGAACAACAACCTCTGGTGGAAGATAAACACCCTTTAATCTGTTCTTTGAAGGAAAACCCCCTCCTATATCCAAATACTCGATTTTGTAGCCAAATTCATCTTCAATTTTATAGGCAAACTCAACCATTTTCTTAACTTCTTGGGCGTATGCATTTGGCTCCAAAATAAATGTGCCAATGTGGCAGTGCAAACCATTAAGTATTAAATGACCACCGTAGCTTATTCTTTTTACTGCGTCCAATGCCTGTCCGCTTTCTATATTAAAACCGAACCTTGACCACTGCGGAACAATCCCCGTATCCATGTTTACCCTGATGCCAACCTTTATCTTCTTATTTAGTTCTTTTGCCACATTTTCTAAATCCTGAATCTCTTCAAAATGATCAATATTTATCATGGCGCCGTCTTCTGCCGCCCCTTTGAGGCTTTCCATCGTTTTGAATGGTCCGTTGTATATTATGTTTTTACCGTCAATACCGAGTCTTTTGGCTTTTTTGTATTCATACTCAGAGACAACCTCGGCAATGGCGCCCTCCTGATGTAAAATACTGCAAATAGCATCTAAGTAATTTGTTTTGTAAGACCAACCAAACAGAACATTTGGATAGCGATTAGAGAAGGCGTTATAAAGCTTTCTGTAATTCCCCCTCAGTTTTTTCTCAGAGAACACAAATAGTGGGCTACCGAATTGCTCAACCAACCTCTCTATAGCAATACCGTCTATATCTTTTCTTATGCGTTTAAAAACGCCCGTGCCAAACTTGTTCATGAATCCCGTTTGTAATTTCTTGATTATAGGTTTTTCGTAGATTGTGCTGTTCATAGGCTTTCTCCTTTCATAGTTATTTTTTGAAACAGTGATAGGTCCGTAACGATATCGTATGTATATCTGACATAGAGTTTTCCAGCCTCATACTCCGTTGAGTTGTCAAAATCTATTCCAAATGCCCTTTTTACCATTCTTGATGGTAAATTTATTCCAACGCCTGTGGCAAAATATATCCATGCTGGAAATCTTGGATTTACCTCGATTAAGTAGATATCATCGTGATCAACTATACACTCAAGCTCGAAGGCTCCCCTCCAAAGGGTTTTTTCTATAAAGGTTTTAGCAAGCTCAAATAACTTACCGTTTTTAACCGTTACACCCGTCCATATCTTACCGAGGCTTGTGATCCAGAGCTTTTTTATTGCAACTAAGCCTAAATCTCCTCCCTCACCATCGCCAACACCTACAACATTCATCTCCTCTCCACTTACGACTTGTTGAACAATAACCGGGTATCCCCATTCTGCTACAATTTTTCTAAAAAAACCTACTGCCTCTTGATGTGTGTATGCCCTGTATGCTTTGTAAAATGCACCTTTGACCATTACGGGCAGACCCAACTCCTCGACTGCCTTCGTTAGTTCATCGTAAGATGTTACAGTCTTTGATTTGGGTGTTTTTATACCTATCTTTGAGCTCGTTTCCTCAAGCTTTGCCTTGCTTCTTAAGTTGAATTGCTCCTGAGAAGGAATGAATGTTTTAATTCCGTATGATTCTAATTTTTCTTTTGATTTGATGAAAAGGGGTATTTCTGCATCTAAAGTGGGTATTATCATATCGATGCCAGTTCTGTCTTTTATGTATAGCAATCTGCTTATATATTCTTCTTCAGATGTCGATGGATATGGAAGAATGAAGGATTTGTCAACAAGCCAGTCCATGTATATCCCTGGCTCCATTGCATCGTAAGCCAGTCCCACTATCTCGACATTTAGGTCTTCACACTCTTTTAAGCCCCTTATTACACCTATACCTGGTCCGGGGTTGTCCACGGCATTAATGCCAGTAACTCCAATGCACATTTTCTTCATTTTCTTCACCTTTGACATTTTTTATAACAAGGATAGTGATCTCAGCTGTTCTATAAAATCCGTAACATCCTTTAAAGCAGCAGAATGTTCAACATTGAACTTCTCTGATAAAATTTTGGCAATTTCCTCCTCACTTTTTCCATTTTTTAGTTCGTTTAATATTAAAATGCCGGTTCTATTTGTTGCATAGCTATTTCCAGTGTACGGATCAAAGATAAAGCCCTCATCGTTTATGGCGAGTTGACTGAGCCTTTCCATTCCTCCACCTCCAAAAATCCAAAATAATTTCCTCAGAAAATAATTTTATAAAATAATTGTGAAAAAAACATGAAAAAACACAAAAGATTACAATCTATCTTTTAATACAGGCAAAAACTTAGTCAGCTAACTTGAATTCATTCTTCAATTATGCACAATATAATGTGTGGTTGACCTAACCGATAGGGAGTGAATGGTTATGGGTTTTAAAATCTTATTAGTAGAAGATGATTTTGATTTAAACGAAACAATTAAAGAATACTTAGAGGATTTTTATGAGGTAAAAAGTGTATTTGACGGGGAAGAGGCAACAGAAGAAGCATACGAGAAAAATTATGATGTAATAATTCTGGATGTAAAACTGCCCAAAATGGACGGTTTTAGCGTGGCAAGGGAAATTAGAAGATTCAAAAATACCCCAATTATATTTTTAACTTCACTTGATAGCGAAAAAGATGTTGAGGCCGGCTTCTTAAGTGGGGGTGATGACTATATAAGAAAACCTTTCTTGCTGAAGGAGCTAAAATACAGGATTGACGCCATTATAAAGAGAATATACGGTGGCAAAGTGGTGAAGCTAAACGGATTTGAGTTTGATTTAGACAATTTAGAGCTTAAAAAAAACAATGAGGTTGTTCATTTAAAACCAAAAGTTGCAGACCTATTAAAGTTCTTTATACAAAACAAAGGAAGGGTGGTAAGCAAAGAAGAAATATTTAGCTACCTATATGATTTGGAAGAGCCCAACGAGCAATCTCTCAGAACATTCATAAACACCCTAAGGAACATCTTAGGCAAAAAAACCATAGAAACCGTAAAAGGTATAGGGTATAAATTTGTGGGCTGAGAAAAAAGCACTAAAAAGATTTTTGTTGATTTACATCGTATCAACCACCATACTGATAGGCATAGGAGAGTGGTTTTACTATAAAATCTCATACAAAAACATAATAGAAAACGAAATCAAATCAATTGAGACAGAAATAAGACTCTTTTTAGAACAAAACAAAGGAATGGTTCTAAAGATTATTGAACACAAACTTCGCCCAAAGAATCTAAAAATAGCAATATACAAAAACGGAAAGCTAATATTCTCAGACCTTAATTGCAAGAAAATCCACCTCAATAGAAAATTCTGGATCAAAAACGGCTATCTATATTACAGATATGAGACATTAAAAAGATGGGGAAAGGTGGAAATCATTGCTCAAAAGATGCTCGACAAAGAAAAACTTGTCTTTTTAAAAAGGTCTTTGCTGGCATTCAATGTCTTTTTCCTGGTCTTTTTAACCTTTATATCCTTCTGGCTTGGAAGGGTGTTTCTTGCTCCCATGAAAGAGGTTATAAACAATTTAGAGGATTTTATAAGGGACTCAACACACGAGATGAACACCCCTTTAAGCACAATCCTAACAAACATAGAAATCCTTAAGGAGAAACCAAGCAAAAAAGCAATAGAGAGAATCGAGAAAGCATCTTTGAGGCTTAATAAAATCTTTGACGATTTAAAATACATAAAACTGCACCACAAAAAAAAGAGGGATCTGAAAAAAATCAACTTAAAGGATTTTATAAACAAAAGGATAACGCTTTTTGAGACCCAGATTGAAGGCAAAAATCTCAAAATAATCAAGGATTGTGATAATACAGAAACCATATTCGACGAAGAAGATCTAATAAGGCTCATGGATAACCTATTATCAAACGCAATTAAATACGCTCCTTGCAACTCCACCATAACAATTAGGCTAAAAAATGGTGAGTTTTGCATAAAAAACGACGGTGAAATCAAGAATATCAAAAATATCACAAAGAAATTTACAAGAGAGGAAAAGGTCAAGGGAGGATTTGGCCTGGGTCTTTATATTGTTAAAGAGATAACCAAAGAATATAAAATTAAGTTTGAAATAAAAAATATAGAAGGAAAAGTCATTGTCCGTTTATGTTTTGTTTAACTCACCTTTTTATACTTAGTCCAAGAATGAATTTGTAAGGAGGGGGTAAAGATGAAGAAGTTGTTGGGTCTTTTAATTTTAGTGCTTTTAGTAAGCAGTGCTTATGCAAAGGCGCCCATCGAGGATTATGTGTTAAATCTGCCCAAAGAGAGCTTATCTGCAACTGAGATCAGCGATTTAATGCACATGAGGGAGGAGGAGAAGCTGGCAAGGGATGTTTATCTAAATATGTATAAAAAGTGGGAGCTGCCCGTATTCAAAAACATATCAAAAAGCGAGAGCTGGCACATGCACATGATTAAGTTGCTTCTAAACAAATACAACCTGCAGGATCCTATAGCAGAAACGAAGGATGAGGTGGGTGTATTCAAGAACAAGAAACTGCAAGATCTCTATAATCAACTGATAAAAAAAGGTTCTGTTAGCCTGAAGGATGCGCTGATCGTTGGGGCCACGATCGAAGATTTAGACATAAAAGACTTAGAGGAAGCTATCAAAGAAAGCGACAATAAGGATATAAGATTAGTCTATAGAAACCTTGAAAAGGGCAGCAGGAATCACATGAGGGCTTTTGTCGGAATACTAAAAAGATACGGCTGGAGCTATACCCCTCAATTCATATCTGCAGATTATTTTAACCAGATAATTAATTCGAAGCACGAAAGAGGTGTATCAAAGAACAGCATCAACCAAAACGGCCATATCTACGGCACTATAGAAAAGATATACAAGTCGCCCGGTTTTAGAAAAGGAGTATATTGGTGGATGGCAGACATAAAAACAGATGAAGGCACAGTAAAAGTGGCCATTGCGCCCACATGGATTCTGCAAGATATAGACATAAAAACAAAAGATGAGGTGGAGGTAAAAGGGTATAAAGGAGCATATAGTTTTATAGCTTGCAGCATAAAGGACAAGACAACAGGGTTCAATTACAACAGTAAATCAAGGAGATGCAAATGAGGAAGTGGATTGATCTGTTTCTGTTTTATGCCACAGTGATCATTGTGGTCAGCGGCGTTGTTTTATACATAATGCCGCACGGTCGTGTTGCATACTTCACAGGCTGGAGGTTTTTGGGTATAGATAAAGATGGATGGACCAATCTGCATGTGATTTTTGGAATTCTAATGGTAATAGTGGCAGTCTGGCACATAATAGTCAATTTCAAGCCATTGAAACATTACCTTACAAAGAAGGAATCCATCTATGCGGCTTTGATCACCATTATCATATCGGCAGGCACAGTTGCGGGTGTTCAGCCGTTCAAAAGTGTAAGTGATTTGGAGGAATACATAAAAAACTCATGGGAGGTATCAAAAACGGAAATACCTATAGCACACGGTGAGCTCTTAACGCTTAAGAAATTCTGCTTAGAGTTAGACATACCGCTGAATGAGGCTATAAAAAAGCTCAAAGAAAAAGGCATACAGTTCAAGCAAGACGAGACCTTAAAAGAAATTGCAGCCAAAAACAACACAACGCCGGATAAGATCTATGAGATAATCAAGAAGAACAGTTCTCAGAACTCCACACTTATACTCAAAAGCGGGGTAGGCAGAATGAAGCTTGAGGAGTTTTGCAAGAAAAACAATTACGACTTAGATAGAGTCTCAAAAATCCTGAAGGCAAAGGGAATAAACTTTAGCAAGAATCAAACGCTAAAGGACATTGCAACGGCCAACAATCTAACACCGGCAGATATAGTCAATATACTTCAAAAGGCAAGGTAAATCCAAAAGCAAAGGTGGAGGGCTTAGACCTCAAGAACCCTTATCATATTGGTTGAGCCCTCCCTTCCTATGATACTGCCCATGGTCAATATGAGTTTATCGGATTCCTTAAACATCTGCCTCTGAGCTATAATCTCTTTTAACCTTTCTATGTAAACCTCGGGCTCTTTGACGCCCTTCATTACACAAAGAGGCTCAACGCCCCATACAATTGACAACCGCCTCAACACATCCTCTGAGTTTGTAATGGCGTATATTGGCACATCTGGTCTATACTTGGCTATGTTTTTCGCTGTCGTTCCGCTGGTTGTAAAGCTGATTACGGCTTTTGGATTAATGCCTTTGCACAAATCAGCAACGCTTGCAGCTATAGCATCCTCATCGTAAGCCTCGTATTTTTTGTAATACAGGTATATCTTCTGGGTCTCTATTATAACCCTAACCAACATCTCAACGGCCTTTATCGGATATTCTCCAACCGTTGTCTCATCGCTTAGCATAACCGCATCAGCACCATCCAAAAGGGCGTTGGCTATATCGCTAACCTCAGCCCTTGTTGGATAGGGCGAATTCACCATACTAAGAAGCATCTGGGTTGCCACAATTACAGGTTTTGCGTGGGCGTTTGCCTTCTTTATCAGTCTCTTCTGTATAACAGGCACCTTCTCAAGGCCAACCTCTATACCCAGATCGCCCCTTGCAACCATCAATCCATCACTGTGATTGAGAATCTCGCCTATATTTTCAACACCCCTCTTTGTCTCTATCTTGGCAATAACCCACGGATTAGCCTTGTAAGAGTTCAATATATCCTTAGCCTTTATGATGTCTTCTTTTGAGTTGACAAACGATACAGCAACAATATCCACCCCCTCACCTGCCCCAAACGCCAAATCCTCTTCATCCTTGCGTGTAATAGCGGATATTCTTAGATTTGAATTGGGCAGGTTTAACCCCTTTTTTGATGACAAAACACCCTCATTCTCAACAACAAGCTCAACATAGTCCCTATGCTTCTTCAAGGCCGTGGTTCTTATGCTGCCGTCTGCAAAAAATACGCTCTCACCCTCTTTTATGAAATCTATAATCTCCGGATGGCTTACCGATACGGTATATCTATCCCCTGTATCCTTCTTTGCAAGTCTCAATACATCACCCTTCTTTAGCTGCAATAGCCCCTCTATTTGGCCTATTCGAATCTTTGGTCCACTTATATCCTGCAGTATAGCAACGGGTTTTGACAGCCTTCTTGAGCATTCACGAATCATCCTTATGGTCTTTCTGTGCGTATCGTGGTCGCCGTGTGAGAAATTCAATCTAAAAACATCGACCCCAGCCTTTATAAGCTCCTCTATCGCCTCTTTAGAGTTGGTGGATGGGCCGACCGTGGCTATTATCTTTACCCTTTTCATATGCATATCCCTCCTTATTGTGATACACAACTATAATAACGCCGTTTCTACAAAACATCAACGGTTGACTAAGCAAAACTTTAAACTAAAATCAATTACATGAGGTCAAACGACGAACTCATAGATTACCTTAAGGCCATAGGCGTCCTTAAGACAACAGCCATAATAGAAGCATTCAAGGCAATAGATAGGGGTGATTTTGTAAGGGATAGATACAGGGATGAGGCGTATGAAAACTATCCACTGCCTATAGGAAACTCCCAAACCATATCACAACCCTATACGGTGGCCTTCATGCTTGAACTCCTACAACCAGAAGAAGACAGTCTCATTTTGGATGTTGGATGCGGCAGCTGCTACACAACAGCCCTGCTTGCCAAAATCGCAAAGAGGGGCAAGGTAATTGGCACAGAAATAGACAAAGAACTCGTAGAATTTTGCAAAAACAACCTGAACAAATACAACCTCAACAACATCGAGATATACCATGTCAACAAATTGCCGCCTTCCTATGGTGAGTTTGACCGAATTTTGGTCTCTGCCTCTGCTGAAAAACTCCCTCAAGAACTCCTAAGCGCATTAAAAGACAACAGCAGAATGGTTATACCCATACAAACGTCTATTTTCTTAATAAAAAAGACGCACGGCAAGATAACAACGCAGGAGCATTACGGATTTGCGTTTGTAAAATTGAGATAGTCCTTTAGATGGCTAAGGCCAATCTCATAGCATTCATCCTGATTGTCTTCGCTATAAGCAAAATCTGCAGCCTTTGAGATAGAAAAATCCTTCAGATACTCACCCGTTATATCCTGCTTAAGCTCATAAGCATACAGCACCATTTGATGGGCTTTTGATATATCAATCCCGCATGCGCCCCACCCTTCTATCAAAAGCTTTGTGTTTATCACCCCCGGATGGAGGCAATTTACAGAAACACCCTTACTCTTAAGCATCCGAGAAAGTTTAAAGGCAAACAGTATATTACACAACTTTGAGCATGAGTATGCCGAATAGGAATATCCAAACCGCCCCTTTTTTAGGGTTTCAAAGTCGATGCTGCCGGCATGCGCCATAGAGGAGACAACGATAATCTTAGACGGTGCGTTTTTAATTATAGATGGAAGCAGGGTATGGGTCAGAAGAAAGTGGGATAGGTGGTTTACCTGATATGTTAGGCCAAATCCATCCTCCGTTATTACACCCGTTGAGTCAAAACAACCGGCGTTATTTATCAAAACCCTTATGTTCTCATCCTTTATCTTAACGAACGCATCCCTAACCTGCTTCAAAGAGGCAAAATCGCACACAACGGTCTTAACAGAAATAGACGGGTTTATACTCTTCAACTCCTCCGCTGTTCTGTTAAGCTTAAGTTTATTCCTGCCGTGTATTATCAGATGCTCATCCATTCTTGCAAGCTCAAGGGCAACCATTAAGCCCACACCGTCGGTCGCACCGGTTATGAGTGTGTATTGCATAGGCGCCTCCTTTTGTTTTGTTTATTTAACACCATTCTTCAGGAAAACTCAATAAGATTAAGGGATATTTCTATATAATCCAACTTATAGAACTATATTATATTAATTTTTGACTTATATCTAATTTTTCAGTAATATTAAGGAAGTTAGGGATTTAAAGATGGTGAAGCTAAAAAGGGCCCTGCCCATATCGTTTTTACTCTCTATCGGCCTGTTCATTCTAACCGTAGCTGTAGTATCTGCATTCTTCGTTATACTTTTGAAGGCAAACACAGACACCTTCAACAAAAATCTAAGCAGTATAAAAACGGAGTATTTAGAATTGCTCAAAAGAAACATCAAAAGCGATGTCATAGAAACCCAGAAGTACATTCCATACCTATCCCAAAAAAGCAGAAGCCAGATAGAGGAGACTATGAAGCTGAATTGCGAGAAGGCCCTATCTCTATCCTATATAGTATATTCCAGCTATAAGGCCATCAACATAAAAAACAAAAAACCGTTAAACGACATCATACTTCAAACGCTCCAGCAGATTACATTCTTAGACGGATTTGGCTTTCACGGCATTATCTCAAACGGTCATTTGAGGTTTGGCAGGGATGCCAAAGATGAGTTTTACCTAATAAAACCCTCAGATACCTTATCAAACGGCGGTTTTGTAAAGCTAACAAACGGTTCATCAAACATCATTTGCTATACAAAGAGATTCTCCCCTTCAAACTCCTATATCGCATCCTGCCTGTTTGAAAACGACTTGGAATACCTAATAAAAACCAGGGTTGCAGAGTCTTTAGCAAACAGAAACATCTCATCGAACAAAAACCGATACATATTCATAAACGACACAAGCGGCAATGTTGTGCTCATATACAACAGCGTGATGCTCGGTAAGAACATAAAACTGTGGGAGCTTGCAAAGAACAAAAAAGAAGAGCAACTAATGAGAAATGTATTCAAGAAGGAGCTAAAGGCATACCACTCAAGCAACGGCGAATACATAAATTACATGTGGCATGAGCCCAAAAGCAGAAAGCCGTCTCAGAAGATATCCTTCATAATAGGATACAAACCGTGGAGATGGATTATAGGTGAGGGTTTTTATGAGGACGAGATGGAATCAGCCTTATTAAGCACAAGAGAAAACCTTAAAAAGACATTTGCTGCAATTGTAAAAAAATATTATCTATATCTTTTTGCCTTCTTCGGCCTGATGCTTCTGTTTACCTCAGCGCTATTTATCCTAATAAACAAAAAGCTAAACAGGGTGTTTAAAAACTTTGAGATCGCATTCAGAAAACAGAAGAAGCTAAATGAGGAAAATTATCCCATACTTGAGCTAAAAAACATAGCAAAATATATAAACAACTCTATAGAGAAGTTCAAAGAATACGAAAACGAGTTCTTAGAGGCCCTAATCTATGCCATGGAATCCAAAGATCCATATACAAAGGGCCATTCCCAAAGGGTCGCAAGGTATGCAAGCCTAATAGCCGCAAAACTCAACTTAAATGAAGAGGAGCAGGAGGAGTTATACAAGGCAGGCCTCCTTCACGATATAGGCAAGATCGGCATACCGGACAACATACTCCTAAAACCGGGCAAATTGACACCCAACGAATACAGGATAATACAATACCACCCCATATTCTCCTATGAGATCGTATCAAAGATAGAACAGTTCAAGCCATTAGCAGAGGCGGTCAGGCACCACCATGAACGGTGCGACGGCAGCGGATACCCCGATGGTCTAACATGCGAGCAGATAAGCCTTAAGGCAAAGATACTGGCCATTGCCGATGTATTCGATGCCCTCACAAGCAAAAGAAGATACAGGGATAGGCTCAGCGTTCAAGATGCAATAGCAATCATGAAAAAGGAGCCGTTGGATAAAAACATACTATCAGCGGTTGAAGATGAGCTTAGCAGTTGGTGTATAGAGGAATCCGATGTGGAGTATAAAATGGAGATTATTGAAGAAGTTGAAAAAATAAGGGAAGAGCTGTTTGATATAGATTATATGACGGGCCTAAAGAGAAGAAAGGTATTTATAGAGGAAACAAACAGTCTAATCAAAAAGAAGAAAACATTTGCCGTATTTTTTGTTGACATAAAGAACCTATCCATCGTAAACCACCGTTTCTCAACGGCCATGGGGGATAAGCTAATACTATACAGCGCCATAGCACTATCCGAATTTACAAAGAAATGCTCAGGTTGCAGCGAACCATCCAGGGCATACAACGACGCATTCCTGTTTATATTGAATCTTAACGAAAAAGAGGATTGCACAGAAAGGTGCCAAAGCATAACAAAGAGCATAAAGGCGTTTCTTCTAAAGAGGGTTAAGGAGCTATTTGAAAGGGATGAAGAAATCGACAATAAAACAAAAAACCTCATCAAAAGCCACATAGGCTTCCATGTATTTTATACCGTTCATCCAGATGAGTTTAAGAACACAGAGGACTTAATTTACGGATGCATGAGAAAGAAACAAATGGCAAAAAAGCTCAACCGGCAAGAGGCTCATTCTCTATGATCGTTTTGTTCTTACCCATATTCTTGGATCTATAAAGCACCTCATCCAGCCTTTTAAACACATCCTCACAGCTTTCACCGGCCTGATGCTCTATAACGCCAACGCTGATTGTTACGCCTTTTCCTATAGAGAACCTATGGTTCTCCACCATTTTCCTTAACTTCTCCCCGACCCTATAGGCACCATTAATGTCTGTCTCAGGCAGTATTATGATAAACTCATCACCGCCCCACCTGACAAAATAGTCGCACTGCCTTATATTCTCACTGACAAGGTCGGCTATCTCCTTCAAAAGCTCATCACCCGCCTTATGCCCAAATTCGTCGTTTATCCTCTTAAAATCATCTATATCGAACATCACAAGGGACATGGGCTTTACATAACGATCAGCCCTGCATATCGTCTTTTCTAAAATCTCCTCAAACTTCTTCCTGTTATATATCCTTGTCAAATAGTCCTTCTCAGACATCTCTTTAAAATAGTTTACACTGCGGGATTTGACGCAGAAGTAAAACCTCAATGTCATGGTTGTATCCATCAATATAACCCTGAAGGTCAACCTTAAAAACTCAACCAAATCTTCAGACGAGAAGGCACTTGCTGCATATTTACCCATCACATCAAATATCTTCCAATAGGAACTGACATAAAACTCCTCGTTTATGCCCCTTTCGTGATGAATCATGCCAACCAGCAGCCTCTTCTCCACATACCCCTCATCAAACCTGCCCTCAAACATATCCTCAAGATAGAACTTAAGCCTCTCCTGGATACCCTTTATGGCATCGCCGCCTAATCCGTCAAAGATCTTGCCAACAGATGGCTCTTTTTTTAGATATACGATGAAATCCTCAGCTATTGACATGCTGTACTTCTTTATAAAATCCCTATATCCCCTTAATTTTTCTATATCGGCCTCTGTTATCTCAAACCTATTTAATATAGATTTAAGCTCGCCACGGGAGTATATACGCTTACAATCCTCAAGCGGTGCATTACCCTTTAAAATCATCTTAATTGTGTATTATCACCATAAAACCCAATTTGTCAATTAATTATTAAGTAATTTCTATTTTTTTATTATTCATAAATTTCAACTAAAAAAAGTGGGAATCGAGAAAACTGTCTTTACCGAATTATAAGGCAAGAACCGACCCAATACGAGCCGCATTAGCCTTTGTCCATTGTTTCTGCTCAAATGTTTGCTTTTTTCTACAAAATTTGTAAATTGTAAAAAAATAGCTATCGAGGAGGAAGGATGTTAAAAGACAAGATCATCGGCATCATAGGTGTCGGCAAGATGGGTTCTGCACTCCTAACCGGTCTTTTAAATGTCGGCATAGACAAAAAGAACATAGTGGTATCGGACGCCTACATGCCAAAGGAGACCGTGGAGGAGAGATTTGGAGTAAGGTTTTTAGAGAACCCCCAACTGGCAAAGGAATCAGATATTATCATATTGGCTGTTCAGCCCATTGACATACCCGAGTGCCTTCAGGAGATTTATCCTTTTATAGACAACAGCAAACTCATCATATCGATTGCGGCCGGTATAAAGGTTGAGGTTATGCGCTCTATCTTAAAAAAAGGCAGATTCATACGGGTTATGCCCAACATTGCAGCGATAGTAAAGCAGGCGGCAAGCGCCATCTATTGCGGGCCAAGAACCACAAAAGAGGACGAAGAGATAGCGATGGCCATCTTAGGGGTTGTGGGCGAGGTCGTTGTTATACACAACGAACGCTTCATGGACGCCGTCACCGGGCTCTCAGGCAGCGGACCTGCCTATATCTTTGAGGTTATAGAGGCATTGGCCGACGGAGGCGTAAAGGTGGGTCTTAGGCGGGAAGATGCACTAAAATTAGCCGCCCAAACGGTTAAAGGGGCTGCCGAACTGGTATTAAAAACAGGAAAACACCCCGCCGAGTTGAAGGATATGGTTGCATCACCGGGCGGAACCACGATATACGGTTTAGCAGAGCTTGAAAAAAGGGGAACGAGGGGCAGTTTTATAGAGGCGGTTGTTTCTGCAACCAAAAGGAGCGAGGAGCTTGGCAGTTAATCCTCCCTTTCTATCTTAATCTCGACAATGTGGGAGGGTTCTTTCTTAACAAGCGAACTTCTGCGGGCGTTCTCCTCCTCTATCTTCCTTCTTAAGGCAGATTCCAAGTTCTCTATAACCTCATGCAGCTGCTCGATCTGCCTTTTCATCCTCATTATAATATCCACCCCTGCTAAGTTAACACCAAGCTCCTGGGTCATCTCCCTGATAAACTTAATATCCTCTATGTCTTCCTCCGTATATATCCTAATGTTGCCCGCCGTTCTCTTTGGTCTTATAAGCCCCTCACGCTCATACTCCCTCAATGTGTGCGGATGGATGTTTAGAATCTCTGCAACCATGCCTATCGTATAAAAACCCTTCTTCCTACTCATAGCTTAACCCTCTAACGCCTTTTTTATGCATTCTTCATCCTTTATGTTTTTTGGTATCTTGATATTAACCCTCGCATAGAGCGGATCTGAACCCACGCCGTATCCCTTTATCTTAAACACCTGATTGCACTGGGTTCCCTTAGGTATTTTTATGGTGACCTCCCCATCCAGCGTCTTGACCTTCGCAGAGCCACCCAATAGTGCCGTAAGAAGCGGTATCTCAAATGTCGTATACAGCTTGCCATCCTTAAGCTCAAAATCTGGGTCCTCCTTAACATTAACGATAATATGGAGGTCGCCCCTTCCACCAGGCCCTGCCTGACCTTTGCCTTTAACCTTGAGTTTGGTTCCGTTTTTTATACCAGCTGGAATCTTAACCTTAACCCTCTCGCCGTTTATGTTTAATGTTATGGTCGTCCCCTTGACGGCATCCCTAAAATCCAGATCCATGGAGTAATAGATGTCTGCACCCTTTGGCTCATAGCCGCCCCCAAAACCTCCCCTTCTGCCGCCAAAGAGATTCTCAAACAGATCGCCTATATCGAACCCCTCTGTCGAATAGGTTGTCTTGAAATTGCCAAAGTCGAAGCCAAAATCCTTAAAATTGCTAAAATCATAGGAATTACCACCCGCATCAAATCCAGAGAAACCGAACTGATCATACTGCTTGCGTTTTTCAGGATCAGACAGTATCGAATAGGCCTCGTTGATCTCTTTAAACCTCTTCTCAGCCTCCTTGTTGTTTGGGTTTAGATCCGGATGGTATTTCCTTGCCAATCTCCTGTATGCTTTTTTTATCTCCTCATCTGTTGCATTCTTAGAAACCCCTAAAACCTCGTAAGGATCCCTCATGGTCACTCTCCTTTTCAAAAGAATTTTGCAAAGCTGCAACCATTAATATAAACCTTATAGTGGTATTGTCAAGTTTTAAAATCAAAAAAATTCCACTTTTAACGCCAATAACAAAAATTTTAAAAAATTTACCTCAAGGACTTGACAATATTATTATCAAGGTTATATTCAATAGCGGAATTAAAAATGAGAAACAAGGAGGTGAGAGCCATGTTGAATGCATTGGAGCCTTTCAAGGAGTTAACAACACTCCAGGAGAGATTAAACAGGGTATTCAATGATCTTATGCCAAGCGCCAGTCAGAGCAGGGATAGCGCCGAGTGGATGCCGGCCGTTGACATCTATGAGACAAAGGATTCCATCAACATCGAGGTTGAAGCGCCTGGCATGAAAGAGGAAGACATCAAGATAAATCTTGAGAATAACACATTGACCATCTACGGTGAGAGGAAGTTTGAGAAGAAAGAGGAAGGCAAGAACTATTACAGGATGGAAAGGAGCTACGGTTCGTTCTCAAGGAGCTTTTTGTTGCCCGACAATGTGGATGTCGATGCCATTAAGGCAAAATACAAGGACGGTGTTTTGACAATAACGCTTCCGAAAAAACCTGAATCCAAACCCAAAGAGATACCGATCGAGAAAGAGGCAAAGTAAGACGGTAATGCCGAGGGAGGGGTGCCCTCCCCTGGTTTTGCCGCCAAAATAAAAAAATTTAGGAGGGAGTTATGGATATAAACAGACTGACCGTAAAATCTCAAGAGGCGCTGCAGGCAGCAAAACAGATAGCAGAGTCCAATAAAAACCAGGAGATTGGCTCGCTTCACCTATTGAGGGCCTTGATCTCAGACCATGAGAGTGTTGCTGTTTCTATACTTAAGAAATTAGGCACCGATATATCTGCTTTTACATCATACACCGACAGCTTAATAGAGAAGATTCCGAAGGTTGAGATCACAGGCTCAACATCCACGCAGTTTTACATAACCAAGGAGTTGGATGATGTATTCAACAGAGCTGAAGAGCAGATGCGCCTGATGGAGGATGAATACATAAGCGTTGAGCACTTCTTGATAGCTCTGTCTGAGAAGTGTGATGCAGCTGAGGTGTTTAAGCATTTTGGCATCAAAAAGGACGAACTCTTAAAGGCGTTAGTCGATATAAGGGGTGGAGTTAGAGTAACGGATCAGAACCCCGAAGAGAAATACGAAGCCCTAAAGAAGTATGGAAGAGACATAACAGAGCTTGCAAAGAGCGGAAAATTAGACCCCGTCATTGGAAGGGACGAGGAGATTAGAAGAACCATACAGATACTCTCAAGGAGAACAAAGAACAACCCCGTCTTGATAGGTGAGCCCGGCGTGGGTAAAACGGCTATCGTTGAGGGATTGGCGCAGAGGATAGCAAAGGGTGATGTGCCAGAAAGCCTAAAAGACAAAACCCTGATAGAGCTCGACCTGGGCGCACTGATAGCTGGCGCTAAGTTTAGGGGCGAGTTCGAGGAGAGGCTTAAAGCCGTATTGAACGAGGTAAAGCGCTCAGAGGGTAAGATTATACTGTTTATAGACGAGCTTCACACCGTCGTAGGAGCGGGTGCGGCCGAAGGTTCCATGGATGCATCGAATATGTTAAAACCGATGCTTGCAAGGGGTGAATTGCGCTGTATAGGAGCCACAACACTAAAGGAATACAGAAAATACATAGAAAAAGATGCGGCATTGCAGAGGAGATTCCAGCCGGTCTTTGTGAAAGAGCCAACTGTGGAGGATACCATATCGATTTTAAGGGGTCTTAAGGAGAAGTATGAGCTCCATCACGGTGTCAGGATAAAGGATTCTGCAATAGTGGCAGCCGCTGTCCTAAGTCATAGATACATCACCGATAGGTTCTTGCCCGACAAGGCAATCGACTTAATAGATGAGGCTGCAGCAAGCCTAAAAACGCAGCTTGAGAGTGATATAGAGCCCATAGACAATCTAAACAGGAAGATAGCTCAGCTTGAGATAGAGCGTCAGGCTCTAAAGAAAGAAAACGACGAGGATTCCAAAAAGAGGCTTGAAGAGCTTGAAAAAGAGCTAAGTCAACTAAAAGAGCAACTCAATCAAATAAAGGCAAGATGGCAATACGAAAAAGGCCTGATAGAATCGATACGCAACATCAAAGAGAAGATAGACAAAATCAAAACGCAGATCGAGATTGCCGAAAGGAACGGTGATTTTGAGAAGGCAAGCGTATTGAAATACGGAGAGCTTCCAAAATTACAAAAGGAGCTTGAAGAGAAACAGAAAGAGTTAAACTCCATAGAAAACAGGCTCTTAAAAGAGGAGGTAACCGAGGAAGAGGTCGCTGCAATCGTCTCCAGATGGACAGGTATCCCAGTTGCCAAGATGTTGGAAAGCGAAAAGGAAAAGCTCCTTAAGATGGAGGATAAACTAAAAGAAAGGGTCGTTGGGCAGGATCACGCCGTTAAAGCCGTTAGCGAGGCTATATTGCGTTCAAGGGCTGGACTGTCCGACAAAAACAGACCTATCGCCTCGTTTATATTCTTAGGGCCAACAGGTGTGGGAAAGACCGAGTTATCCAAGGCTTTAGCTGAATACCTGTTTGACGATGAGAGGGCTATAATAAGGATAGACATGAGCGAATACATGGAGAAATTCTCCGTCTCAAGGCTAATAGGTGCACCGCCTGGATATGTTGGATACGAAGAGGGTGGCCAGCTAACCGAAGCTGTAAGGAGAAAGCCCTATTCAGTGGTTCTGTTAGATGAGATAGAGAAGGCGCATCCGGATGTATTCAATATATTGCTGCAGGTTTTAGATGATGGACGCCTGACCGATTCAAAGGGTGTAACGGTGGATTTCAGAAACACCGTTATCATAATGACATCCAACATAGGCAGTGAATACCTAACAAGGATCAAGGGGGAGCCAGGCACAGAGGGATATAAAATCGAGTTCGAGAAGGCAGTTGCTGAGGTTAACGCCGAGCTTAAAAGAAGATTTAAGCCCGAATTCCTAAACAGGATAGATGAAATAATCGTATTCAATCCGTTAGGCAGGAACGAGATAAAACAGATCGTAAGGCTGCTGCTTAAAAAGACCCAGCAAAAACTCAAGGAAAACGGCTATGAGCTTGAGGTAAGCGACAGGCTCGTTGAAAGGATAGCCGATGAAGGCTTCGATCCTGTATACGGAGCAAGACCGCTAAGGAGATACATACAAAACAGGCTCGAAAACGCACTTGCGCGGGCAATCCTTGAGGGTAGATTTGTAAAGGGCGATAAGATCTTCGCAGACTTTGAGAACAACGAGATAGTCTTCAAAAAAGCCTAAAAGGAGGGGAGACCCTCCTTTTTTCTTTTTAATCTGTCCTTAAAAATACTATAATCCATGCCCTTTCCTGTGGATTGTTTTTATTTTGGGATACAACATCAAAGGTGTAATACCACTTACCAGAGGAAGAGCCTCTGGTATCGACAAGTTTCATATAGACCTCATAATCGCCTAAATCGAGCTTCGTATCATAGTAATCTATTATATCCTCAACGGTATCGTGTGATGACAGCTGAGATTCATTGTCTATTCGATTATTGGATTCTATGTATTTTTTGCAACTTTCAGCCCAATTTTCGGTATTTTGTTGCACCTTGCACTTTGCATCTGTATCGGAAGGCATACCCTTATGGTAAACATAACCGGACATGCTTCTGACAAAATATTCCACACCTCCTTTGGCGGCCTCTAAGGCTGTCGTATACACCTTCATAGATCCCGACATCTTTGTGCCGCTTAATACAAGCTGCATAAGTGCGGCTATCAAAGCCATAGCAACCAGGGACAATACCAGGGCTGTTATAAGTGCTATACCTTTATTATTCAGCCTTTTCTTCATCATTCCAAATTCCTTTTTCTGACTTTTATATTTAACGGATCAACAACAAGCTCTACCATCTTCCATCTGTAATGCTTCTGATCACCAGTGGGGGTAAATTCATCCGATGTATCCGTTGTATCGTCTCTTAGTTTAAAACTCTGATTAAATGTAAAATCGGGGTCTTTTTTACCCTCCTGATAAACAATAAACACCTTAACCTGTTTTAGTTGTTCCCTGATTTCCTTGCTAATATCCGAATTGGCTACACTATTATCGTATGGAGCATCACTCCAATCATCAATACTCCCATCACTGTTATTATCCAATCCAAATTTAACCTGAAACTTCACGACACAATCCATAATAGGCTGCTCATTTCTTTTTCCATCTGATTGCCTTATAGTGGCCCTATATAGCTCGTAAGTATTCGGGGCGCATCTTTTTGGCATACCATCTGTGGGTCTTTTTAGATAGTAATCTACTCTATTGAATGGCATTCTTGGATTATTATCATCTATACCAAAAAATAGATATATATTACCCCCGGGCTTACATGTTGTCCCAAAGTCACTATCTGTTACATATTTCAAAAACTCCATATTCTCAGGCTTTACCACGGCAAAATATATATCATCTATATTACCATCTCCTCCTAACGCCTTATAATAAACCTCATCACTTAAATTCTCATACACATAACCCCAATGCTCCGTGTATTTATTAAGTGCTGCCACTGATGAACGGATAACAAGGACATCAGAGTTATCCGGACCAGCATTATTTGCAAAAGAAAAGGCCTCAGGTTTTGACGAATCCTCGGCATTTAAATCATGTGGATCGGGTGTATATTTAGAATCATAATCAGCTTCATTGTAAGAAACACTAATATTCCAGGGCAGACCAAAACCCGCCATTTCTATGTCCTTTCTTAACATCTCAAGCCCTATCAAATTGTTTATATTGCTCTGGGCTATGCCGCTCTGCTGTATTTGGGATTTAAGCACCACTATATAGCTTCTGTATATCATCGCAAGAACTATGCCCAATATAGCCAGAACAACCAACAACTCAATCAGAGTGATACCCTTTCTATTCATCTCTATACACCTTTGTCTGTAAAGTATAAGTGTAATGCTTGCCCTTGTAATCGTATGAAACATTAACGGTCAAATCACTAACCCCACCCTTTGTAAAACTATTGGGGTCTGAAGGGTTGGCTTGTATGGTGTATGTTACGGTGTGATTTCTATATGTGATGTTATCTTCGCTTGGGCAAACCTGCATAACCCTCATGCTCTCCACGCACGATTGGGCAATCTTTACGGCTTCATTTCTTAATGCATTTAAAACATTGAGTTGAGTATAGACAATCAAGGCATGCGCCAGAGCAAGAAAAACCACCAAAACTATAACAATAGCAACAAGCAACTCTATAAGGCTAAAACCTTTATCCCTATTCCTCGGTATTACAGTCTGTTCCATCCCACTTCCCTAAAGATATTCTAATTTCAGATATATTTACACAACTATACCTTGCACCATAATCATCACCCTTTATGTGGATATTACCGTTGTGATCAGCAGTTCCATCAGAAGAAAAATCTACATAACTAACGCCAAGCTTTATACTTCCCTCAAAGTCATTCTTCAGCTGAATCTCCCCTATTTTGCTGCCACCACAATACAGATCCACCTTTTTAAACGGATTAGCTGCCCACTGCATCTTGCATTCCTGCTTTCCAGAAAAAGCTCTAACCCTCAACTCGTTTAGCGCTGAGTATATCTTTTGAACATCGCCAGATACATCCTCTTTTTTTACCCACCTGTTATACATGGGTATGGCTATGGACAACATGATAACTATCAAGGCTATAACAACAAGCAACTCAATCAATGTTATGCCTTTTTTATTCATCAACCTTTTCATCTCTCTATCTCATAGAGTATTTCTGCTGGATTCCTCGTTGGCCTTTCAACTATAGCCGACCTATTGGGCGGTGCAGTTCCAACTGTCCAATCTGTTGCTTTATCGTTCTTTTTAGTAAATGGATTGCTTCCACCAGTCGGGTTTTGTGGGTTAATATCCATATCAAACTTAGTAATCTTACCAACCGATGTCTGCAATAAGAGTGTTCCTACTATTCTGCCGGTTAAATTACATGTCTGATGGACAAGCGATTCTCCTGTGGCGCAGTTCATACCCCACATTCTCGACCTACCACCAAAACCACAGATATCCGATGTGGGTTCGGTTGTTGTGAAAAACACAGCATCCATGGATGATACAGTGGTGCCTGTAATATCCCTTTCTTTGTTATACCCATCGCCTTTTGGATCTAAATCCTGATACCAGCCATAAAGCGTATCATCAACATAAGAACACGAATTCTCAGATGTATGCAGAGCAGAACTACCCAATGTGCAGTCTGTATCACCATCACTCTCCAGACAAGCCTCAATCTTTATGCCATACAACCTTTCTATATCAGAATCATCCTTACCAGGATCATCATCCCTAAAGAAATACCTTCCGCTGCCAAAGTAAAGAAAACCCTTTTTTGAGCCGCCTACATTGCACTTATAATAGCTTATAGGCACTATAACAGGCCCAATAGGATTGCTAAATAATTTGAATATCGTCCAATTGGCGGGGTTATCATCATCTATCTTGACCCCAACCACATTACCCTTCCAATTATCCCCATCCTTATACACAACGCCAAAGAAAACAGCCTTCGTCGTTTCATACCATCTACTATCGTCCAATACCCCATATTTTGACATCCTGCCGCCAAATGCATTACCCAAACCAAGTTCATCGGAAACATTTATGGTGTATGTCGAGGATATAGTAAAGTCATCTTTTAAACGAAGAACGAACAGCCTCAACTTCTGACCAACCTCACCGTTATAATTTGTGGGGCCTGAGGCAAACATTACATAATAGTTATAGCCACCAGAGTCGTTCCTTCTTTTTATAAATGTCGGACCAGAATAACTGAATCCCAGGTTTTTATTCGTGAATTCCCATAAAAACTTAGGATGCACAGGATCTGTTATATCGAGGGCAAAATAAGAAGACAATCCCAGACAGTAATTGGATGACGACACCACAGGATCCCTATCGTGCGCATAAGCAGAGGTGTTATCACATGTATCCTCAGGAGGGTTTATGCACACAGAGGAGTTATCACATCCGACGGCACCACCAAGCCTCATGCCGCCTATCAAAATCCTCTTATCAATAGTGCCGTCGCTATTGTTATCCAGTTCTATAATGGTTGGCGTTAAGTCCACATAGTATAGATGACAATAATCTGGATCGGCTAAGAATCTCAGATACGGAAGGGCGTTTTTAGGTATAAACGCCCACAACTCCTCACCCAATTTATCTGTATCTTCATAGGTTCTATCGTTCCTTAGTTTAGCCAGCTGATATACGCCCAGCCTATCATATCTATACTTACCAACCCTAAATGCATGCAACATACCGTCATTAGCCCCTACAAAGGCCACGGCATAGTCATCGTAATTTACAATCTTGGGTGTTGAGTATATTATATCCCCTAATTTCCAAACATCACCCGAAGGATTTATCTTTCTTTCCCTATAGCCAGATATATCGACACCGTAAATATAATTCTTCAAATCGCTAAATGTTATACTCTTGGAGTATTTTACAGATTCTGTTTCTTCATCTATGGTTCCATCCCCGTTTTCATCCCCAAATAATTTAGAGTAATAAAGGTTATTGTTAGAATCGTTTGATAAATCCTTTAATTCAACAAGGTCTTTTGGAGAGGATGGCTGTGTATCATCTACATATGTATATATCTTTCTATCCATAGCATTCTCCTGGGCAAGAACACTACCAGCCTCCCAAACGGAATGCGCCTCGTCCAAACCATCATACACAACATCTGCGGTTGACGAGACATTATCACCTGTGCACGAACTCTTAAAGGCCTTGATCTTAAGCTTATTATCCTCAAACTCATAACTCATTATATAATCGCCACCAGCCGAGCCGTTGCTGCATATATCGAGGTCTTTATTAACTATCGTATCTTCCCTCATGTTGCTTTTGAATGTTTGACCGGTTTCTGAGGTATAGAACCACCAATTATACAACGATCCAGCCCAATCAACGGTATAACTTTTACCGTTATTTATGAGTATCTTTTGAGGATAAAAAGCAGCCTGCAATATACCTGCATTTACCCTCTCTTTCTCTGATAAAACAGATGTCGCTGTGCCGGAAGAGACCTGTTTCAACATATTATTAATAGCGTCCATTATCTTATTTTCAAGCTCCTTTCCTTCTTGAGCTTCGTAGTAATTATCAGGAATATCGTTACTATCACTATCCCACTCTTTCTGCAAATCGGGTATATTATTATTATTTATATCATTAAATCCACCATACTTTGCGGCTTTTTTCAGTAGATCTCTAGCTGTATCGCTATTACCAAATGTATAAACTACATATAAGCTTAAGTTTTGAGTGCCATCCATATCATTTCTCAAATCAGAAACATGACTATAATAGGCTACACCCTCCAAATAATAAGTTCCATCCCCTGAAAAGTCGGAACTCCATTGGGATGAATAATTCTCATTCTCTGCAATTTTATCCATCCAGGTTTTAATATTGAGATTGGAATCTGTCACTTTTCCGACCCTACCATAAAAATAACTCCCTGGCAAATTCTTATCTTTTGTTGATTCACCGTCAGTAATAAGTAGAACAAAACTCTTCTGGCATCTATATTGAATAGGATCATTATTAGAGTAACTTACACCTCTATTATATGCAGAGCTTTCCGCCTCAAAATATCTTATGGCCTCATAATAAGTTTCAGCCAAAGGAGTCCAGGTCGAAGGTTCTATATTCCTAATCTTACTTACCAACTCTTGATTTTCACCTGGCCCTGATACCTGCTCCGCCACATACCCACCATCTAAGTTAACTCCGTCCTCATATCTATTTCCTACATTAAAGAACATAAGTCCAAACCTAACTTTATTCCACATTTTTTGAACTATGCCAGTTTTTTCACCTTCAAGTTTAATCTTTATATAATAAGGATTGTCATAATAATAAAAAACTTTTTTCCACCAATATCCAACATAAAACTTACCGCCAGTAACCAAAAAACTTTGATTTCCACTATATGGCGTATAATCATCTACATTGCTGTATTCTTTATTGTAGTCTCTATCAGGATTTGGAGCACCTATTAAATACCACACTCCGCCTGTTTCTATTTCTCTACCACCAACCAACACTTTTTTTAATATATCCACCCTTCTCATGGTAAGCCAATTCAAAAAATTACCATCCCACTCACCGGATTCATCTTCATAAAAATACCCACCACTATTATTGTATTTATACTTTTTATTGGAATCAAAATAGCCATAATAAGTAACAGATGGGTTAAAGTCGTTTTTGTAAGCAAAATCATACATACTCCCAGAATTATCCAAAATAATCAGAACATTAGGACAAACGGATTGGGTTATAAATGGTGGCACTGCGCAGTAATCAGCTATAGAAGCAGCAGAAATACAGGGATAAAATGTTATAATAAATATCAAGATAAACAATATCTTTTTCATCTCGGAATCTCCTTAACTGTAATTTTAATAAGAGTTTGATCTTCAGCATTTACCTCAACTAACACATCATACCCCTTTTTTAAAAGCCTATTTGTTTTAAGCAAAGTTTTATTACCTTTTGCAAGTAATACTAACGAACCAAATTTAATATTTGTTTTGCTAGTAATAAAGTAATTTTCTTTTTTTTGTGTTTTAAAGTTAAAAATAGTTAGAATATTTTTATTTATTCTAACAATTTCACCTTCGATGCGCTGAAGCTGTATAGATTTAGCAATAACAATACTAGAAAAGAAAGTGATATTAAAAATTAATAACGAAAGCAACACAAAAGCATTTTTTATGCTACCCTTTACATGCCACACACTTTACCCCCTTCTACCATATTTTCACTTTACATTCTACACCCTCTATGTGAAAAAATCGTGAAAAAACCGATTTTTAGAACGGATAAATACGGCGGGATGGAATAACACCCCTTACTCCACCCCGTGGATTCCTTATATCACCCTCATATCGGGGTATTAGATGGATATGCAGATGCATTATGGTTTGACCTGCAATCTGACCAACATTTACACCTATGTTGTATCCGGCTGGCGAAAACTCCCTATCCAAGAAAACCCTCGCCTGGCTTATTAGCTCATGAATAGCCAACACCTCCTCCCTGGTGGCATCGAAAAAACTCCAGAAATGTCTAAATGGCACTATGAGCATATGACCTCTGTTTACAGGGTATTTATCAAAGATGGCATAACAGAGATGATTTTTAAGAATTATATCAAGCTTCTCTGTATCGCAAAAGATACACCTATTCTTCTTGTTCGACACCCTCTTCTATCTCTATGGCTTTTGAATTAATTAATGCATCTGCTATCTTCTGATGCGCCCTTTCTATAATCCGGGAAAAGGTAGGTCTTGAGATCTGCATGAGTTCGCTGGCCTGTTGCTGATACATACCCTCAAAATCTGCAAGCCTTATAGCCTCAAGCTCATCATAGCTAAGCGTAACCCTATCAAGCGTATTGGCCGGTATGCCGCAGGGCTTAAAACAAACCCTTCCAAATCTAAACCTTACCCTCCCCCTCTTCCTTCTCCTTGGCATATCAAAACCTCAATCAAAAAAAGGGGGCAACCCCTCCCTATCACTGTTAATACTTTGCCACGACATCGTATGCATCATGCGTTGCCTGATAAATATCACCAATCTGATTGGCATCGCCGATTATCTCAACATTATCAAACTTATCCTTGATCTGCTCATACAGGGACTTCTGCGGTCTTGTTCCTATGCTTGTAATTATCGTATCAAATTTGCCCAGGTTTTCTTCCTTGCCGTCCTTGCTTATTATAGCACCCTCTTCTGTAAATCTCTCCAATCTCGCGCCTGTTATAATTTTAGCTTTGGGGTTGGTGCTAAGCCTTGCAAGCGTGAAGTCAGCTGGAAGTTCCTCCAATATATCAACGCCAACAACCTCATCAAACCCTTTATTAATCAAAAGATCCTCCATGGCCTCCCTTCCTATCAGGCCAACACCCAACACCAAAGCACGTTTGCCTTTTGGTTGCTTTTCACCCTCAAAGTATGTAAAGGCATCAAGGGCATATTCATTCTCGATACCCTCAATCCCCGGAACTGAAGAGGAAGCGCCTGTAGCAACAACGACCACATCGGGATTTTCTGCCTTAATCTTATCGTATGTTGCCTCTTCAAAAACAACCCTCACATTATACCTCTCAAGCTCCTTTATCATGGAATTGAGCGGCCTTTGCATAGCATCCTTAAACGGAGGCTTGACAGCCAAATTAAACTGCCCTCCGAGTTTTTTGGCCTCAAACAACACAACATCATAGCCCTTCATAGCAGCATAGGTGGCAGCCGCCATACCGGCCGGGCCTCCACCAACAACGACAAACTTAAGGCTCTTGCCGGTCTTTTCGAATCTATCCCTGTTGATAAACGGATTGATTATACAACCTAAACCGATACCGGATTTTACCTTAAGCAGACAACCCTGCAGGCAGCCTCCGCAGTAATATATCTCATCGTCCCTGTCTTCCTTTAGCTTCTTAACGAATCCTTGATCGCAGGCCAACGACTTACCAAGACCAATGAGATCGGCCCACCCCTCATTTAAGGCGGACTCTATCTTGCTTTTATCAGCCATCCTTCCATCAACAATTAGCGGCAGTTTTGTTAGGGACTTTATAGCCTTAAAGGCCTCTATTTGCTTTTCTGTGGGTGTAAATGTTGCAGAATAATACCATGGCGGTGTATCGCATGCATTACCCAAGCCGGCATGTATAGCCACAGCACCGTATGATTCAGCCAGATCTATTATGGGCTTATTTGCCTGTGGCGTAATGCCGCCCTCAACAAACTCACTTGCTGCTATTCTAACAATTACCGGCATGCCGTCTGCGTTCTTAAATACCTCATCAAACACCTCTTTTGCAAACAAAAGCTTATCCTTGCCGTATTCATCACTCCTTTTGTTTAACCTATCGCTTAGAAATTGTGCAATAATATAACCCATACCGGCCTGAAGCTCAACGGCATCAAAACCGGCCTCTTTAGCCCTTCTTGTGGCTTCTCCAAAAGCCTTTATTATCTCTTTAATCTGCTCCTTTGTTAACTCCTGGGGCGTCTGGCCCGTGGCAGGGCATTTTATAGCGGTTGGTGCAAGCGGTGGTTGACCCGATGCCTTTGGGTTGGCTGCCCTTCCAGCATGATTGAGGTTTAAGCAGGCCAACGAGCCATTCTGGTGTATAACATCCGTAATCTTTCTAAGCTCATCAACGCAGTAATCCTCATCTATACAAAGCTGCTTGGGGTGCTCCCTGCCGCTTTTTAAAACAGCAACCGGCTCTGTGATTATTAATGCTATCTCTCCCTCTGCCACCTTTTTGTAAAAGTTCAGATGGAGTTGATTCACCTCCCCCTTGGGGTTGCCGTATGCCGTCTTCACAGGGGCCATGACAAACCTGTTCTTCAGTGTCAAATTGCCCAACCTTACACCATCAAACATTCCAGCCATATCTAAACCTCCTAAACGATTTAACTCTCATTTAAAACTAAAGACCAACTGGTAAAATAATAACAAAAAATGGGACTTTGTCAATTGACGATAATATATGAAATCATAAAAAGTATGTTTTGAAAATTTAAACCCTATCTAATATAATAGTTTACCAATGCCAAAAGAAAGGAGACGGTTATGGGGCGCAAGATATTTCTATTGTTATTGGCGGGTTTTTTTATCTTTTCAAACCTCTCTGTTGCACAGACGAACCCTATAGACAACCTGACATGCAAGGATATAAGGGTCTCAAACGACAGGGAGGAGTTTTTGGGCAAAGACATATACGGCGTTTTGTATAAATGCTCGGTGGACAATGCGACGCTTGCAGAAGATCAGATAAGGCATGCCTTCAGTGATGTAAAGACAATAGAGGACAGGCTCATAGCTAAAAGGATCCAAAAGGATCAGACAATCTGGGTTAAACTCATAAAGGATGATCGTGAGGTCAGAATCCTCAAACAGACAACCATACAGCCTGGGTCATCCCTTAAGCTAAAGGTAAGAAAACAAAACGAGAGGGTTTACTTCTATTGCAATCACCCAAACGGCCGATACTTAGCACCAATGATAGACATGCCGAAGGGCTCAGAGGTTAGCTTCCAGATCTACACAACACTCAGAAACGGCAAGCTAAAGACCGTTGTAAATTACAACAGAAGCCTTGAAGCCCAATACACAAACAACTTCCTTTTGTTGGACTATCCACAGGCAGCTGGCATGTATTTATGCTCAATTGAGGTGGAATCTGAAAAAATGCCAGCAGAGATTGGCTTTAGTCTAAAGGATTTGTCCAGTTTGCCCAAATTAAACAACTCAGATAAGTTGGGCGGAATACTGTTGAAAAACATACCATACGGCAGCGCCAAGGTGAGCCCTGAGATAGGTGAGGATATTTACCATCCCTCATTCACCGAAAGCGACCTAATCGGTGATTCAACGCCCAGCGGTGATGCCGTTTTCTGGCTTCCTTCGGGCTTGTGGCAATTGGATGTTGATCCAGTCACATCGGGCCAAACAAACATAAAGAACCTCAAGGCGCACTTTATTCCCACCTACGGTGGATACATGACTGTAGTCAACTGGCCTGAGCAGTTGCTTAAACTGTTTGAGGAGCCAAACTCCTTAAAGCTATCAATAATAGGCAAAAAAATCGGCAAAGACAGGGGCTCTGTTGATATAACGCTTTTAAACTACAAAGACAACAGCACGCTAAATAAAAGCAACTTTTCTATCTATGAGTCAGGCATTGAGGGTAAGGTTCTATCCGTTGAAAGGATAAAGAGTCCTCCAGATGTTGTTATCCTCCTTGATAGCTCAGGTTCAATGAGAAGATCTATGAGAAGGGCGAAGGCATCCACAGCCGAATTCATAAAGGGATTGCCCAAAAACAGCAAGGTCTGGCTCATTGAATTTAACTCAACGGTCAAAATACTCTCAAACACCGATAAAAGGTCTGCCCTAAAGAGCCTAAAGAAGGTTAGGGCAAGGGGCGCAACGGCCCTATACGATGCCATATTAACGGGATTGGAGATACTATCTCGTTCAAATAGGCCCACATTGATAGTCTTTACCGATGGCAAGGATTCAAATTACAACGATACAAAACGGCAGAGCAAGGCCACACAGGAGCAGCTGATGGAAGCAATAAAGAACAGCAATGTGCCCATTTTCACCATAGGGTTTGGAAAAAGCCCGGATGTATCCCTCTTAAGCAGAATAGCATCCCTAACCAAGGCCCAATTCTATCCGGCAAGGGATCCAAAGGCGCTGGAGATGGTGTTTAGAAGCATCAACGAGAACTTGGGTCATCAATGGCGGGTAGAGTTTTTAAGACCAACATCCAAAGGCCCATCCATCAAACCGGTCATAGCCATGATGATAGACAATTCAGGCTCTATGGAGGAGGAAATAGAACAGATCAGACAGATACTCGCAGGCTTTGTTAAAGAGCTGCCCGAGGGCTTTTTGGTTCAGTTATTCACATTCAGCAACAGCGTGGATGTACGGCAGGTATTAACAACGGATAAGGCAAGCCTTTTGAGGGGCATCTCCCAGATGAAAGCGCTATCCGGCACAAACACCATACTGGCGGTAAAGGAAGCATACCGATTCCTGCATTCCATACCATCGAAGAACAGGTATTTGATCTATCTGACGGATGAGGCGATCGAGGTGGAGGATGATGAGAGGGCAAAGTTTGAAACATACCTTAAAAAGCTCAAAGACGACGGTGTTAAATCCATCTGGATTGGAATGGTGGACAAAGACAAGACAAAGCCGTTTGAAAGGGTCTCAAAGCTATCGGATGGCACATACATCATAGCCCCAACGCCAGAAAAGATAAAGGAATCGCTTATTGAGCTATCCAGGCAACTTAAGGATATCAAATCGTCTGATGTCCATCTTCTAAAGGTCGTATACAAGAACACGGATAGATACGGCAGGGTAAAGATGGCCTATGATTCAATTCTGATTAACAATAAACTGAATGTAAACACAAAGGATAGCAAGACATTGGAGGGCATAACCTTCAAAAAGGGTGAAAAGCTCAAACCCTATAGCGGCGAGATATCCAAATTCTTAAGTGGTGATGACATCATAAACAGACAGGTGAAAATCATAAAGCGCATCCCGCTTAATGTTTCATCGTCCAACAAAGCTGTGAGAATTACGGTAAAGGAAGCGGTGTTTTTGGACAAACTGAGGGGTGTTGAAGCCCCTTCTGGCAAGAGGTTTATGGCATTGATCGTGCAGTTTAGAAATATCCTAAAACCCCAGGAGGTTGTGGTTTATCCGAACGGTTCATCCCATCCAGCAAGCTGGGTTGCACAGACAAGCTCAGCCAACGCAAGGATAGAAAAGAAGATCCCGGATTACCTAATACCCAACGCCAAACTCCATCTGTTCTTAAGGTGGAATAACAGACAGAGTTTTCCTGTATCCGATGCCACCTATCTTGCACAGACGCCCCTGATTTTACCAGGTGAAAACGAGATATACATAAGACCAAACAAGACCGTGGAGGGTGCGTTGATCTTTGTTGTCCCCAATGAGTTCATGAAGCAGAGCTCACTCCATCTATACGATGTGGCTTACGGCCATATAGACATACCCATATCGGGCATCATAAAGATAACAAAGGAAGAGATAGAGAAGCTCCCGAAAGAGAAGCCGAAGAAGCTATCGGATACATTCTCCATAAAAATAGAGGGGTTCAAGGATAAAAAGAAGATCTCAACGCTTGAGGCGGACGATAACGAACTCTTCAGGGTGATTCATGCCACACTCATATCCAAGATACAGGCGCACCTATCCTTAGACCCGAGCAAGAGGTTCTATCTTGCCATTAGCACACCCAAAGGGGATTTCTTCTTCAAGATGCACCCCATTACAAACAGAATTCCGTACGGTTTTTACAAATCGCAACTAATAACCCCGGGCTCCTTTAATGCCGTATCCATGGTATTTGAGATACCCAAGGTCTTAAAAGACAATCCAGCAAAGCTGGTGATTGACCTTAAGGGCTCACCTGTTGAGATACCCATAATAAAAGGCTCAATGAACTCAAAGAAACCCATAGCTGTTTCAAAGGCCAAGGGAATAGAGCTTCTCATAAACGGCCTCTATACAGCCCAAAGCGACGATTACATAAAGGAGGGGTCTCTAATTGTGGATTTAACGCTTAAGGATAAGCTCGATAACTATTCAACCATGGTTGAGGACTTTTTAGCCTTAAAGCTAAACAAAGAGGCGCGCTTAAAATTTAAAAACTTATCGCTAAAAAACGAAAGTGCCGTCATAATGGGAAAGGGGCTTGCAAACTTTGGCTATAACAGGGCAAAGCTCATACTCGGCGATGTCAACATAGACTATCAATACAACTACACAACGACCATAAGACCCAAACTTGTCGTGCTTAACGGCCAGTCAAGAAGGGTTTTGGCCATCTTTAACCTACCAAAACCAACAAAGCCCCAAAACTTTATACTCTTCTCCGACATCTTCAAGGATCTCAATCTGAGCATAACCACAACCAAGCCGTTTAAGGAATACGGGCTTTTGGTTAAGGAGGATGTGTATGAAGAAGATTCCGATTTTAAAGAAAAGCTCGATGAGGCCATAAGCAGGCTAACACAGATACGGCTCGCAAGCGGTTTTGTAAAACCGGGGAGCATTGAGGCGCCCCAGGCAAGCTTAGACGGTTCAAACCCTAAAGGATTTAACATACCAACGCCGTCTATAGTATCCTGGGGAGCAAAGAGGTGGAGCAGGATCAAGACGCTTGACGATTTAAAAAGAACAGTATCAGGCATGGAGTTGAAACCATCCGAACTGAGGGCTTGGGAGGTGGTATACTCCAAAGAGGCCTCACTCACACAGAACTGGATCACCCAAAACGGCATAGCCTACATGACGGAGGCGCTCCTAAACAGCATGGGATACTCCTCAAAGAGGCTTACTGTAAGCCTATCTGAGAAAGGGAAAGAACAGATTAAAGAATTCTTCAAGGGATACGATACAGACATATTCGAGCTTCCCGCTATTTCATATCAAGACGATAAAGGGGTAAACCACACGCTTGTGCTTCCATTCTTTAAGGAAACATGGCAGATGAGAAATGCAATAGAAAGCATTGAAGAAGCAGACTACTCCTATCCCCAGGCCTCGATTGAGGTTAGTATTACCGCCCTACCCACAACATCATCGGCCATAAAGGCGTTTACCGACATGGGCAATGCCCTCGTTGAGGGAGAGAATGAAACAACAGAAACAATAACACTAATTAACAAGAAGCTTCCGTTGAAGGATTTGAGCATGGGGTTTTTGGATATAGGTTTTGTGCAAACGATGGATTCGGGCAAGGGCAGGATAATAAAGGCCATATTGGACGGTGTCTGTGGCAGGTATGTATCGGAAGAATCGCTTGAGCTTTCAAAGTATATCCCGCTATCTGTCAACATCACCATATACTCGAATTCTGAGAAATACACAACGACACGATGGCTAAAGAAAGGTCAGTGGCCAACGGATCTGTTCTTTGTGTTGGCTGTAAACTCACCGTCTATGACAAGGGAGGCGCTCAAGTATACCAATCAGCAGTGGATGGATAGATACAAGCGCTCAAAAGACCCAAATACCATCTCTTCACTGCGCTGGTTGGGAAGGGGTATAATAACGAGGTTCATAGGGGCGCAGAGCCTATTTGAAGACTCGCTTTCAAAGAAGCTTAACCTAAAGATAAAAAGAACCACATCCACTCGGGTCATCGTTGTAAGCTTCAGGGTAACCAAGGATTCAAAATCACCGACGACATCCCTGGATCTGGTCAATGTCTATCCGCAAATAGAGGCAGACGATCATTCCAAGAGGGCATTTAACATCATTTCGGGCATCTATTACACCAATTTAGAGAAGTTTGCCAATCCAGGAGGGTTTAATGTTTTTGATCTCTGGAGCCTTTTGCCAAACGATACGAAGATCATGCTTTTATCCCCTCAAGATGCCGAAGACTTAGCAGAAGAACTAAAAAGGCAAAACTATCCTGGCTGGATGATAAAGCACATAAAGGATACGCAAAATTACCTGCTATTTCCGTCAAAGCCGTTGAATATGGATGGTTACCTAAAAACCGCCTGGCTTGAGATAGACCCACAAACCTACAGGGTGTATTCGTATTTTGACACAGGTGAGAGGGGGAGCATCACAGAAAGCGCTGTTATAAACGAGAATGTTGCGGCTATGGTGGATTATATGGTGGGCTTTTGGATGGGTGTTCAAACATCGGTTTGGTCTGTGGCCAGCTTCTCCTTAGAGTTAGACAACTGGGAGGATATAAAAACCCAGGCCCACGCATTTGCCAGGATGCTGGGGGACTATCTGCAGGCTGTGCTCGAATCAAAGGAGAGGCTATCGTCTATGGATTGGCAGAAATTACAAAAGATAGCCCAGGGCAAATACGCAGAGGCATACGGCATAGAGAAGGCCCAATACGGCGGTTTTGACAAAAACAAATTGGCCGAGGATATAAAGAAGGATGCCCAGAGCAGGGGCTGGCAATCAAGCGATATTCAGGACATTTTAAAGAAGGGAAACCTAAAGGATATGGCAAAAGAGACAGAGGGAAAATTCAGGAGCAAGTACGGTGGATTTGTAAATGGCTTTAAAGACGGTGTGGAGTTTTACTTCAAATAAAAAAGGGGAGCCACAGGCTCCCCTTTGCATTTTAGTTGTTTATTGGCATGTGCCGTATGTTGAGCTTCTTCTTTAGTTTTAGATTGGGCAGGTTAACCCTGATCCTTCCGATGCTTCTGATGTAGATGGTTCTCTTGCGCTGCCATTTTATCGCATCGGAGCTCATAGAACCGTATGTCCTCATGATGCGCTTCCTTAGGATTATAGGCTTGTTGTAGAAAAACGCCTCAAGCTGCGCAGGAACCGTTGGTCTTTTTGGCGGCCTCCACTTATTTGCTTGAAGATCCTGAACAGATACAAGATCCAGCTCGACCTGCTTAAATCCGATCTCCTTGCAGGTCAGCCTGTCGTCGCTTCCCTTTCTATCTGCCTCACAAACGATGTAATCCAGCACGCCCTTACCGTTTGCAAATGTCTGATCACCCCTTGGACCCCTTCCCGTCATTTCGTCTATATATCCATTTGCCGTTGATCTTCTTGTGCTAAAGCCCAATCTGGCAAAATACGGTGCAGCCGGCGGTATGTTTCTAACGATGGGCGTCTTTATGCCACCTGTTGCCCTGTTGTATGTGCAGTATTTAAGGTTTGATTCGACCCTAACGCCGTATGCAAACGGATTGTCCAAATCAAAGATCGGTGCTTTGACAAACAGTCCCCAAGCAGACTCACCCTTCATTCTTGCCTCTATGGGGAAACCCTTGGAGCGTGGCCTTTTCCATTCGATCCTTGCAAGTGATAACTGGGCCTTCAATAGCCTTCCGTCTGGCATTATCTTCATGACGACAACGATCCTTGTTTTGCTTTTTCCGCCGCCACCCTCTGAATCGCCATGAACCCTCTGCTGGATCTTCTGAATTCCACTGGCGATACTGGCAAACGCATCCTTTGGCAGCCTGATCGGTGTTTTGCAATCGCTTAGGTATTTCTGGGGCATTACGGCATCCCACTCGTCTATGAAGTTTCTGTATCGCTCATAGTATTTTGCAAGTATCTCGCACTTCTTTGTGAAGTGCTTATTGCACTGTTTTGTGGCCTTGAGTAGTTTATCAAACTCCTTCTGCCACATGTCCCTGTAAGCCCTGACATAGCTTATGTGTTTTCTTCTGATATTCGGATTTGTACCTAAGGCAAACAGCTCTTGCGTCTCCCTGCTGATGACATAGTTTGCATCCTCTATGCCGGATTTTAGATCCCACAGAGAGGTTATGAGTGTTGCCATGTATGTTTCTTTTGTGTTCTGTTTTAAGGGGTTTTGCAAGGGGTAATCGGGCAGTATGCTGTAAGATGCGATTATGTATTTTACCGTCTTGGTCTCGCCGTTTGTTGTGTGGAACTTCCTGTAATACTCAACCAGCTCATCGATGTTTGTGGGGTTTAGCATGGAAGAACCGGTTGAATAGGTGTTTACCTCAATCTGTGATGAGCCAAAGGACCTCTCCAACGCCGTTGCGAGTTTTGTGCCCATGCTGGCATTACCCCAGGCGCCCTTGGCCGAGACATTCAGTTCATTGGCAAACTTCGTCCAGCTCTTCAATGTTTGTTTCTTAATCGTTGCCGTTCCCAAGAATTCCCTTCCCTCTTGAATGCCTATAACGAATGCATCACCGCACCTCTGTCTGAACTCGCCCATCTTGCCCTCTCTAACCAATTGGGCAAACTCAGGCTTCAGACTGACAGTGCCCAGATCCAAAAATATAGGTTTCTTGTAATCCAACACGCCTGCATAGAGGGATTGGTTGAATGTGCAGGTCTTTGTGCCCTGAACGAGGTTGAGCTTGTCCGATGCCTTGTATGTGGTTGCACCCAAGATCTTAAGCGATGCATCGACGCTCAACTTTAGATCGTCCTTGACCTCTGATGTGGACTGGGCAAACTTGATGAACGAGTGGTAGTAAGGGGAACCGCCCTTGAGCATGGCATTCCTGTCATAGGTTACACATACACTCTTAAAACTCTGCCTGTGGGTGTCATACCCCCAGCCGTAGTTTACAGGCATCGACCCTGTGGGTTCAACAGTGGGAAACTCAACCACCTCGGCCCTTGCCAAGAAGGCAAAGAGTGTAAAGACCGTCAAAAATAGAAACAAGCGCCTCACTCCCATAAAAAAACCTCCAAAAAAAAAGTGTTAGGTTAATTAATAAGTATCCCTCTCATTTAATTAAAATTATATCGTATTTAAACAATTTGTCAAATACTTTAACCATTAAGTAAAAATTCTAAGCAGTATTTGATATTTTCAACGATAAAGTGTATTATAATCAAAAAACAAGGGGTGATGCCTATGTTTATGTTTGTGCTTATTACCATTATTATAGCAGTTATATTGACATCAATAAGGGTTGTTAAGGAATATGAAAGGGCCGTTATCTTCAGGCTTGGAAGGGTTGTTGGAGCAAAAGGACCCGGCATATTCTTCCTCTGGCCGATAATAGACTCCATGGTTAAGGTGAACCTAAGACTCATAACGGTTGAGATACAACCCCAAGATGTAATAACCAAAGACAATGTAACCATAAAGATAAGCGCCGTGGTCTATTTCAAGGTGATAGATCCTGTAAAAAGCGTTATTCAGGTCAACAATTATTACTATGCCATCGAACAGCTATCCCAGACCACATTAAGGAGCATCTGCGGACAGGCCGAACTTGATAAGCTATTGTCCGAAAGGGAAAAGATAAACGCAGAGATACAGGAGATATTGGATAAGCACTCCGACAGCTGGGGTGTAAAGGTGACACTGGTTGAGCTAAAACAGATAGATTTACCACAGGATATGCAAAGGGCTATGGCAAGACAGGCAGAAGCAGAGAGGGATAGAAGGGCAAAGATAATAAGCGCAGAGGGTGAATACCAGGCAGCAAAGAAACTCAGAGAGGCGGCAGAGATCATCTCCGAATTCCCACAGGCGATACAGTTAAGATACCTTCAAACGCTCAACGAGATATCCTCAAAGAACAACACAACAACGATACTACCTATACCACTGGATCTAATACGGGGATTCTCTCAAAAAGAATAAGTTAAAATATTGTTTATTTTCTAATTTATTTGTGTATAATTCAGGCATGAAACATATAATAGACGACCTATATTTAGAGGAGATAGTTTCAATATCAAGAAAACTCAACACAAAGATATACCTGGTTGGCGGCGCTGTTAGGGATGCCCTTCTAAAGAGATCGATAAACGATTACGATTTTGTCGTGTTTGGTGATATAGAAAACCTATCCAAGCACATATCCAACCGCTTCGGCTGCAAGCTAATCAAATATTCAAAGAAGCTTTTAACATACAGGCTCTTTTGCAAGATCAAGACGCTGGATTTCTCCATACCAAGAGGCCCAGCCATAGAGGAGGATCTAAAGCAGAGGGACTTCACCATAAACTCAATAGCCTTAGATATAAACTCAAACGCCATTATAGACCCACTAAACGGCCAAGATGACATAAAAAGGGGCATAATAAGGCTCAATACAACAAATGCAGTGGATGAAGATCCGTTGCGCATGTTGAGGGGGTTTAGGCTTGCAGCACTGTTTAGGTTCGACATAGACCCAAACACCATAAACACATTCAGAAGAAGGGTTGAACTCCTAAACAATGTATCAAAGGAGCGAATAACTCAAGAATTAAAGCTATTCTTCAACCTCAACGAAACCTTCACATATTTGCTTATCATGGACAAGGTGGGCGTAATAGATACGCTCTTTGAGGATCTATCCTATACAAACGGATGCATCCAGAGCAATTACCACCTATTCGATGTAAAAACGCATTCGCTAAATGTGTATAACTATATAGAATGGGCATACAACAGGCTCAACAGGATATTAGGCAAAAACCACAAAAAATACCTATCGCACCTAACCACACACAAGGAGGAGCTGTTTTGTTCATTAAAGCTTGCCTCCCTATTCCACGATGCAGCAAAGCCTTTCTGTAAGGTCATATCTCCTATGGGCAAGGTTCATTTTCCGCTCCATGAGAAACAGAGCTCCGAATTGTTTAAAAAATACGCAGAGATCTATCCATTCGGCAAGAAGATAACAAAACTGACGCTTTTTTTCATAGAAAACCACATTCAACCGGCATACCTTTACCATGCATGGAGCAATTCAGAACTTACAGATCTGCAAAAAGCCGAATTCTTTTTAAAATACAAAGAACACGGTATCGATCTGCTGTTCTTCGCCTTAGCAGACACGCTGGCCAAGGGCAAGATAAGCGCATCAAAGAGGGATGTCTATATCATGTTTTTAAAGGATATGGCCGATTACTATTACAGAAACATCCAGCCAAAACTCCACGCAAAACCGCTGATCGGCGCAGAAGAGATAATAAAACTCTACCCCCGTATAGAAAAGAGCAGATTAAAAGACATACTCTTCAACCTAAAAAAGCTTCAGATAACCCACTCCATAAACACCGAAGAAGAGGCCCTTGAGGCATTGAAGCGGCTTATTTAGGAACACCGTTTGCTAATTAACGATAGAGGACAAGATGGAGGGAAAGAGATGAAGAGGTTTCTGGCATTGGCCGTTGCAGCAGCCATACTTAGCGGATGCACCACATCGAATGTTGAAAGAAAATACACAGAAATGCCGGAGTATGTGAAGGAGCAACCGGATGTAAGGCCACAGATCGTTCACCATGAAGGGTCTTTGTGGAACAACACATCGGATAACCTATTCTCCGACATCAAGGCCAAACATGTTGGAGACATCGTCACCATAATAGTGAAAGAACAAGCTCAAAGCTCAAACTCATCATCCATCAAAACCAGCAGGGAGACATCGTCCCAGAGTGGCCTAACAACGCTCCTTGGAATGCAAAACAAAATCTTGGAAAGGCTCAATGCAGCAGCCGGTGCTTCAAATATGATGAATACAGGCTCAAGCTCATCATTCAAAGGCAGCGGCGAATCCAAGGTTAACAACCAGCTAACGGCAACCATAACGGCAAGGGTGGTCAAGGTATTGCCCAATCACAAGCTGTTCATAAGGGGCGAAAAACAGGTATACACAAACGGAGAGGAAAACACCATCATACTAACAGGCATAATAGACGAATACCAGATAGCTTCAGATAACACGATAGATTCTGCTTACATATCCGATGCCAAGATATTCTACAACGGCAAGGGCATTGTAAGCTCATCAAGAAATGAGGGATGGTTAACAAAACTATGGAACCTCTTAAGGCCATTCTAAGGAGTCAAAGATGAAGAGAATCGTAATTCTTTTAATGCTTATCGTCATACCCCTAAATGGATTAGCCTTCGAGGTCAAGATAAGGGATTTAACCAATGTCGTTGGTGTTAGGTATAACCAGTTAGTCGGATACGGTCTCGTTGTGGGACTTGCAGGGACAGGCGATGGCTCAAGCTCCAAGTTCACCATACAATCCATAGTGAACGCTCTTAAGAGGTTTGGCGTTACGCTATCACCATCAGACATGGGCAGCCTCCAGACAAAAAACATAGCAGCGGTTATGGTCACAACACAGCTGCCGCCGTTTGCAAAGCAGGGAGACAGGATAGATGTCACGGTCTCATCGATAGGCGATGCAAAAAGCCTACAGGGAGGAACACTCATAATGACGCCACTGAGGGGCCCAGATGGAAAGGTGTATGCCGTGGCACAGGGGCCCATATCCATAGGCGGATATAACGCAGGAGCAGGCGGAGGAGCCAAGGTCAGGAAAAACCACCCCACGGTGGGCAGAATCCCCAACGGGGCAATAGTGGAGAATCAGGTTGATGTCGATATAAACTCAAAGGATAGCTTCGTGCTGGCTCTAAAGAACCCAAGCTTTGAGATGGCAACACGCATAGCCAATACCATAAACAGGTTTTACAGAAAACAGATGGCCTTCCCGATAGATGGGGGCAGCGTCAAGGTCAATGTGCCAGCGCTATACAAGGGTGCGGTCGTTGAGCTTATCTCACAGATAAACCAGCTATCTGTAAACCAGATATCTGTGCCAAAGGTCGTGCTGGATGAAAAAACGGGAACGGTCGTTGTTGGCGGCAACATAACCATAGAACCGGTCAGCATATCGCACGGCAACCTGACAATAACGATAACCAGCACAAAAGAGGTAAGCCAGCCCAATCCATTGGCAAAGGGCAAAACAACCACCATAACCAACAAACAGGTTTCCGTAAGCGAGGGCAAGGGTAAATTCTTGACATTCCCAAGGGGCGCAACGGTATCGGAGCTTATACAGGCCCTAAACAAGGCAGGCGCAACACCAAGGGACATGATGGCCATATTCCAGGCAATCAAGGCAGCAGGCGCCCTGAATGCAGAATTGGAGATGATGTAATGATGCAGATAGGCAGTATAGGCGTTTTAAAGGACAAGGCGGTAAATATCGAGAATATGTATAAGCTAAAGGAGGCGTGCAGGCAGTTTGAGTCGATGTTTATATCTCAACTCTTAAGCCAAATGGAAAAGACAGTGCCTGAAGACCCAATGGTAAAAAACGACGCCGCAAATTCAATCTATAGATCGATGTATATCAACGCCTTGAGCGATAAGTTCTCGCAAAGCTCACCCTTTGGTATAGCAAAGATGCTCTTTGATACGCTTAAGGATTACATAAACTATAAAACCCATATAGAAAAAACCACAAATGAACCCATCAAGCTAAAAACAGAGATACAGTTCAAACCATTAAACAAAGACAAGCCGATAAAGATAGATAAGAAGATGGAGTTGATACAAAAAGCCGTTGATGAGGCTTCAAAGAGGTTCCATGTGCCAAAGCAACTGCTGTATGGAATAATAAAGGCCGAATCGTCCTTCAACCCCAAAGCCGTATCAAAAGCTGGAGCCATAGGGCTTATGCAGCTTATGCCCCAGACAGCCATAGAATTAGGTGTGAAAAATATCTGGGACATAAGGGAAAACATATTGGGAGGGGCAAAATACATATCAAAACTCATCAAGGAGTTTAAGGATTATAAAAAGGCCTTGGCTGCATACAACGCAGGGCCGGCCAATGTAAAAAAATACGGTGGCATACCACCCTTCAAAGAAACACAAAACTATGTAAAAAAGGTGCTTGCCTATGCCTATGAAAAATACTAAAGTTCTAATCAAAACAGCCGATTCTAAAAGTGAGAAAAGGCTTGGAGGTGAGGCATGAAAATAGACGCATACCTAAGCGGCGTAATCGATAAATATGTAAAGCAACAAAGCAAAACCGCAAAAGCAGAAAAAACAGAGGCAAAGGCAAGCCAGGCAAGCACAACAAAACCAAGCAGCGAATTGGATAAGGTTGAAATATCTCCACAGGCAAAGCTTTTAGCTCAGCTAAAGGAAGACGAACAGGCAAAGGCCCAAAGGATCGCCCAGATCAAGGCGCAGATAGAAAACGGTTCTTACAAACCCGATCTCGACGCTATAGCAAAGTCAATTGTTAAGGAGTGGAAGGGTGAATAGCCTTGACCGATTAAAGGGGCTTCTTCTAAAGCTCATAGACCGATACGAAAGTTTGATAGATCTGGCAAATCAAGAGAGGGAATGCCTCATAGCAATAGACGCCGATGGGCTTGAGGAGGCAACAAATAAAAAGCAGATGATATTCAACGAGATAGGTAAGATTCAAAAACAACTGAAGGATTTTCTGCAGGTATACGATGCAGATACGATAAACGAGTTCCTCTTTTTTGCAAGCAGGGATATTGATGTGGATGATGTTAGGGTGCTCAACGGCAAGTTGCACGAAAAATTAAAGGAGTTCAAGATCAAAAGCGAGATAAACCGCATGATAGCAACGGAGCATTTAAGCTTCTTCGGAAGCCTTCTAAATCTATATGGCGGCCTGTTATCGACGGAGAATTACAACAAACAGGCCCAGAAAAACCTAAACACACAACTGATGAATATGAGGGTGTAAATGCCTACTATCTTTGATGCCTTAAACATCGGCGTTAGCGGTATATTCGTCAATAAAGCAGCCATAAACACAACGGGAAACAATGTGGCCAATGTCAACACACCCGGCTATTCAAGGGAAAGGGTCGATATACTCCCGTCTATGCCTATGCTCTCATATGCAGGGGTCTTTGGCACGGGTGCAGAAATAAGCCAGATCATAAGCACAAGGGATGAGCTGATAGACAAAAGGGTTAGAACGGCCAATCAAGAGATGAGCTATTACAACAAATTAAACTCATCCTTAGATGAGATACAAAGTGTATTTAACGAGGAAAACGGTGTTGGACTTAAAGGAGCGATGGAGCAGTTCTTCAACGCCTGGCACGCCTTAAGCCTAAATCCCGACTTAGAGACGGCAAGGCAGCAGGTAATAGAAAAGGGTCTCACCCTATCCAAGGCAATAAAGGATGCAAACGCCTCCCTCCATCAGATAGGCACAAACTTAGACAATCAGGTAAGCTCAACAATTACCGAGATAAACTCACTCTCCAAAAGGATAGCCCAGCTAAATTACGAGATCAAAAAAGCCGAATTGGGCGACAAGGATCACGCAAATACATTGAGGGATGAAAGGAGCGTTCTGCTTGAAAAACTATCAAGCATAGCGGATGTAACCATACTGGAAGGGGCATACGATGAAAACTCCAAGCCAGAGATGACAATCCTTCTGGGCGGTATGCCTATAGTGTCGGGTAAGGATTACAACGAATTGACCGCAGAGAAACTCAATGGTTCTGAATATTACAGGGTGTATTTCGTTGAGCCTTCCGGGAGCAAGGTTGACATAACATCAAGGATAAAAAACGGTTCATTGGGGGCAACACTAAACCTCAGGGACACCATAATACCTGAATACAAAGAAAAGCTCGACAACATTGCAAAAACACTGATACAGGAGGTCAACAAAGTACACTCAAGCGGGGCAGGCCTAACACCGTATTCACAGGTTGAAGGCATCTATCAGGCCAATCCTAATGCTACATTGAGCCTCACATCGGCCACAGGCTTAGATATAGCAGTTAAGACTGGTTCGTTTAAGGTAAAAATCATCGATGAAAACGGCAACGATGTGGGCACTTTTACCGTGCCGGTCAATAGCGATGACCACTTAATAGCAGAGGATGCATCTGATGAGCATTCACTAATAAACAGATTCAACAATATCCTGCAGGGGTATGCCCAAATGAGTGTATCCGGTGCAGGAAATGTTCAGATAACGGCGTTAAACGGATACAAATTCGCATTTACATACGATTCATCAAACTTCTTAGCGGCCGTTGGCATAAACACATTCTTTACAGGCCACGACTCAGGAGATATAGACATAAACAGGACATTGAGAAACGATCCAAGCAAGATCGCTGCAGGCAAAACGCTCAATCCAGGCGATAGTTCAAACGCAGAGGCCATAGCCCAGATTCAGTTAAACAAGGTAATGGTCAATAATACCCAGACGATAGATGAGTATTACAATGCATTCTTAGGAACAATAGGTTCAACAAAACAGCGGTTTGACGAGGTCTATAAGGCAAAGCAGGCCGTATACCAGCAGCTAAAGACCACACAGCAATCATTAGAGGGTGTATCGTTGGATGAGGAGGCTGCAAACCTAATAAAGTTCCAAAGGGCGTATCAGGCAAACGCCAAGTTTATATCGGTGGTTGATGAGATGACACAAACCCTTATAAACATGGTGAGGTAAAAGATGAGAATCACCGATAATATCCTGTTTAACAACTTTCTATACAACATAAACAAGATAAACGAAAAAACCTATATAAACAACGAGAAGATGGCAAGCGGCAAAAGGCTGCTGGATCTGGCAAGCGACCCAATAGCTCTATCAAAGGTGCTATCCCTGAAAGACATAAACATGAGGTTTGACCAATACATCACAAACATAAACTCGGCAAATGCGTATTTAGATGCCGAGGATACTGCCCTATCCAACGCAGACGACCTTTTACATAAAGCCGGCACGCTTCTGGTGGATGGAGCAAACAGCCTAAACAACGATTTAGCAAGCAGAACGGCAATAGCCGAAAACTTGGACTCCATAAAAGACGAGCTAATAGATTCGGCAAATACGGTATTTCAGGGCAAATACCTGTTTTCAGGCACAAAAACAGACACAAAGCCCATACAGACCATACAAAATGAGGCAACAACAATAAGCATAACCAAAGGCTCAAACATAAAAGACATAAAGATAGCCGCAACGGAGAACTTCTCAGACATAAACCAATTAGAAAGCGGAAATTACCAAATCAAGATAGAGGATGGCAAGCTGAAGCTTTACAAGGGTGATGCAACAACTGAAAGCAATATAGTATCTATAGACAGTGATTCTCAAGACCAATCCGACACAGGGGGCAATATACTGTCCAGCTATATAGACCTAACAGACCCAACAATAGAGGAAAAAATCCAGGATGGGCAATGGATAGATACAGGCAGAGGTTTGAAGGTAAAAATAGAGCTTCAAAACCCAACAGCCGACCTAACATCTATCTCTGCAAGCCTAAGCCTAAGCTATAAAAACGGCGGAAGGAACATATATCAGGGTGATGAGGGGCAAAGAAACATAGAATATTCGGATAAACTGACAAGTCCCATAAATATCACGGCCAAGGATATATACAAACCGACAAACCAAACCTTAGAGAACGATAATCAACTAATAGATTCAACAACACAGGACCCCATGACGGCATCATCGAAGCTTGTCGATTTAGATCTGCCAGAGGAGTTGGCCGAGGCCATAAGACAGACATCTTCCGCATCGGGCTATAAGCTTCAGGATGGTGATGTAATAAACATAGAGGGCACAGACCATAGCGGCAATTTAGTAAAAGGCACATACACCGTTGCAAGCTCATCGGATATAGAGGGGCTTTTGAGTTTTATTCACGGGCTTGATTCCACGGAGGTGTTGAAATCCAACAGGGCATTTGCTCAATACGACGGAACACCTATAGACTCAGCCACACAGCTTTCAAGCATAAACGATGCCAATATACACAACGCCATAGGCTCAACGCTGGTTTTGAAGGGTTTTGACCATGATGGGAATTTAGTATCCACTACTATATCGCTAACACCTTCCACCACCATGGGCGATATTGCAAATGCCATAGAGAGCAATTTCGATGTGTCTGTATCCATAAACCACGGCAGGATAGAGATAGAGGACAACACCCCAGGCAGCAGCAATCTAAAACTGTACGCATACACGCAGACATCCAAAATACCCATCTTTGGGAGCTTCACAGAGACATCCAGGGGTGGAAGCGGGGGATTTAAGGATATAGAGGCAAGGGTCGAGAACGGCAGGATAGAGCTAATAGACAAAAGACCATCGGATAGCAAATTCAACCTATCGTTCAAGATAGAGGATTCCTCGGGTAATGAAAAACCCAATATATTCGGCGTATTCAATATAAAAACCTTGGGCAGGGGCGTGGATGTATTCAGGGCACTCGAGGATGCAAGTTATGCACTAAAGAATCCATATTCAAAAAACCAGATAGGAAAACCGTCCAACTGGCAGGACATATCCACATTCAAACCTGTTATCGGCGGGAAATATTTAGGCGATAAAAACGATACATGGACTGTTAAGGTAGCGTATGTGGCGAACACATCGACAACCAACTATTCCGCCATCAAAGAAGAACAGGTTGAAGATATAGCAAACTCCCTCAATGTAGGACAGACCAAAACCGTGGGTATGCTTCAGATAACAGACAGCGACGGCAAAACCATTGCAGTTGTGGGGTTAAACATAAAAAGGGAGAGCAGCGGTTTTTCGTATTCCATACAGACGAAGGTGCCCAAAGATCCAGATAAACAGTTGGACTTCTCAAGGATTGAAAGCTTAGATCAGATAAACGGAACCACGATCTTTTCAAGGACATCCACAGGTTTTTCAACAGCAAGCGATGTGTCAGATGCCTTATTGAGCAACTTAGACGACATAGTTATTCAAACAAAGGATGCAAAGATGGGCAGTGAGTTCAACGGTGAGATAAATGGTTATCCCGGCGTTAGGCTAAACCTAATAAAACCCGATGTCAGTGGGGCTCCATCGATCCTGCAGAAGGGCGATAGCTTTTCATTCAAGCTAACAAACACCGTTGAGAAGGCATTGGGCAAGGTCAAAAGTTCCCTGGATCAGGTCCTTGCAGCAAGATCCATAGTGGGTGCAAGGGTCAATCGCTTTCAGCTGGCACACGAAAGGATATCCTACATAAAGCTATCCAATACAAAAACCATATCCGAGCTTGAGGATGCCAACATAGCCGATGTATTTTCGGAATTCAAGCGCAATCAGATAGTAATGCAGGCAACGCTGCAGGTCGGTTCAAAGCTCACATCACAAAGCCTGTTTGATTATCTATGAGCCCCAATCACAAAAACTTGACTATTAACAAAAATAACAATAAAAACTAAGCATGAACCAGTGGAGCAAATTCAACGAGTTCTTAAACAAAACATTCATGAACATAGAAATAAAAAACCTCCTGGCTGCACTCATTGTTCTGTTTGTGTTGCTTTTAACCAAAAAAATTGCAGCAAGGATCGTATTCTCAAGCCTAAAGCGACTAACCAAAAAAACAAAATCACAGATAGACGACGATATAATAGAGATCATAGAACCGCCGGTATTAGCCTTTTTGAATGTCTTTTGCTTCTATGTGGCCTTTTTGATTCTAAATTTGGAGACCGCATACAACATAGTGGCCACAAAGATACTCATATCGTTTGGCATATCCTTTGCTGCATGGGCGCTATATAGAGCAGAAAACATACTCTCAAAAAGCATGGAGGCGTTTTTTAAAAGAAAGAATTACGAGATAGGTCTAAGCTTTGTTCCGTTTTTCAACAAGTTTATCAAAGCCTCCGTTATAGCCGTTGCCTTCATATTAATCGTTCAGGAGTGGGGGTATAACATCGGTGCAATCATCACGGGCTTGGGTATAGGAGGCTTGGCTGTGGCCCTGGCTGCAAAAGACACACTGGCCAATATGTTCGGTGGCTTGACGATTATCTTGGACAGACCATTCAAGATAGGCGATTGGGTGAAAATAGGGGATGTGGAGGGCATTATAGAGGATATAGGCTTTAGGAGCACACGCATAAGAACATTTGAGAAATCCTTGATCTCCCTTCCAAACTCCGTCATAGCCAACACGGCAATAGAGAACTTCTCAAGGAGGAACATCAGGCGCATAACATACAAGATAGGCATAACATACTCCACACCCAAGGATAAGGTAAAAGAGGCTGTAAACCGTATCAGGGAGATGCTTAAAAACCACCCTCACATATCCAAGGATGCAACGCTATTGGTCTATTTTACAGAATTTGCAGACAGCTCATTAAACATCTTTATTTACTGCTTCACAGATACAGCCATATGGGGCGACTATTTGGCAATTAGAGAGGATGTAAATCTAAGAATCATGGAGATAATGGAAGAGTTAGGCATAGAGTTTGCCTTCCCATCCATGTCTGTTTACATAGAAAAGAATGTCAATCCAGAATAACCTAAAAAACGGTATAAAAAACGGACTTTCCGTATCACTAAAGCTCATAAAGGTGATAATCCCGTTTTATATAGCAACAGACATACTAAGCCACACGCAAGCGGCAAACATAATAGGTAAGGCCTTAGCGCCACTCATGGAACCTCTGGGTTTAACGGGCAAGATGGCCGTGGCCATAATCAGCGGCTATCTTGTTAACCTCTATGCCGCTATAGCAGCCCTTGTCCCTTTGCATCCAACATGGCAGCAAATTACTATAGTTGGTCTTATGACAGGGATTGCCCATAACCTCATCATAGAGGGGGCCGTCTTGCACAAAACCGGAACAAACGCAGCTTTTACCATAACCCTGAGAATTATAGTATCGATTGTGGCCGGTTTGGGTCTAAACGCCTTTTTTAGGTTTGTATATGGTTGATATTGTAAGCCATGCCGTTATCGGCAGCCTTAAGTTATCCGTAAAGCTTATACTCATCATTGTTCCGCTTATGATTGCCTATGAATTCTTAGAAAACAGCAGGGTATTCAACAGGATCCTCGATGCTCTATACATCCTGCTAAAACCGCTGGGTTTCTCCAAGCAGGCGAGCATATCGATGCTAACCGGCATCTTTTTAGGTATTACATACGGCTCCGGCATACTGCTTGCCCAGAGCGATAAGGGAAAGCTGACAAAGATAGACATACTCCTGAGTGCGGTCTATCTGTCTATGTGCCATGCCGTTATAGAGGATACGCTGGTTTTTGTCGTAATAGGCGGAAACGGATTCTACATAATCATAACAAGACTCATCATAGCAACGGCCCTGACATACATGTTCTATCTATACTTTAAGGATAAGCTAAACAAAGCCTAAGCGCTTTCTGTCTTCTTCGCTTAACTTATCAGGGCTCCACTTCTTATCAGATATAACCACCTCTGCATTGCCTATGCCTTCAATCTCTTCCAGCTTACCCTTTACGATTTTTACCATCTTAAACCTTGCAGGGCAGTTGGGTGTTGTTAAAATCAAAGAGACCTTAACACTGTTGTCCTCTATTTGTATATCGTCGATCATACCCATCCTTACAATATCGATTATCGGGGCGCACGGCTCGTATATCTCTTTCAGCTTATCAAGAACAATCTGCTTTGTTATCATCTGCACCAATCCTTTGCTATCTTTAGGGCTATCTCAAAGATAGGCCTTTTCTTCAACATATACCGTGCAAGCCTGTTGTCCTCATCATAGGCATAGGCAATCTCGGCATAATCCTTATATCTTAAATGTCTTCTGAAACGAACAAGCGACATAAGGGAGTAAACCTGCGCATAGGCCTTATTGGAAAGGTTGGCGTTTTCAAGGGATTTCAATCTAACCTCAGCCCTACTTAACCTATTGGCCGATATATCAGAAACAGCAAGGCATATCCCTTTGTTTTTTGGCTTTCTGCTTGGTTTATTTATTGTCTTCGGTTTGCTTAAGGTCTTACTATTGTGGGTGTTGTAAACAGCAGAAGGGGCAGGATACTTGACATTCTGCCCCTCGCATCCTGCAATCAAAAAGATCAAAAGAACTATTATTAGCTTATGCAAGCGCATCCTTGAAAATCTTATACATGTTATCCAATGCTGTCTTTATCCAATCGTTGGCATCGTCTATGTATTGAGAGAGCAACTCCCTCTCCTTGTTCTCATCCTTACCATACAGGGCATAGTAAGCAGCACCGCCAACGGCAGATACCAAAGCAGCAACTATGGGTCTGAACCTCTTGGTTAAAAGCTTGCTTGTTAGGGTCGTGGCAGCAAAGGCGCCCAAACCCACATAAACGGGTGTCAAGTTTTCCCTATCCTTTAATAGGTCCACCGGTGCAACATAAAGGCCGTATTCGGTTAAGGCCTTTGCCCTTTCAAGCATGTTCTCCCATTTATCCTTATTGTTCTGAATAAACTCAGGCTTATTCTTCTCCACATAGCCCTTAAGCTCTGCAAACAACATGGAAAGCAAGGTTCTTCCGCTATTTGAAAGCTCATCCCTAACCCTATCCAGTGCGGCATTGATGTCAATAGCGGTTCTAACCTCCGCCTTCCTCTTTGCTATCTCATTGGCCAACTTCTCCTTGTAAACCTTAAGAATGTTCTCCATTACAAAACCTCCTCAATTTTTTTCTCAACCACCCTGCCGTTAGGAGTCTCCTCCTCAAATATCTGACCGCTAAAGCGGTAAAAGGTGCAAGTCGAGTCCTCATAGCATGTATAGGGTAGACCCGCTTTATGGCAAACATTGGCCAAAAACGCCACCTCATCCCAGCCCCACTCGACGGGCACCTGAGGCAGAAGAAGACCGCTTGCAGCCCCGCAAACCACATAGAGGCCGTCTCTGCCGACTTTTATCTGCTCCTCATACGGCCTTGAGGAATCAAGCTGAATCATGGGGGATAATACCGTGACCTCAACGACAACCTTATCCAGCTCCACCGTGTTTAACGGTTCAAATCTCGGATCGGCAAAAGCAGCACTCAAAGCGGATGAGATCACGCCCTTTATCAGCGGTTCATACGCAAGCGGATAACCTATACACCCCCTCAACTGTCTATCCGGATAGTTGTTAAGCGTAACAAAGACGCCTCTTTTCTGATTGAAGATCTCAGGATACTCCTCAGGCAGTGGCATAATCTCCTTATTTTTAAAGAAATACTCTATCGCCTCACGGGCAAGCCTTACCAAAAATTCGCCCTCTTTTAAGCTCAGATCCATAGCTCAACCTTCCCTGACCACCCTATAACATCTTGCACATATCTTTTCATTCGTCGGGTTATCACCCACTGTTGGGCTATACTTCCAGCACCTATCACACTTCTCACCCTCAGCTTTCAATACATATACATCGATGCCAGCCTCATCATCATAATACTTCTTTAGATATTCGTCAAGGCTGCCAAAGTCAAACTGAGAGACTATACAAATATCGGACAAATCATCCTTGGAGAACCCCTCTATAACGCCCCTCATCCTGTCGGACTTTATATCAACGACGACCTTTGCCTCTAAGGAGTTGCCTATCAGCTTTTCGCTCCTTGCAAGCTCTAAGGCCTTATCCGTTGCCGCTTTCAGCCTCCTTAGATTGTTCCACTTCTCAATAAGGGCATCGTTTTTGTATGTTTCGTTTGGCTTTACAAATTCCTCCATATGAACAGACGGCTTTGAACCGTTCATATAGGAGTATGCCTCCTCTGCGGTAAAGGAGAGTATCGGCGCCATGTAGAAAACAATGACCCTCAATATCTCGTTCATGGCCGTCTGAGCAGACAGCCTCTTCTTGGAATCCTTAGCCTCACAATAAAGTCTATCCTTCAGTATATCTAAATAGAAGTTGGAAAGAACCAGTATGCAGTAATTGGTCATATTCCTGTAAATCACATGGTATTCGTAATCCTCATAGGCCTTAAGCAGCCTCTCCTTTAGATTTTCCGTCTCTGCCAACACCCATTTATCTATCTCTTCAAGCTCATCGTATTTGAGCTTTTTTGATTCATCGAAGCCGTTTAGGTTTCCAAGCAGGAATCTGATGGTGTTTCTGATTTTTCTATAGTTATCAACCAGCCTTCTCATTATCTCATCCGAGAGTCTGACATCCTCCCTATAATCGGTTGCGGAGGCCCAAAGCCTTAAAAGCTCAGCCCCGTATTTCTTTATGATCTTTTCAGGCTGTATGACATTACCCAGGGATTTACTCATCTTCCTGCCCTTAGAGTCAACGACAAAGCCGTGCGTTAAAACCTCATCATAGGGAGCCCTATCCCTTGTTCCAACGCTCTCAAGCAGAGACGAATGAAACCAACCCCTATGCTGATCGCTCCCTTCAAGATACATGCTTGCAGGCCAGCTTAGCTCCTCTCTTCTTTCCAAAACGGCAGCATGGGAAACACCTGAGTCAAACCAAACATCTAATATATCGTTTTCCTTTTCAAATTCGCTGCTTCCGCATGCGCATGTATAACCCTCGGGCAAGAAATAGTCTGCATCCTTCTCGAACCATATATCTGCACCGTATTTCTCTATCTCATCGGCAACCCTATCTATCAAAGCCTTATCGTATTGAACCCTTCCACATTTTTTACATTTAAATAGCGCTATAGGCACGCCCCAGGCCCTCTGGCGTGATATACACCAATCCGGGCGTGTTTCCATCATCGAGTATATCCTGTTCCTGCCCCATGATGGAATCCATTTGGTTTTATCTATAGCCTCCAAAGCCTTCTTCCTCAGCTCACCCTTGGGGTTGTCTATTGAGATAAACCACTGCTCCGTCGAGCGGAAGATTATGGGGTTTTTACACCTCCAGCAGTGGGGATAGGAGTGGGTTATCTTCTCCTGTTTAACCAGCATCTCCTTCTGTTTAAGAAGCTCTATAATCTTAGGGTTTGCCTCAAGCACATGCATACCTGCAAAGTATTCAACCTCAGGCAAAAACCTGCCATCATCATCGACGGGTGAATATATGGGCAGGTGATACTTCTTGCCCACGACATAGTCCTCATCACCATGCCCCGGCGCTGTATGAACAAGACCCGTTCCAGCCTCTAAGTTTACATGGTCGCCAAGTATAATCCTCGATTCCCTATCATAGAACGGATGGGCCAATATGTAATCCTCAAGTTCTGTTCCCTTGACGGTCTTTATTAGCTCATATTCGGATATCTCAAACTTCTCCATCAACCCTTCCACTAAATCAGCAGCAACCAAATACACATGCCTTGGGGCTATCTGAACAAAGGCATAGTCAAAATCCGGGTTAACCGCAACGGCCAGGTTGGCAGGCAATGTCCACGGCGTTGTTGTCCAGATAATAGCGCTTACAGCCTTACCTAAAAACCTCTTATCCTCGCTCCCCAAATCGCTTATAAAGTCAAACCTGACATAGATGGACTCACTCTCATCATCCTGATACTCCACCTCTGCCAAAGCCAGAGCGGTTTTGCAGGAATAGCACCAATAAACCGGCTTTTTCTCCTTATAAACCAGCCCCTTTTCAACGAATTTACCCAATTCCCTTAATGTGTCTGCCTCGTATTTAAAGTCCATTGTCAGATAGGGATTATCCCAATCGCCAAACACACCGAGGCGCTTAAACTCCTCCCTCTGGATGTCTATGTATTTTTTGGCATAATCTCTGCACATCTTCCTGAACTCGGACTTGGGCATGGCGTTCTTTTTATTCTTGCCTATCTCCTTCTCTATGTTGTGTTCAATGGGCAAACCGTGGCAATCCCAGCCCGGCACATAGGGGGAGTAATACCCCATCATTGTTTTTGACTTAACAACTATATCCTTAAGCACCTTATTCAAAACATGCCCCATGTGTATATGTCCGTTTGCATAAGGGGGTCCATCATGGAGAATAAAAGACGGCCTGGACTTTCTATCCTCCAAGATCTTGTGATAGATGTCCATCTCGTCCCATTTCTTAAGCATAATAGGCTCTTTCTGAATAAGATTGGCCTTCATAGGAAAATCCGTCTTAGGCAACAGCAGCGTATCTTTATAGTCCATCATTCCCCCCTGAGCTTTGCATTGAATTTATCTTTCAACCTAAGATAAACATCGCCCATTATTTTCTCTATCTCTTCCTCGGTAAATGTCTTCTCATCGTTTCTTAAAACGACCCTGAAGGTTAAGCTCACCCTATTCTCATCCTCAAGCTTATCGTATATATCAAACAGGGCCACCCTATAAACACCATCGATTCCTTTAATCTCTCTTTCTATGTCAGACCACCTTATAGTCCTATCAACAACTACAGCCAGATCCCTCCATACGGTGGGCAGCTTAGGCAGGCTCTCATACATAGAATGGCCAACATTCAACTCAGCAAGCCTGCTTAGGTTTATCTCGCCAATCAAAACACGCATCTTTTTGTCAAACTTCAGCTCATAAGCTGCATAGAGGTCGGGGTGCAGCTCACCAACATACCCAAAACTTTCACCGTTAACAACGAGTTCTGCCGCTCTGCCGGGGTGTAAAAAGCCCCTATTTGACCTGTTGTATTCAAAAGAAACGCCAGCTATACCTGCAACAGCCTCGCAAACAGCCTTGGCATCATAAAAATCAAAAGCCCTGCCCCTTTGGTGTATGTTGAATTGGCTCAAACCCCACAGAAGGAAGCCAACATTTATATACTCCTTGCAAAAGTCACCGTCTTTAAAGAAACTCCTGCCTATCTCAAATACAGGAACACCCTTTGCGCCTTTGCTTATATTAAACACCAAAACATCAAGCAGCGAAACGGCCAGGGTTGTTCTCATAACATTCTGGGTATCGATTAGAGGGTTTTTAAGATAAACAAAGCTCTCCTCATTGCTGTCAAATAGCTTAAGCTTCTCATCATGCACAAAGGAATAGTTCTTCGTCTCAAAAAGCCCCATATCGGCTAAGGTCTTTACAGCCTCGTCTGCATAAAAATCCACCCTATCCTGCGGCTTGAAGTATGTATTGACAACAGGCATCGTATCCGCAATGGAGTCGTATCCCTTGATCCTTGCAACCTCCTCGGCTATGTCAGCCTCGCCCTCTATATCAAACCTATAGGTGGGCACCTCAACCTCAACAACACCCTCACCTGTCTGCTCAACACCGAAGTTTAGTCCAACCAGCACATCGACGATCTCGTTCGATCCATAATTGCTACCAAGCAGCCTGTTTATACCATCAAAACTAACCGCTATCCTTTTATTCTCAAAATCCCGCTCTTTTTTATCTATAAATCCAGCATATACCCTTGCATTCGCATACCTTGAAAGCAGACTCAAAGCATACCTGCTTGCATTTAGAGCCAGATTTGGGTCAACACCCCTTTCAAACCTGTGGGATGACTCCGTATGGAGCTTTAGCCTCCTTGCTGTAAGCCTGACGCTTACCGGATTAAAGAAGGCACTCTCTAAGGCTATGGTTTTTGTATCATCCGAAACGCTTGAGAACTCACCACCCATAACACCCGCTATGGCTATAGGGCCTTTCTGGTCGGCTATCACAAGCATATCGTTTTTTAGCTCATACTCCTTGCCGTCTAAGGCAACTATACGCTCACCCTCAACGGCTGGCCTGATTACTATATTGCCGTTTAACCTATCAAGATCAAAGGCGTGCATGGGCTGGCCAAGCCCCAAAAGCACATAGTTTGTAATATCCACTATGTTGTTTATGGATCTAACACCGCACTTTAGAAGCCTCATCCTCATGAAAAACGGTGCAGGCTTTACCTCAACAGAAGCCATAGCAAGCGTATATCTGGGGCAGTTTTTATAATCCTTTACCTCAACATCTACAAATTCGTCTATTCTTTTATCAATCGTATCAAAACCGGCCTCGGGCAGGTGAACCCTCTTGTTAAACAAGGCCGCAACATCTCTTGCAACACCAAGCATACTCAAGGCATCGGCCCTGTTCGGTGTAAGCTCTATCTCAATAACACTATCATCAAATTCATCTATATCAGACAGCCTCTTGCCGTTTTCAAAGCCACTATCCAGCCTAAAAAGCTCACTGGATGACTCCTCAAGCCCCAGCTCCTCGGCGGATAAAAACATACCCTCAGAGATAAAATCGCCAAACGGCCTTCTCTCTATCCTCTTACCGCCAACCTCTGAGCCTGCTAAAACCACACCGAACTTCTCACCAACCCTGACGCTTTTATCGGCAGTGGCTATGTTTATGGTTTTTGCTCTAATATCCACCTTGCACAATGCAAGATTACCTGAATAGTCAACCCCGACAACCTCACCCACAACACTGCCGAATGTATCTATTCTCTCTATGCTATCAACCTCAAGGCCGGCCATTGTTAGCCTGTCTGCAAGCTCATTGGCATCTACATCTATATCCACAAACTCCTTTAACCACCTATAGGAAACCCTCATAACAGCCTACCCTTCGAATATGAGAATTGCTCTAAAAACCTTAAGTCGTTTTCAAAGAACAGCTTTATGTTATCTATGCCATACTTAAGCATGGCAAAGCGCTCAATACCCAACCCGAAGGCAAAACCAACATACTCATTGGGGTCGTATCCACAGTTTTTAAGCACATTGGGATGAACCATACCGCATCCCAAAACCTCAAGGTATCCGGTATGGGAGCAGACTCTGCACCCCTTGCCTTTGCAGATAATACAACCTATATCAACCTCGGCCGATGGTTCCGTAAAAGGGAAATAACTCGGCCTAAACCTTACAGGGACATCACCAAAGAACATCCTCAAGAACTCGCTCAAAACGCCCTTTAGATCCGAAAATCGGACATTTTTATCAACAAGCAATCCCTCAATCTGATGAAACATCGGTGAGTGGGTTAAATCCGAATCACGCCTGTAAACCCTGCCTGGCGAGATGAACATCACAGGCGGTTTTTGCCTTTTCATCACCCTGATTTGGGTGGGCGATGTATGGGTTCTCAAAACAACATTGTCGTTTATGTAAAATGTATCCTGCATATCCCTTGCCGGATGCTCCTTGGGTATATTGAGCATCTCAAAGTTAAATAGATCAAGTTCCACCTCAGGCCCGCTCTCAACACCAAACCCCAAGCTTCTAAATATATCCTCAATCTCCATTATGGTCTTTGTTATGGGATGAATAGCCCCGAAGTTTGCCCCCCTTGCAGGGAGCGTTATATCTATGGCCTCCTTCTTTAAGGACTCCTGTTTGGCCTTTTCAAGTAACTCCTTCGATTTTTCCTCCAAAAGCCTCTCGCAAAATCCCTTAAGCTCATTGATCTTTTTACCAAACTCCTTCTTCTCATCCCCTGCTAAATCCTTAAGCCGTTTAAACAGAGCCGTTATCTTACCCTTCTTGCCCAGAAACTGGGCCTTCAGTTGCTTTAGCTGCTCCTGGTTTTCTATACCCTTTAATAGCTGTTCAAATTCATTTTTGAGATGTTCCATAGGCACCCCTTAAAATTAAAAAATGCGAAAAAGGCTTATGATAAGCACTTTTTCGCATTATGGTGGTCATAGTAATTCTTTTTCTTAAGAAGCCTTAATATTCTCTACAAGGTTCTTAAAGGCCTCAGGCTCATAGATGGCCATCTGGCTCAGAACCTTCCTGTTTAGGTCTATGCCCTTTTGCTTCAAAAGATGCATAAACCTGCTATAACTCAAGCCATACTCCCTGACAGCAGCATTGATGCGGGCAATCCAGAGCCTCCTAAACTCCCTCTTTCTTACCTTCCTATCCCTATAGGCATAGGCAAGCGCCCTTCTTACGCTCTCCTCAGCATTCTTATAGGTTGAATGCCTCCTCTGGTAATAACCCTTGGCAAGCTTTAAAATCTTTTTATGTCTTCTTCTTCTCTTAAAACCCGTTTTTACTCTCAATTTTTACCTCCCTCTATCCCCAAGGCATCAACTCTTTGAGATTGTGTTTAACCTGACCCGACTTTATGTAATTGGGTCTCTTTAGATTCCTCTTTCTCTTTCTGGTCTTATCAAACAAAAGGTGGCTCTTGCCGGCCCTTGCATGCTTAAAATGACCCTTTGCCGTCTTGGAAAACCTCTTTGCCGCAGCTCTCCTGGTTTTAAGCTTCATCTTCTCCTCCTATTTATTTGGCACAAAGGAAACGCTTACCCTTCTTCCCTGGTAATCCGGCTTACCCTCAAGGCTGCCATACCCCTCAAGGTCGATCTTCAGCCGCTCAATAAGTTCTTCCACCAATTCCTTCTTGTCGATCTCCCTGCCACGCAGAAAGATATTGAACTTAACCTTATTCTTATCCTCTAAAAAGCTTCTGGCCATCTTAAGCTTTGTCTGATAGTCGTTTTCTGCGATCCTTGGCCTCAGCTTGAGTTCTTTAACCTTAATGGTCTTTTGAGCCTTCTTGCTCTTTTGCTGCTTCTTCTGCTTCTCATAGTTGTACTTGCCGTAATCCATTATACGGCAAACAATCGGGTCGCTATTGGGGCTAACAACAACCAAATCCAGCCCCGCATTCTCGGCCCTTCTTAAAGCCTCACTCAAAGGAACAATACCCACCTGCTCGCCCGTCTCGGTTATAAGCCTGACCTTGTCGGCTTTAATGTTCTCGTTGATGGGCGGAAGTTCCTTCCTTCTAAAATCGCCTCTTATAGCATCACCTCCTGCTATCTACTTCTTTTTGTAATCTCAAAACAAAATCATCTATACTCATACAGCCCAGATCGCCTTCTTTTCTTCTCCTGACAGATACGCTTCTGCTTTCGACCTCTTTATCTCCCACAATGAGAATATAGGGTATTTTGTCGGTTTCTGCAAACCTTATCTTCTTGCCTAAGGTCTCGTTCCTCTCCTCAAGCTCAACCCTAACGCCCTTATCCTTAAGCTGCTCAAAAACCTCTTTTGCATAGGATTCATGCTTCTCAGAAACAGGCAAAACCCTCGCCTGAACAGGCGCTATCCACAGCGGGAAATCACCCTCGAAATTCTCTATTAAGATAGCAATAAATCGCTCTATCGAGCCCAATATAACCCTATGGACCATTACAGGCTGTTTCTCTTTGCCGTCCTCATCCACATATGTCAGGTTAAATCGCTCAGGAAGCGTAAAATCACACTGGATCGTGGCGCACTGCCACCTCCTACCCAAAGCATCCTTTAGCTTCACATCTATTTTTGGCCCGTAAAAGGCCCCATCACCCTCGTTTATCTCATACTCCCTGCCTGTGTTTTCTAAGGCATTGATAAGGGCATTGGTTGCCAATTCCCACTGCTGATCCGTCCCTATGGAGTTTTCCGGCCTTGTTGAGATCTCAAGCTCATACTCAAAACCGAACATACCCATAACATCCTGCACAAAATTCAGAACACCAATGATCTCATCGTTCAGCTGGTCTGGTCTGCAGAATATATGGGCATCGTCCTGCGTGAACTCCCTAACCCTCAACAGGCCGTGCAAAACACCGCTCTTTTCATGCCTATGCACCACACCCAACTCAAAATAGCGTTTGGGCAGCTCCCTATAGCTCCTCTTCTTCGATTTATAAACCTGGATATGCCCAAGGCAGTTCATGGGCTTTATACCAAAGCTCTGGCCGTCTATCTCGGTAAAATACATATTCTCCCTGTAATGGTCAAAATGGCCACTTCTCTTCCACAGGTCTGTCCTTAAAATCTCAGGCCCCTTAACAAACTCATACCCCCTCTTCAGGTGCTCCTTCCTTTCAAACTCCTCGATCAGATACCTCAACATGGCACCCTTGGGATGCCATATGATAAGCCCGGGGCCTACCTCGTCGTTTATGCTAAAAAGATCAAGCTGCTTTCCTAATTTCCTGTGATCCCTCTTCTTTACCTCTTCTAAAAACTTCAGGTAATTGTCCAGATCCTCTTTTGTTGCAAAGGCCGCGCCGTATATGCGCTGAAGCATAGGCCTGTTTTCATCGCCCTTGAAATAGGCACCGGCCACATGCAGAAGCTTGAAGTATTTTAAATACCCGGTTGATGGTATATGCGGACCCCTGCATAGATCGGTAAAATCGCCCTGCGTATAGAGGCTAACCACATCCTCATCTATATCGTTTAATATCTCAACCTTATACTCATCGCCCTTATCTTGAAATATCTTTATAGCTTCTTCTTTGGGAAGCTCCTGGCGGGTGAACTTATAGTTTGCACCCACGATTTTCTTCATCTCTTTTTCTATCTTCTTGAGATCCTCGTCCGTTATCGTCCTGCCCACATCCATATCGTAATAAAATCCGTTCTCAATAGCAGGACCTATGGCAAACTTGGCATTACCAAATACATGCTGGACAGCCTGAGCCATAATGTGGGCTGCTGAGTGTCTCAGTATTTCAAGCCCTTCCTCTGAATTTACATCGATAAACTCGACATCCTTATCCTCATCCAGCGTTGTATCCAAATCAACAACTTTTCCGTCTATCTTAACTGCAATAACACTCTTTAGCTTATTCTTTTTAACATAATCCAGTATATTTGTGCCCTTTTGTAATCTCACTTTTTCTTCCCCAAAAATAAAAAATGGTGGGCGCAAGTGGTTTCGAACCACTGACCTCTTGCGCGTCAAGCAAGCGCTCTCCCCCTGAGCTATGCGCCCACATAAAGTTGCGAGAAGTTGTTATCATTTTAGCAATATTTTGTCAAGAGCTTTGATTTTCTTTTAAGGATTGAGCTTTTCTCTTTCTAACCTCTTCCGACTCCCTGATAAGCTCCTTTATCAGGTCGCCAAACCTCCAGTCCTTTGATGTTTCTGTCAGCACGGCCACAAGGTGAATAGGTATATTCAACCCCTTCAATCCCTTTAGAAAATCGAACAGCCCCTTCTCAGAAAATCCGCTCATTATAACGGTTCTTGGATAATCGGTATCCTCATCCTTACACCTTCCATCCCCACCTTTAAATATATCGCCCACAACCCTATCACCATCATCGGGGCAAGAAAAAATCACCCTCAACCTCTCAGAGTAAGCCTTAGAAAAACCCTCAAGCCTATCTCTCTCATCTTTTGAAAAACCGGCATACAGCACGGCAAACTCCCCAAACAGCCTCTTGTCTGACTCCTTAATCCTTTCCATAACAACCCCCCCTTTCAAAAGGTCCATTTACCAATGGACACACAATGCACTTTTATGTTAAATTACCACCGATGGACAAAAGAAGCAAATTGGAAGGCATATTCGAGTGGCTCTTATGGAGAAGCAGGCTAATAGTCATAACCGCTGTGATATTCGGCATGATCGGCGCTTTTATAATGTTTATTACAGCAAGTGTCGATATATGGCACACAGCGAAAGATACGCTCTCCTTCTTTGTCAACCACTATCCAGAGAAAGACGAATTCCACAGTAAACTGATCAGCCAGATTATAGGGGCTGTGGATCTATACCTAATAGCCGTTGTTATGCTAATCTTCTCATTCGGCCTATACGAGCTATTCATAAGCGACATAGACGATGCAGAGGATACCAAGGTGGGAAAGAGGATCCTATCCATCCACTCCTTAGACGAACTGAAGGATAAAATAGGCAAGGTCGTTGTCATGGTGTTAATCGTCAGCTTCTTCAAAAGGATGCTCCATATGCACTTTGACAGCCCCATCTATATGCTCTATTTTGCCCTATGCATACTTGCACTTGCCCTATCCCTTTATCTGATGCATAAACACTAAACAAGTATTTGACAAAAGAGGGTAAATTTTGTATTAGCTTAAGGCTAAATTTGAAGGAAAAGAAGGGGTGTTAGTGATGTTTGCAGTTATAGAGACCGGCGGAAAGCAATACATAGTGAAAGAGGGCGACATCATAAGGGTTGAGAAGCTGCCAGTGGAGGACAAAAGCGAGATATCCTTCGACAAGGTTTTGATGGTTGGAGACAAGGTTGGTAATCCCTATGTGGAGAACGCCAAGGTTGAGGCAAAGGTCATAAGAACGGCCAAGGCCAAGAAGATCATCGTCTTTAAGTTCAAAAGGAGAAAGGGATACAAAAGGAAAAAGGGACACAGGCAGTATTTCACAGAGGTAAAAATCACAAAGATAGTATCATAGGGGGAATATAAATGGCTCACAAGAAAGGTCTTGGAAGCACCAAAAACGGAAGGGATAGTATAGGCAAACGCTTAGGCGTAAAAAGAGCCGACGGCCAGAGGGTAAAGGCCGGGGAGATACTGGTTCGCCAGAGGGGAACCAAATGGCATCCAGGTAAAAACACAGGCAAAGGCAAGGATGATACGCTCTTTGCCTTGGTCGCAGGCACAGTAAAGTTTGAAGAGAAGCTCGGTAAAAAGTTTGTCAGCGTCTATCCGTAAATGTTTATCGACTATGCCAAGATCCACATTAAGGCAGGAGACGGCGGCAGAGGAATCGTAAGCTTTAGGCGGGAAAAGTATGTCCCCAAGGGCGGCCCTGACGGCGGAGACGGCGGCAAGGGGGGCAATGTAATACTCAAGGCCTCAAAGGACGAAAACACTTTGAGGTCTTTTCGTTTCAAAAAAAACTTCAAAGCAGAAAACGGCCAACCCGGCGGTTCAAATAACAAAACAGGCAAAAGCGGCAAAGATTTAGTTATTGTTGTTCCAGTTGGCACCATAGTAAAGGACGAAGAAGGCAATACAATAGCAGACCTCAGCCGGGACGGTCAAACGGTAATTGTTGCAAAGGGGGGCAAGGGGGGCAAGGGCAATGCCGCATTTGCAAGTCCAACAAACAGGGCACCCCGCACGGCCACACCGGGTAAACCGGGTGAGGAGAAAGATATAGTATTGGAATTGAAACTGCTGGCCGATGTGGGTCTTGTTGGATTTCCAAATGCAGGCAAATCATCCCTAATCAGGGCCGTTTCGGATGCAAAACCCGAGATAGCAGACTATCCCTTTACCACGCTTCAGCCCCATTTAGGCTATGTATTCTTCGACGATAGGGATTTTATAATCGCCGATATCCCCGGTATCATAGAGGGTGCACACAAGGGCAAGGGGCTTGGTTTGAGGTTTTTAAAGCACATAGAACGAACGACCATACTGCTGTTTGTTCTGGATATAACCGACGAACCAGAAGAAAAACACAAAAAGCTAATGGATGAGCTTGAAAAATACAACCCAAAGCTCTTGAAAAGAAAAAGGGCTGTTGTTCTAAACAAGATAGATTTAGTTGATAAAATCGATGAAAAATTATACAAAGGGTTATTCTCAGAGGAGGTATTCTTTATAAGTGCCTTAAAAAAGAAAGGCCTAAAGCCCCTGCTGAAATGGATAAGCGAGAGTTTAAAAGAAGATTAGCCCAAACAAAGCGCATAGTAATCAAGATAGGAAGCGGCGTCATATCAAATAACGGCTCCATCGATGAGGATAACCTAAGAACCATCGTTGAGGACATAGCAAGCATAGGCAGCAAAAAACAGATCCTCATAGTATCCAGCGGGGCCGTGGCAAGCGGTATGAACATAATGGGGTTAAAGAAACGCCCCGACAACATAGTAAACCTGCAGGCGCTTGCATCCTTAGGTCAGCCAGAGCTGATAAACACATACAAAAGGCTCTTTGAGGAATTCGGCATAAAGACATCGCAGATTCTAATCACCGTTGACGATATACAGAACAGGCGCAGATTCATAAACGCCAAAAACACGCTCCTTACACTCCTAAAGTGGGGCATACTGCCCATAATAAACGAAAACGATACGGTCGTTATAAAGGAGTTAAGGTTCGGAGATAACGATAACCTATCATACCACATACTAAACCTGATCGAAGCAGATGCGCTTATAATCCTAAGCACCATAGATGGACTATACACCAAAAACCCCACTGACTCTGAGGCCAAACTCATCGAGGCAATAGATGAAACAACAGACTTTGAGGATAGGGGAATAAGCCTTTTGGGCAGCGGAGGCATAAAGACAAAGATAGAGGCGGGCCTCAATGCTGCCAAATTGGGTAAATTAGCCTGTATCGTAAACGGCAAAAAACCCCACGCCATAAAACGCCTATTCGACGATGATGGGTTTAGGTTTTCATACTTCATACCCCAGAAACAGACAATCAACTCAAAAAAATCGTGGATCATAAACTGCATGCCTTCGGGGGTCGTAGTCATAGATAGGGGTGCTGAGAAAAATATACTCAACAACAAGAGCCTCTTACCAAGCGGCATAAAGAAGGTCTATGGCGGTTTTGGCAGGGGCGATGTTATAAACATAGAAAACGAGGAAGGTGAACTCATTGCAAAAGGCATAACCAACTACGACTCAAGCGAGATAGAAAAGATAAAACAACACCATTCAAGTGAAATCGTAAACATACTGGGATACAAATACTCAAACGATGTTGTCCATATAGACAACATGGCGCCCACAAAGGACTATTCGGAGGATTGAGATGAACTTAGAAGAGAAGATAGAAAAGCTCGCATACAACACAAAAACGGCCAGCCGAGGCCTGACAAAGATCACCGAGGATAAGATAAATGCCGTCTTGGAGAAGCTCAAAGAGCTGATCGATAAAAACAGACAGAGGATAAAAGAGGCAAACCAAATAGACATAGAAAACGCCAAAAAGGCAAACCTCAAGGCCTCATTAATCGATAGATTGCTCCTAAACGACAAAAGAATTGACGGCATGATAGAGGCAACAGAAGCGGTTAAAAAGCTAAAAAGCCCTGTTGGTAAGGTAATTGATGGGTGGAGATTGCAAAACGGCCTAAACATAGAGAGGGTTAAGGTTCCGATAGGGTGCCTTGGTATAATCTATGAGTCAAGACCCAATGTAACGGTCGATGCCTCTATTCTGTGTTTAAAATCCTCAAACGGCGCCATTTTAAAGGGTGGCAAGGAGGCGATAAATTCAAACAGGGTGCTGGTTGAACTCATAAAGGAATCCCTAATCAGTCAAAACATAGACGAAAATGTCGTAAACTTCATAGATGAAACAGACAGGAAAGCCGTTCTGTATATGCTAAAATTAGACAAATACATAGACGCCATAGTGCCAAGGGGCGGTGAGGGGTTAATCAAATTTGTAAGCCAGAATGCCACAATGCCGGTAATAAAGCACGACAAAGGCCTATGCCACGGCTATGTCGATGAATCTGCAGACCTACAAAAAGCACTCTCTATAGCATACAACGCCAAGGTTCAAAGGCCGGGCGTCTGCAACGCTTTGGAGACGCTTCTAATTCACAAAAACATAGCAGAGGGGTTCTTGGTTGAGTTTAAGAAGTTGATGGATGAGGCCGGCGTGGAGTTGAGGGGATGTAAAGAGACGCTGAAGATACTGCCGGATATAAAACCGGCAACGGATGAGGATTGGGATAGTGAGTATTTAGACCTCATACTATCGATAAAAATCGTAAACAGCATAGATGAGGCAATAGAGCACATCAACAGACACGGCTCGCAACACTCAGAGACCATCATCACCGAAAACCACACCAACGCCGAGCGGTTTTTGGATGAGGTGGATGCAGCATGCGTCTATGTCAATGCATCGACACGATTTACAGACGGCGGCGTATTCGGTTTTGGGGCAGAGATAGGTATAAGCACCAACAAATTGCATGCAAGGGGCCCTGTGGGATTGGATGAGCTAACCACATACAAATACAAAATCAGGGGAAATGGACAGATAAGACGGTGAGAATAGCCATATTTGGCGGGTCTTTCAATCCCATACACATAGGCCATCTAAGGGGCGCCATAAGCGTTTATGAGACATTTAAGCTAAACAAGGTGGTATTTATGCCTGCGGGTAACCCGCCCCATAAGAAGGTCGAACAGACAACCCCGCAACAACGGTATCAGATGGTCAAACTGGCCACAGAGGGTCTGGACTTTTTTGAGGTATCGAGGCTTGAAATAGACAAAAAAGGCATTAACTATACGATAGAAACCGTTTATGAGTTCAAAGAGAGCCATCCCAGCGATGAGCTGTTTTTCATTGTTGGAACAGATGCATTCTATCAATTGGATAGCTGGAAAAACCACAGGGAGCTTGTTGGATTGATTACATTTATCCTGATAAAGAGACCTGAATATGACACAAGCGCTATATTAAAAAAATACTCAAGCATCGTAAACTTCGAAAGGATAGAGAAAGAGGGTGCCTATAGCGCCAAGAAAAACACGGTTTACATATACACGCCACCGGCCTTTGATGTATCATCGAGCATGATCAGGAAGAAGATAAAAAACTCCGAATGCATAAGGTATCTGGTTCCAGAAAGCGTTGAAAAGTTTATAGAGAAAGAGGGGTTGTATAGATGAAGGATACAATTGTTGAGATTTTAAAAGAAAAGAAGGTGGAAGACATAAATGTGGTCGATTTAAGGATGAAATCGGCCCTGTTTGATTTCTTCGTTATAGGAACGGTCCAGTCCAATAAACAGGTCTATGCCATACTGGATGAGATCAAGAAAAAAAACATAGAGATCCACCACATAGAGGAAACATCCGACGGCAACTGGACATTGATAGACTGCTATGATGTTGTCGTTCACCTCTTCACAGAAGACAAAAGAAGGGAATACGATCTGGATTCTCTGTGGGATGCAACGGTGAAGATAAAGGAAAATGGTTGATTTAAATCACGCTGTAAAGATAGCCCAAAACACATACTGGGTCGGTTCTGTATTAAAGGATGATCAATTCCAATGCCATGTCTATCTAATCGAGAATGGAACCGAATCCATATTGATAGACCCGGGCTCAAGGCTTAGCTATGAACAGACCAAACAGAAGATAGAAGAGGTCATTCCCTTAAACCACATAAAATACATCATATGCCACCATCAAGACCCGGATATAACCGGCTGCATAGACAATCTCCTAAACGATATAGGCTCAAGCGACATATATCTCATAACACACTGGCGGGCATGGGCCCTGCTTAAACACTTCGGGTGGAATGTCAAGCTATATGAGATAGAGGAGCACGGATGGAAGCTGAAGGCTTCAGATACAAAGCTAAAGTTTGTGTTTACCCCATATCTCCATTTTCCGGGTGCTTTTTGCACATTTGACGAAAAAACGGGGGTTTTATTCTCAAGCGACATCTTCGGTGGATTTACGCCAAAGTTTGAGTTGTTTGCAAAAAGTGCAGACGATTACTTTGAAAAACTCAAACCGTTCCATCAGCACTATATGCCGAGTTCTGCCATCCTAAACCACGGCCTGGATGAGATAGAAAAATACCCCATAGAGATGATAGCACCCCAACACGGCTCAATAATAAAAAAGGAGCTTATAAAGCCCATCATAGAGAAGATGAGAAGCCTTGAGTGCGGCATCTTCAAGAACTTCAAATATACAAAAGACATCGTCAAATTATCAAAGATAAACGATGCGCTGGAGTCTGTCATAAACATAATAGCATCACAGGAGAGGTTCTTCGGTGTGGTGGATACAATAATAAACAACCTAAACGGTTTTTATAAGATAGACTCCATAAAGGCATTCCTAAGCGATGAGAATAACGAAAATATACTTATGCTGGATTCGGATTCCAAAAACATCAAACTCATTGAGGATAAACAGAAAACCCATATACTGCTGGATGCAGCCTTTTTGATAGAAGAGGGCGCCTTCTTTTACAGGCCATCAAAGATACACAAACTCTTAAATATAAATGAACCCTCATACACCTTCGCCGTAAAGGATAAGGATGGGAGGCAACACGGCATCTGCTTTGTGATATTCAACCCGACGGATATAAATTCACACATGGATCCAGAGATCATATCGAAATTTGAGCTGCCATTGACGCTTTCGCTTTTAAAAGAGAAACAGCTCTTCTGCCTGGAGAATAAAAACAGAAAGCTCTATGAGGAATCACTTAAAGACCCGCTAACCGGACTTTACAACAGAAGATACATGGAGCTGTTCATGAAAAGGGAAGTTGAGATGGCCAAACGCTACAAGCACACCCTTTCTGCCCTCATGATAGACATAGACGACTTCAAGAAGATAAACGACCAGTACGGACACAGGGTGGGGGATGAGGTTTTAAAGAAGATAGCAAAAATAATATTGGATTCAACAAGATCCGTTGATGTGGCAATAAGGTTTGGCGGAGAGGAGTTTGTCGTAATACTACCCAACACAAACATCTCAGACGCAAAAGCAATTGCAGGAAGGATCAGGGAAAATATAGAAAACAGCTCCATCCTTGAATGTGAGGATAAAAGCTCTACCAGATGCACGGTGAGCATCGGCGTCTCATCAACGGACAACTCCACTTCCATAGAAGAGCTTATCAACTATGCAGATAAGAACATGTATAAAGCCAAACGCAACGGCAAGAACAGGGTCATCGCCTAACCGCCAAATACCATCCTTTGTATTATCTCAAATGCCTCCTTTGCCCTTTTCTGGATAAACAGATTGGGCTTGCATACGGCCGTTGATGACGGATCGGGGTTTATAGTCACAACAAAAGACCCCCTCGATTGAAATCTAACGGCCAAATAGTCGTTTGTCGGCACAGCAGAGGAGGAACCTATAAGGAATATCAAATCTGGAACACCAACATCGTCAACAAAGGCTTGATAGTTCCTTATCTGGTATTCATTCTCCACATAACCCCAATCGCCAAACATCAGTATATTGGGACGCAAAAGCTCACCACAATGGGGGCATTTAGGCAGGTTGGTTGCTATCATCGTTTCATAATCCAGATCACACAGCGGCACATCTGTATTGGGTTTTACGCCGTATTCACAGGAATAGCCCCTCATACACTGCAGCCGCCACATGGAGCCGTGAACCTCATACACCAAGGATTCATCAAGCCCCGATATGATATGGTATCCGTCCGTGTTTGTTGTATGAACAAAGGATTTTTCAAAGACCTCCCCTATAAGTCTGTTTACAACATGATAACCCAAATGCGGCCTGTTTTGGTGTGCATTGCGCCTGCGCCATTCATAGAACGCCCAGGCGTACTGAGGTCTAACCTCGAAACTGTGGGGGTTTGCAAGGTCTATTGCATTAAGACCCAGCCTCTTAAAAACGGGGAAGTTGCGCCAATAGCCCTCTTTGTCCCTGAATGTCGGTATGCCGCTGTCTGCACTCATACCAGCGCTTGTCAAAAACAGACAGCTCTCTGCATTCCTTATCCTCTCCTCAAGCAGTTTAAAATCATTCGTCTTCATAGCCACTACCCTCCACAAAACAGTAAGGGTCTAAAGCCAAATAATCGCCGAAATAGGCATCGGCTCTGGCTCTGCAACCGCCGCACACATTTATATACCTGCAGGTTGCACATTTTTTATTGTATAACGAAAAGTCCCTGAGTCTTTTAAAGATCTCAGAATTATGCCATATATCCAAAAAACCCCTATCGAGTATATTGCCCGCATCCCTCAAAAAATAGCTGCACGGCTTAACCCTTCCGTCAAAACCTATAAAGGCTATCAGCTGACCCGCAACGCACCCTTTAGCCCCGCCGGTTGAAAACTTTAAACTCCTCCTTTGATAATCGAGCTTATTGCGTTTTGATTCTATATCCACCAAAGCGTAATACTCCGGTGCACATGTGGGTCTTACCAATATATCCTTCTCTTTCAACTCCATCTGAAAATGCCACTTTAGTATCTCTTTGTAGCTCTTCTTATCTATCAACTCCTCCCTTATTTCTTCTGCCCTACCTGTAGGCACAATCATAAACATATACCACGCCTTTGCGCCTAAGGATTTGGCCAATCTGTATGTGCTTTCTATGTCATGCTGATTGCGCCTTGTGAATGAGGAGTTGGTTATAAACTCAACACCGGCCCCTTTTAACATATTGGCTGCCTTAACTGTGGCATCAAAGGCGCCCTTAACCTTCCTAAAATCGTCATGAACTTCAGCTTTCGAGCCATCCAAACTCAAAGATACAATATCGATGTGTTTTTTAATCCTCAAAGCCATATCCTCATCAATCAATGTCCCGTTTGTGGCAAGCCCCACCCTCATCCCCTTTGAGTGTATAAAGTCGGCTATATCAAAGACATCCTCCCTCAAAAGCGGTTCACCACCGGTTAAAACAACAACGGGCTTAAACTGTTGCGATATTTCGTCTATCGTGTTTGTTATATCCTCAAAGCTCAATCTATCCTTCAGGTTCATTGAGGCCGATGTCCTGCAGTGTATGCAGTTCAGGTTGCATCGAGGGGTTATCTCAAATGCCAACCACTTCAATCCAAATTCCATTGCTATCTCAACCTTTCTATATCCTCTTTCTTGGCAACGACGATCAATGTATCTCCCTTTAGTATTATGTCGTTGGGCAGTGGGTTTATATTAACCCGCTTCTCCCTCTCTATGCCTATTATGTTCAAGCCAAACCGCCTTCTTACATCAAGCTCTACAATGCTCTTGTTAAAAAACATTTGGGGCGCTTTTATCTTTGCTAAAAGATACCTGCCCGTGGAATCCAAAGCCTCAATCACATCAAGACCGGCCAGATGGTTTGCCAGATCAACCCCCTTCTCCTTTTCCGGGAATATGACCCTTCTTGCGCCCACTTTAGCCAAAACCCTGCCGTGCAATGGGCTTGTAGCCTTTGCGTATATATCCTCGATACCGAAACCGTGCAGTATGGCAACGGCCAGAACACTCGTCTCTATGTTGTTGCCAACAGAAACAACCACCGTTGTTGCATTGTCCACGCCTATCTGCTTTAAGGCCGCCTCATCTGTGCAGTCCGCCTGATAGACATTCTCTATTATCTGTGCAAGGTCCTTTACCCTCTCCTCATCGTTGTCTATACATATAAGCTCTTTTCCAAGCTCAGAGAGTCTCTCTGCCACACTGCGTCCAAACCTGCCCAATCCTATAACGCAAAACAACTCACTCATACAAAGATTCTCCCCTCTGCCAACCGATAATTCCTGGTCGACTTCTTCCTAAAGAGGGCAACAGAAAAACTAAACAACCCTATCCTTCCAACAAACATCAAGACAATTATAACAATTTTACCCAAATCATCAAAAGAGCCAGACAAACTGACATTTGTATTGCTTATGGATAGCCCCACCGTGGAGATGGCAGAAACCGACTCAAACAAGACCCTCAAGAAGTTTACATTCTCTATGTCGCTAAGTATAAAAGACGAAAGGGAAACAACGATAAATGAGAGCGACAACACGACAAAGGATTTATACACCACCTCATCCGGCACCTTTCTTTTGAAGGCATCCACATCCCTCTCACCTCTGATGTATGAATATATGGCCTTCAAAACCACAAAAGCCGTTGTCGTTTTGATCCCGCCTCCCGTGCCGCCTGGTGATGCACCGATAAACATCAAGATAACAAACAAAAATATGGTGGAGTTGTGCATATAGCTTAAATCCACAGTATTAAAGCCTGCCGTCCTTGTGGTTATACTCTGAAACAGGCTAACCAATGCATCCTTAAAGAAGCTATTGTGTGCCAATATACCATCCCTTTCAAGCAGGAATATCAATACGGCACCGCCCACTATCAAAAAAGCCGTAAAGCTTAAGACAACTTTTGTATGCAAGGATAGATACCCTATATTGCCCCTTCTATACAAAAACAGCTCATCCAGCACAATAAACCCGATGCCACCCAAAACAATCAACGACATGATGGTAAAATTAACCAAAACATTGTATTTATACCCAACCAACGAGTCGGCAAAGAGCGAAAAACCGGCGTTATTAAAGGCGCTTATGGAGTGAAAAACGGCATAATAAAACCCATCCAAAAGCCCCATCTTGGGCACAAAAACAACCATCAAGACAACAGCCCCGACAAACTCGCACAACAGTCCGAAAATCATGATCCTTCTAAAGAAGCTCGTTATGGAGTGCATCTCGGGGTAATTCAACGCCTCCTTAAGAAGGAGCTTATCCTTATATGTCAACTTCCTCTTAAAGGCTATCATAACAAAGGAGGTCATGCTCATATACCCAAAGCCACCCACCTGAATGAGCGCCAAAATCACGATCTGGCCAAACAGGGTAAAGTGGCTCATGGGCAGGGTTATAAGGCCCGTTACGCAAACAGCCGAGGTCGAGGTAAACAGTGCATCGACTAAAGAGGTGGTGCCTTTTGATGCAAAAGGAAGCAAAAGTAGAACGCTTCCAAGCACTATAACGGATAGAAAGCCTAAAACTATGGCCTTAAGCGGGTTTTTCGTTATCGTCATTTAGAATGGTTCTTATATTATAGATCTTCTTATCCTGACTCTCGTAATATATGCGTGTAAGTATTTCGCTTATTATTCCTATGCCTATCAGATTAATGCCCGTCAATATAAGCAGAACACCCAACAGCAATAAGGGTCTATTGCTTAAGGAAACCCCGAAGAATATCTTTTGAACGGCCAAATACCCATCTATCAGAAAACCCAAAAAGAACATAAAAAACCCGACGATCCCAAAGAAATGGATGGGGCGTGTCATAAACTTCTGCATGAAATAGACTAAAATCAGATCCACTATAACCCTGAAGGTTCGTGATAGGTTGTATTTGCTCTTTCCAAACTTCCTGGGATGGTGATTAACCTCAACCTCGGCTATGCTCGCACCATAGATATTCGCCAAAGCCGGAATAAATCTGTGCATCTCTCCATACATATGGAGGTTCTTTGCCACACAGGCCCTGTATGCCTTAAGAGAGCACCCGTAATCGTGAAGCTCAACCCTTGTTATCTTGCTTATGAGCCTGTTTGCAACCTTTGATAAGAAAACCCTTTTAGGCTCATCCTGTCTCTTCTTCCTCCAGCCACTTACCACATCATACCCTTCGTTGAGCTTATTTATCAGCTTTGGTATATCCTCTGGATCGTTCTGCAGATCACCGTCTAAGCTTACGATAATCTCACCGTGTGCATAATCAAACCCTGCGGCCATGGCAGCTGTTTGACCGAAGTTCCTTCTAAATCGTATAACCTTAAACTGCTTATCCTTATCGGCTATCCGCTTAAGCTCATCAAATGTGCCATCGCTTGAACCGTCATCAACAAAGATTATCTCATGGTCATATCCGTTCTTTGTCATTACATCCTTTATCTTCTCATACAGAAGACCTACATTATCCTTTTCGTTATAAACAGGCACCACAACGCTTATCATAAAAGCTCCCTAAACTCCTCTATCGTTTTTTTGTAATCGTCGCTTGAGAATATGGCGCTGCCGGCAACAAATACATCGACACCCTTCCTTGAGAGCATGCCTATGTTCGTTTTGTTTATGCCGCCATCGACCTCAATAAGGAAGTCCAAACCGTTTCTCTCTCTGAATTCCACCAACCACTCAACCTTTTTTACTATGTTTGATATGTACTTCTGGCCGCCAAAACCCGGATTTACGCTCATCACAAGCACCATATCCACAAATTCAAGCACATACTCAAGCACCTGAGGCGGTGTGGCCGGATTCAGTGCAACGGCAGGCCTTGCCCCAAGTTCGGCGATTCTATTCACAACCCTGTTTAGATGCACAACGGATTCCTGATGAACACACAGATAATCAGCACCAGCCTCAACATACCTCTCAAGCCACAACTCCGGTGTCTCTATCATCAGATGCACATCAAGCGGCACCCTGGCCACCCTTTTAATCTGGGATACGATAAACGGCCCGAAGGTCATGTTGGGAACAAAATGTCCGTCCATTATATCCAGATGCAACATATCACATCCTGCATCCTCAACGGCCTTAATCTCATCGGCCAGATGTGTAAAATCACACGATAGAAGCGACGGTGCTATAAGCTTGTTATTCTTCAATTTTCCTCACCTCAACCTTCTCTATTTTCTTGCCATTCACCTTTAAAACCCTTATTTTATACCTACCCTCAAGCTCAAACTCATCACCTTCATTGGGGATCCTATCGGCTAAATCGTAAACAAGCCCGGCCACCGTTTCATACTCCTCCATATAGCTCTCCTTGTTTATGCCCAGCTTCTCGCAAAAATCATCCAGATCCATACCGGCATCGACAATATACACCCCGTTATCCAACTTTACAAACTCATCCTCTTCCTTCTCATCGTATTCATCCCTGATGTCTCCCACGATCTCCTCCAGTATATCCTCCATCGTCACAAGGCCTGCCACACCGCCGTATTCATCGATAACGATGGCGACATGTATATGCCTTGCCTGAAACTCCTTAAACAGGTCGTATATGTGCTTGGTTTCTGGCACAAACATTGCATCCCTTAAAATCTCCCTTATGCTTATGGAGTGTATATCCTTCTCTTTTGCCTTTTTTATCAAATCCTTTATGTATGCTATACCCACTATGTTGTCTAAATTACCCTCATAAGCCGGTATGCGGGAATACTCATACTCCTCTATTATCTCAAGCAGCGTCTCTATGGAGCTTTCAACATCGACGCATACCATCTCCGTTCGTGGAACCATTATCTCCTTAACCGATATGTCCTTTATGTCTATGATGTTGTGCATCATCTCCCTGGTCTGATTCTCCAATATACCCTCTTTTTCGCTGACATTTATCATAAACTCCAGCTCTTCCTCCGTTATAAGCGGTTTTTCGCCGCCAACCTCACCACCGGCTATCTTTATAACCGCCGTTGCGAATATGTTGATTATGTATGTAAAGGGATAGAACAAATAATACAGAACGGCCAATATCCTTATGGAGAACTTAGCAAACCTCTCTGCGTTGTGTTTGGCAAATGTCTTTGGCGTTATCTCGCCAAAAAAGAGTATCAAAATCGTCATAACAGCCGTTGTGACTGCAAGTTGAGAAGAACCAGACAGCTTCATAGCCAAATCGCCAGCCAAAACAGAGGCAAATATGTTAACTATGTTGTTTCCTATAAGTATGGTGTTTAGCATCTTGTTTGGGTGGTGCAACCACAAGGAGAAATACTTAGCATTCTTATCGCCACTCTGGACTATCTGAGAAACCTTAAGGGGGCTCAACGATGTCAAAGCGGTCTCCGAGGATGAAAAGAAGGCACTGCAGATTAAGGAAAACACAATCAACAACCCCTCTGTATTCACACCCATCTCACTCTCCCTCAAAAGTGCTTATATCCACAATCATCCACCTTCTCCCTTTTACCATCCCTGATAAGCTCAACACCCATACCCTCAACAACCTCACCCACAATACTAAAATGGCCCATCTCAATCAGGCGGTCTTTGTATTTTCTATCTATACAGGCAATGATTTGATAATCCTCACCGCCGCATAGCATCTCATGCTTTGTTATAAAATCGGCATCACAAAACGGTATACTGTCCCACTCTACAACCATGCCAACCCCACTCTGCTTGCATATATGATTGCAATCCTGAATAAAGCCATCGCTTATGTCTATCATAGCCGTCGCCATACCTTTAACGCTTAAGGCCTCTTCTATCCTGGGTGTGGGGTTTAGATGCGCTTCTATATACCTATCGGCTCCTTTGATATTGTATTTTAGGGCAAAAAAACCGGCATAGGAGCAGCCTATCCTGCCACTAACGCATACAAGATCACCTACTTTGGCCGTGCTCCTTTTTACCGACTCACCCCTTTTATTTTCGCCCATTATTGTTATGTTTAAGACATTCACGCTCGATGAAGTCGTATCACCACCCAAAAGCTCAACGCCAAATTCATCCGCCACCTCACAAAAACCATCTATAAAGTGGTCTATCCACTCCACCTCCATATCCCGCAAAGAAAGGCTTAAGAAAGCCCATCGGGGAACAGCTGCCATTGCAGCAATATCGCTTATGTTAACAGATAGAGCCTTCCTGCCCAACAGATACGGATCAACATCCAAAAAGAAATGCACCCCCTCAACGAGCGCATCAACCGAAACAACGATCTCGCTGTTGCCAAACGGCAAGATGGCGCAATCATCGCCTATGCCAACAAAACCGCTCGAAACATCGAAGCGCCTTTTTATCCTATCAATTAAACCAAACTCACCCAACTGTTTTATCTTCAAATCTTATCGTTCTCCTTCGGTATAAAGTATTTAACGGGCTTTGATGTGTATAGTTGATCAACCCTGCCATCCTTGAAATTGTGCGGATAAAGATACAGACCCTTGCCCTTAACCTGAAGATGCTTTGGCACCTCCATTATATTACCATCTCTTATATCCTTTATGGCCCTATTTATGGCAGCATAACAAGAGTTGGATTTCTTTGCCTTGCTCAAATAGACACAACAGTGGGCAAGCGGAATCTTAGCCTCAGGCATGCCTATTTCCTTTACAATCTGCAAAACGGCGTTGGCCAAAACAACGGCATGGTTATCCGCCAGGCCTATATCCTCGCTGGCAAATATACACATACGCCTTGCAATGAATTCAACATCCTCGCCAGCCTCAAGCAACCTCGCCAGATAATACAAGGCGGCATCGACATCACTGCCACGCATGCTCTTTATAAACGCAGAGACGATATCATACCTCTCGGTTTCATTGGAATAACCCAAATCCACACCAAACAGGGCCTCTATATCACCCTCTTTAATCTCATCATGCTGTTTTAATATATCAATCATGCCCATCAGCCTTCTTGCATCACCAGAGGCATACAAAACAAGCTTATCCAACAAAGCCTCATCTATCTCTATAAACCTTTTTGCAAGCCTCTTTAGGTCAGACTCAGAAAGCCTCTTAAACTCATAGACAAAACATCTTGAGCGCAAGGCCTTTGTCAGTTTAAAATACGGATTGAATGTGGATGTGCCTATCATAACAACACTACCATCCTCCAAAAAAGGCAGCAAGACATCCTGTTGCTTTTTATCAAACCTGTGTATTTCGTCTACAACCACAAGAATGGGGGATTCCTTTGAACCCTTCTTCAGGGTTTCCTTAAGCAGTTTGGTCGAACAATCGGTCGCATTGAGATAGAAAAATTCAAGCCCATGTCTTTTTGCCAGAAGCTTAGCATAGCTGCTCTTGCCAACACCCGGTGGTCCAAACAAGACAAGCGAGGGTGGTTTATTGCTACTGTGGTAAAACAGATAGAGCGGCTTACCCTTCCCAAACAGATGGGGCTGTCCAACTAACTGATCAAAATCGACACACTCGCCCTCACCCATTTACTATCACCGTCTCACACATTTACCTAACATTATACTATTTCTGGCTCCTTTTCAAGGTTGCATCGCTTCTGAGCAGCCTCTGTTTAAAATACAAAAAAGAGACAAACTTCAAAAAGGCGTTTACATCGAGCATGCCGACATAAATCTGGTTTTTGTCGTTTTCCACAACCGGTATATAATCAACATCTATATGGCTTAGAAACTCAAAAACATCCAGTCCGTTGGAGTTAAGCTTAAGATAACCCGGATTGGGAGTCATGATGTCTTCAACCCTAACATCCTTCTTATCGAACTCACCGATAAGCCTGACATCCCTGAAGGACAAAACACCCACCAGCCTATTATCCTCCACAACGGAGAAATAGCTCGAGTTGCTACCCATAAGCTCAAAGATAACCTGCTCTATCAATTGATCCTTTTTAAGCGTTAAAATAGAGGTATCTATAAAGTTGGTTATCTTCACATTCACAAGCTCATTTCTGTAATCCTCATTCATTAAATCAAACCCCTTCTGCATGGCTGAGCGTCCGAAGTGGATCTTATCCTGCAAAAGACTGGAAAAATATACCGTAAACACAGATGTAAGCATCAACGGCAGTATCATATGGTAATTCTGGGCAAGCTCTGCAACAATCAGGGTAGACCTAAACGGTGCAAACGAGATGCTCGCCGGTATGGAAGCTGTGCCTATAAGGGCAACATCCAGCGGGTTTATGAAGGAGAAGAAGTGGTGGGCAACGCTCCCTATGGCAAAACCGAAGAAGGCCCCGCCGAATATGGACGGTGCAAAGATACCGCCGAACATACCGCTTGCAAATGTTATGGCCAAAGCCACCATCTTAACAAGACCAAGAATAAAGGCCTCCTTCGGAGCAAATCCCAAGGAAAACAGCCTGCTAACCTGATCATATCCAAGAGATGCAGCATCGGGGTAAAGCCACAAAAGCAGACCCACCATCAGACCACCGATTAACGCCTTGGAATAGAAGGAAAAGTGGAGTTTTTCTGATAACACCACCGCCGATTCAAAGACATACTCAAACATATAGACCATCAGGGCAAACAGAAAAGAAAAAACAGGCAAAAATATCAATATTCTATAATCATAGCTCAACTTAGGCACAAAAAACGCTGGATAGTTGCCTAAAAAATACCTCGATATGGCCGTGCCGACAACCGATGAAACGCTCAAGGGTATTATAACATTAAAACTGAGCCTTCCCAGGATAATCTCAAGACCAAAGATAACGGCAGCTATTGGGGCATTAAAGGTTGCAGCCAAAGCAGATGATACACCGCAGCTGACAAGCAGTGGCACATTGAAGTTTTCAAAACCCAGCCCCTTAAGAAACAAGGAGGAGAGGGAACCGCCCAACTTGGCTATGGGGCCTTCCCTGCCGACCGGAACGCCAAACCCTATATTTACAGCAGAAAGAACCACCGTAGCTATGCCCTTTTTGTAATCCAGCCTGCCCTTCTTTAAAACAATGGAGCGGGCGACCGAATCGATTGTGGGATTTGAGGGGTTATCCAACAGGTTCTTTATAACAAAGGCAGAAACCAGAAATAGAATGGGTATGCTCAAAAGATAGAACCTGCTATCGGAAAAAAAATCTATAGCAAAAGAGAGTTTAAGGGAGTGTTTAATCAACTCTCTCATGAAAATGGCGGAAAATCCACCTATCACACCAACCAAAGCGGGCAATACAAATAGCTTGAAAAAACCCTTCATGCCCTAACTCTTCGTATAAGACCCCCTATAAACTGCCCCAAAAAGAACGCACTTACCATTACAGGAAATGTATACAGCTCAAAACCCAAACCACTCAAAAGCCTTAATGCTATTACAAACGGTATGGGCGCATGGATATAGACAAACCACCTCTTGGAATACCTCTGAACAGAGGCCCTCAAATACCCAAACGGCAGGTTTATCAAAAACACCAGAAAAGCCACACTGAATAAGCTCATACATCACCCCTTAACATTCACCTTTAACAGCCTGATCCTCAATCGCCTGTTTTTGCTTCTTAGGATAAAATCTACAGGTATGTATACGCCTTTAAATTGTCTGCATTTGAGTATCACCAAATCCTTAAATCCATTTCTGCAGAGGCCAAAGAAATTTTCAGATATGCCCACAATAAGGGCCTTATAGCTGTTCAGATCGACATCGGAAAACCTCAAATCCTCATATCTTTTGTTGGACTGATAATCCACAACATACACATCACCCCCTTTAACATACAAGCCATACACCGAAAACCCCAGGGCGTTTATAACATCCATCCTTAAGTTGCCGCCTGAGAGGCTAAAGAAACCCTCAAAGTCCTTACCGCCATAGTTGGCCTCAAATGTGCCGTTAATGGTTTTACCCTTATGGGCAACGGGTTTAAAGGTTGTACACCCCCCTATCAAAAGCAACAAAAAAATCAACAATCCTGTCTTTAACCTCATCCTTCTTCACCCTCTTTACCGTTATATGAGGAATACTCCTTAAAAACACATCCCCATAGGATTTACTCAAAATCCTGCTATCCAAAACAACCATAACGCCGTGGTCATCCGACTTCCTGATAAGCCTGCCCAGGCCTTGCCTAAACCTTATGACAGCCTTTGGCAGGGCATACTCGAAGAACGCATTGTGCCCCTCCCTTTTTAGAAGGTCGTATCTTGCCTTCTCTATAGGGGTCGTTGGAACCTCAAACGGCAACCTCACCATCACAAGAACACTCAACCCCTCGCCCCTTACATCTATGCCCTCCCAGAAGCTGCCCGTAGCAAACAAGAAACCGTTTCCCTTTTTAAATCTATTCAAAAGCTCAAAATTATCAAGCTCTCCCTGCCTATACACCCTAAAGCCATACCCCTTTAGCCTATCATGCACCCTATCGTAAACACCGTTCAACATGGCATAGGATGTAAACAAAACCAGCACACCCTTATTACTGCCCTTCAACGCCTCACCAATAGCAACAACAACATCGGCAACATCACCATCAAACCCATCCTGCATGGGCTCCTTCACATCCTCAACAACAAACAACCTGCTCAGTCTCTCATAGTCAAAATTGCCTTCTGCTATAAACTCAACGGCACCATCCACACCCACACTGTTTTTGAAAAAATCCAAACTACCACCCACAGATAGGGTGGCCGATACAAATACAACACTGGATAGCCTTTTGTAAAGATAGCCCCTTAGAGCATCCCTTACATCCAGCGGCGTCATATTGAGGTGTATGGTTTTTCTAAAGCGCTTCATCCAACAGACAAAGCCCTCCTTGAGGTTTAAGAAATCACCTAAATTATCAAGATAGTTAGAAAGAAGCAGCACAACCCCCTTCACATCCACAAGCTCATCGTCCTTATTCTCCTTCAGAAATCCCTTCAGATTATCCAAAACGGTACTCAGCACTTCCAAAACCCTGTTAAGTGGCTTAAATACCCTGTCGATATTATCACTATCGATTCTAAGCTCATCGCTATCCATCACCCCGATAAGCTCATCAAAGGCATCGGCAAGCTCAGACCTGAGGTTAACTATCAATTCCTTTAATCCCTTATATCCATCAATGGCCGCAAGAAAGCCGTAAGCATCGCCCCTTCTTTTTGTATAAAGCATATCGATACTGCGCAACACATCATCTGAGCTCACACTAACCGTATAATAGTTTGTGGCGTTTCTTTCTATATTGTGCGCCTCATCAAAAACAACGGCGTATGCATCGGGCAAGATCCTTGCATTCTCCAAAACGGAATCGGATAAAACCAGGTGGTGGTTTGCGACAATTACATCGGCCTTCTCAAGTTCCGATCGCGCCCTGTAAAAGAAACACGAATTCTTATAGTAAGGGCATTTAGAGTGCGCACAAGATAGGGTTGAGCTTTCAATGCTTCGCCAAACATCCTCAGAGACACCCTCATACACAGAAAAGAATTCAGACTTAAGCCCCGTCTTTGTTGTTGATAGAAACTCACCTATACTTTTATAAACATCGCCCTCAAACAGGATTGGACTGCCCCTATTTATGGCCTCTATAGCCTTCCTCTTGCACAGATAGTTAGACCTGCCAAGCGCCAATGTTGCCTTAAAATCTATAAACCCCTGAAGGAACGGTATGTCTTTTTCTATAAGCTGTCTTTGCAGGTTTATAGTATTCGTTGAGATAACAACCCTTTCTTTGTATTCCTTGCAAAACACAACACACCCAACAAGGTATGCAAGGCTCTTTCCCACGCCGGTTGGTGCCTCTATGATGGCGTTTTTGGACTCCTTGAGGCTATCAAAGACAATCCTTGCGATCTTTAGCTGATCGTCCCTTTTTTCAAAATCGCTATTTGAAAGGATCCTTTCAAAAAGACCATCAACATCCTCTTTCGGTTTTGCTATGACCTCAACCGTTAAATCAACAGGATCCAAGCAGAAAAACCAACCAATCGATTCTGAATGCTCTGCAACCAACCTCAAGGCCTCAAGCCTATCCCCACAAACCATCAATAGATCACCCTCTATTCTATCGGCCTCGGATATAACCTCTATTATGTCGGAATCCAATTTTACCCTAAAAATGGAGGATGGGCCTGCTTTTTTTAGCAGACCCAAAGAGCTTAAAGACAGTTGCATTATCTTTCAAATTCTATGGGGTAATTGCCGTTGAAACAGGCAAAGCAATAGCCCTCCCCTCCCACGATGCTTTTAAGTCCCTCCAGGGAGAGATAGGCCACCGAATCGGCTGTGGAGTATTTCCTTATCTCATCAACCGTGTGGGATGAGGCTATAAGCTCCTTCTTCGTCGGTGTATCTATGCCGTAAAAGCACGGGGATATAACGGGTGGTGAGGCTATCCTCAGATGCACCTCAGAGGCCCCTGCGCTCCTTATCATCTTGACAATACGCCTGCTTGTTGTCCCCCTAACAATGGAATCATCAACCACAACAACCCTCTTGCCGGCCAAAACATCCTTGGCCGTGTTGAGTTTTAATCTGACACCGAAGTTCCTTATCGATTGGCTCGGCTCGATAAATGTCCTGCCTACATAGTGATTCCTTATAAGACCAAAATCAAACTGCAAGCCGCTCGCCTTTGCAAAACCCAAAGCCGCAGGCACACCGGAATCCGGTGTCGGTATAACAATATCCGCCTCAACGGGAGACTCTTCAGCCAACACCTCACCCATCCTCTTTCTGATGGAATAAACATGCCTATTCCACAGAAGCGAATCTGGGCGGGCAAAATAGATATATTCAAATACGCATTTATGTTCTGCCTGATCCTTAAAGGGTTTGTGGGAATGTATGCCGTCCCTGTTTGCAATCACCACCTCTCCAGTCTCCACATCCCTTATAAACTCAGCCCCTATCAAATCAAATGCACAGGTCTCTGAGGCAAACACAACCGCATCGTCTAACTTACCTATGGATAATGGCCTGAAGCCCCACGGATCCCTGACCGCATACATCTCATCCTCTCTCATAATCACCAGGCTGAAGGCGCCTTTGATTATGGAGAGTGCCTCAACCAGACGCTCAAAGAAGCTGGTCTTCTTACTCCTTGCTATGAGGTGTATGATTACCTCGGTATCGGAGTTGGAGTTAAAGATCGCCCCTTCGTTAACCAACTGCCTCTTTATACCCAAAGCGTTAACCAGATTACCGTTGTGGGCAATGGCTATATTACCTAAATCAAAATGGGCGTGCAGGGGTTGAACATTGGCTAATGATTCATCACCGAATGTGGAATACCTGTTATGGCCAATGGCGAGCCTGCCCTTTAGGGACGATATAACGCCCTTTTTGTTGAATATCTCGTTTACAAGCCCTCTGCCCTTATGAACATAGAATGTATCCCCATCGGTGGACACTATACCAGCGGCCTCCTGCCCCCTGTGCTGGAGTGCATGGAGGCCTAAATAGACATAATTGGACGCCTCCTGTTTGTTAAAAACACCGACTATACCGCACATCTTATTTTAAACCCAACACATCCTGCATGGAGTAAAGACCGGGCACCTTATCAATGACCCACTTTGCAGCCCTTAAGGCGCCCCTTGCAAATGTATCCCTCGAGGAGGCCTTATGGGTTAGCTCTATCCTCTCCCCAAGGCCTGCAAAGATTACGGTGTGCTCACCCACAACATCACCGCCCCTTAGGCTCATTATACCTATCTCTTTTGGGTCTCTTTTACCAATCAGCCCCTTTCTGCCATAGACGGCAACATCCTCTAAATCCTCTCCAATTCCTTTGGCTGCAAACTCGGCCAACTTCAAAGCCGTGCCGCTTGGAGCATCGGCCTTAAACCTGTGGTGCATCTCGACTATCTCAATATCGTAATCATCCTTTAGCGTCCTTGCCACATCCTCAACAAGCTTAAACAGTATATTCACACCCAGACTCATATTGGGTGCAAGCACGATCGGCACGATAACCGATAGTTTTTCGATCTCCTTTATCTGTTGGTTGTTCAGGCCCGTGGTGCCTATGACTATGGGTTTTTTATGGTCAGCTGCAACCCTAACATGGGATAGTGTGGCATCAGGCGCCGTAAAATCTATAACAACCTCACCCTCATCAATGATCTTTGCTAAATCGTCTTTTATGGATATACCGTTTGATATACCCGTTGCCAGAACACCGGCATCCTGCCCCACAGCGGAAGAGCCTTTAGCTTCAACCGCACCAACCAATGTAAGTTCGCTATCCTCACCTATTAAGGCGCATATCCTTCTGCCCATCTTGCCTGCTGCACCGCAAACTATCGTCCTAATCATCTCTCCCCCCTTCCTTTATATTAAGCCCAACTCTTTCAGAACAGACCTTAACCTCTCCTTGTTCTCAGAAGACATCTTACACAGAGGCAGCTTAAACTCTTCTTCAACATAACCCATAATAGCCAAGGCCGTTTTTACCGGTATGGGGTTTGTCTCATAGAACATAGCCTTATGGAGCTTGTAAAGTTTATGGTGAAGCTGTTTTGCCTCATCAAGCCTGCCCTCTACAAAGGCATCGTATTGTCTGGCCACAAGCTCGGGCACCACATTAGCGCTAACGGATATAACACCCGTTCCGCCTATAGACATCATGGGAAGCGTCAGGAAATCATCGCCGCTAATTACACTGAAACCCTCTTTCGCCCCCTCTATAATCTCAGAAACCTGATTCAGCGAACCGCTGGCCTCCTTTATACCTATTATGTTGTCTATCTCAGAGAGCCTTATAACCGTCTGCGGCAGGATATTTACCGATGTCCTGCCTGGTACATTGTAAAGAACCAAAGGCACGCTAATGGCCTCGGCTATTGTTTTATAGTGCAAGTATAGTCCCTCCTGTGTGGGCTTGTTATAGTAAGGAGCAACGGATAGTATGGCATCAGCACCGGCACCTATGGCTATCTTTGCAAGCTCTATGACCTTCTTGGTGTTATTGGTTCCTGCACCTGCCAAAACAGGTATTTTACCCTTACACTCCTCAACGGCAACGCCGATGGTTCTTTCGTATTCCTCCAAATCCATGGTTGCGGCCTCACCCGTTGTGCCGCATGGAACAAGGCAGTCTATACCGCCATCGATCTGCCTCTTTATGAGCTTCCTGAAAGCATCTTCGTCTAATTTGCCATTTTTGAACGGTGTAATGATAGCCGTCATAGCCCCCTTCAACTCAAACATACAATCCCCCCTTATTAATTAATAATTCCATGCCTCATCCAACATGGTTCCTATATAGGTTAACAATGCATCACCCTCAAGGTATACCTTCTTTATATCGCCGTTTTCCATATAAGCATAGACCTTCAGCCTGTTGCCACTTTTTGTTATAACCTCAACAGGCGTTTCACACTTGCCCTTTAGTATGGCAACCAATGCAGATGCCGTTGCGCCCGTTCCACATGCGAGCGTCTCATCCTCAACACCCCTTTCGTATGTCCTGATCCTCAATGTATGGGGCGTTACAACCTCAACAAAGTTTACATTGGTTCCATCAGGGGCAAAATAGTCGTGATACCTGGTCTTCTCACCTATACCCTTAACATCAACCACATCCACGCTATTAACAAAATAAACAGCATGGGGAACGCCTGTGTTTATGAACGAAAGCGACATATCGACGCCATCCAGCTCGATATTATCCCTATAATCCTTGGGCTTTGTTAACTGAACCCTAACGGTGTTTAGGCCTGTAATCTGGGCCTCTATCACACCGGCTAAAGTCAAAAACTTCATATTGAGCGGCGCTATGTTGTTTAGATAGGCGAATCTGGCTGCGCATCTTGAGCCGTTTCCGCACATCTCCGCCTCGCTGCCGTCGCTGTTGAAAAAGCGCCATCTAAAATCGTATTCGCTGTCCTTCTCTATGAGGATCAAACCGTCTGCACCGACGGAGAGCTGCCTTTTACATACCCTCCTTACAAACTCCTGCAGGGGTATATCTATCGACTCCTCAACTATATTCTCCCTGTTATTGATGATGATGAAATCATTTCCGCTGCCGTTCATCTTGAAAAAAGGTATCTTCTTCATAAATACTCTCCCTTTATTAGATCTTCCAACATCTCTCTTTCTCTTACAATCCTATACCTATCACCCTCCACAAGCACCTCTGCCGGCCTTGGGCGTGAGTTGTAATTGCTGGCCATCGTAAACCCGTAAGCCCCGGCACTAAACACGGCTATGCACTCGCCATTTGGCACATCGTCTATCTGATAATCCCTCGCAAAGAAATCGCCCGTCTCACAAATAGGACCTACTATATCGCACTTGATAACACCTAAAGAGGATTCCTTAAGCGGGGCTATCTTGTGATAGGCGTTATATAGAGACGGTCTCAACAAATCGTTCATGCCTGCATCCACAATCAGGAAGCTCTTTTGACCATTCGTCTTGTGGTATATAACCCTGCTTATGAGTATGCCGCCATTGCCCACCAAAAACCTGCCAGGCTCAAGCACCAATTTTATATCAAAGCCCTCAAAAGCCTCCTCTATCTGCTTTGCATACAGGTTAACATCTGGCTCCTTTTCCGTTTTCTCATCATACACTATGCCAACGCCTCCGCCGACATCAACAACCCTGAACTCAAGGCCCTTATCCATAAGCCTCCTCATCAAATCGGCTATCCTTTTGGAGGCATCATAAATGGGTGTGGTATCAAGCAGCTGGCTGCCTATGTGAAACTGAACGCCGTAAACATCTATGTTTTTAAGTTCCTTGGCCTTTAGATACAGATCGTAAGCCTCATCATAGGGGACACCAAATTTATTCTTCTTAAGACCTGTGGAAATATATGGATGGGTCTTTGGATCAACATCCGGATTTACCCTTAAGGCGATCCTGGCCTTTTTGTTGAGCCTTTTTGCAACCCTATCGACGGCATTCAACTCATCCTCAGACTCCACATTTATCATCATTATATCGTTGACCAGGGCATACTCTATCTCATCATCCCTCTTTGCAACGCCGCTAAAGACGATCTTTGAGGGATCAACCCCGGCCTTTAAGGCCTTAAACAGCTCACCCCTCGACACTATATCGGCACCAGCCCCCAATTTAGCAAAGACACCAATAACGGCAAGGTTGCTGTTTGCCTTTATGGCAAAGGAGATTACATGCTCCCTTGAAAAAGCACTATCAAACCTGCTAAACTGAGACTCAAAATGGGCCTTTGAATAGACATAAACCGGCGTTCCAACATCTTCAGCAATATCTGCGACCCTGACACCCTCTGCATACAACTCACCATTTCTATATTCAAACACGCTTAGCCTCCCTAAAATTTTGTAAGTATTCTATTCAAATAGCTAACAAAATGCAATATCTCTATGGATATGCCCCTATTTTTGAAGCCGCCTGCAATCTGCATGATACAGCCGGGGCATGCGGTTATGAGCAGCTGTATATTTGACTGAACCACAGAATCCATCTTCTCCTTAAGAAGGCTCTCTGAAACAAACGGATGCATCATCGAATAGCTGCCGGCAAAACCACAACACCTATCGCTATCCTTAATCTTTACGAAATTGGGTTCGTTTTCCCTCAAAAACGCCTCAAGCATATCAGAGACATTCAAACCCCTCTTCAGATGGCAGGGGTGGTGATAGCCCAAAAATCCACCCAGCCTATCCACCTTAACACCCATACTTTTTATACGCTTAATAAAAAACGATGATGCACACTCAACCCTTTTTGATAACTCAACCGTATCCTTACCACCTTCAAGCAACACATAGTCCCTCTCTATCATATGCACACAGTGGGGATCCAAAAAGAGTATCTTCTCACAACCCAGAGAGAGCAGATACTCGGTGTTTATCTTAACGGCCTTTTTAGCAGAGACCCTCTCACCGTTATACCAGGCAGGCGCACCGCAACAGGCCTTCTGTTTGACCACAAACAGATTGACCCCCAACTTATCGGCAACGGATACCGCATCCTGACCAATATTGGGGTATAGGAAGTTAACCGAACAGCCGGCAAATAGACACACGCTCGATTCAGATGTTTTTATGCTCACATCGAAGGAGGGTTTAACGCCGGGTAAGGCCCTGAAGTTCAAACCCAGGGCCTCATCTATGCTTCTTATATGTGTTTTTAGCTGTTTTTTAAAGAGAAAATGGGACAGATAGGCTCCTAATCGCAATATCCTATAGTCGTTTTCCAGATATTTTATAATCAACCCCTTTATGCCGGGTGTGTCCTTTGTGTATCTTGCCTTGATTGAGAGTATTAGATGCTGTATGTTTATCCTTGATGAGCATATCTCATCGCAGGCCATGCAACCGATACACATATTGGCAACCTGCCGTATGTCGGGCGTGTCGGAGGCTGCAAAGGATAAAAGCACACCCACCGGGCCGGCATACGATTTGCCCCTGAATAATTTACCGCTTACCGTTGTGTATACAGGACATGCGTTCTGGCAGGCACCGCAATGTATACAATAGAGAATCTCCTTAAACTGCTCATCCTCAGAAAGCTTCAATCGACCGTTGTCAAGCAGTACCACATAGAACCTACCAAACGGTCTTTTTAGTATATCTATAAAGCTCGTTGTGATCTGGGCTGTGGCAGCCTTGGGCAGTAAATCAACAACATCAAACGCATCTTTATCGGTTCTTACGATCTTATCTATGCCGATAATGCAGATAACCACATCCTGCCTTATGACATTCTGTATATTGCCCTCATTGCTTAAGATAAAGAATGCACCGCTTTCTATGGATGCAACATTGGCCCCTATTATGCCGCACTGAGCCTTGCTAAAACCCTCCCTTATCTTTAGCTTGCAGAAATCCACCATAGATTTAGCATCCACAGGCAGATCAACGCCAAATCTATCCCTAAGCAGCTCGTTTATCCTCTCCTTCGACATGTGTATGGCGGGGGCGGTCATGTGGGTTGGGGGCTCATCGTTTATCTGCACAAGCCACTCACCTAAATCGGTCTCTATTACATTAAAGCCCCTCTCCTTTAGGTGGCTGTTTAGGTCTATCTCCTCGGTGGTTAACGATTTTGACTTAACAATGTCCCTTACACCCTCCCTTGAGAGTATCTCATCTATAAAACCCAGCGCTTCCTCTTTATCTTTAACAACACGCACCTCGGTCGCACTGCCCTTTATCTTCTTTAAAAAATCCTTTAAATTATCCTTGAGGGATTCGATGTTTCTTTCCTTCAAAGACCTTACAACATACCTCTTCTTTTGCAAATCATAAAGCGATTCGATCTTTTCCCTTTTGGTAAAATAGTTATGCCTAAGCCTATCCAGTGCGGTCTTTAGAAACCTATCTCTTGTCAGTCTTCTTTCTTCTTCTAAAAGGTTCACCTTTTATACCCCTTTTCTTCAACTCCTTGGAAACCCTGTATCTGACAAACAGAACGGCAAAAACGATTATAAAGGTAAAAACACCCAGGATTATCCTGTCAACTATGCTAACATGGGGCTCATACCCCTCCCTTATGACATTTACCGAGTTAGAAAGGCCTATTAGAAAACAATACAACCAAACGCTCATGGAAATTCCACATCGTTGGGTATATGGAGCGGTTCAATGGAAAAATCCACACCCTGCCTTCCTACAGGAAAGTGAAATGTCCTGGCTATTGTGTTCAGCTTAAGGTCTATAATCCTGATATAGACAAAATAGCAGTGGTTATAGTAAATATAATCGCCCACAATGGCAAACTCATACCTATCCGGATGGGTGTTTTTTATGATCAGGTGTTTGTAATCAAACCAATCCGGGCTTCCCTCATACCTTGCTGTTGTCTGGCAGTTTTTATTCAAATCCTCAGAAAGCAGAAAGGCCAAATACTTGCCATTTGAATCGATATAGTTGGAATTATCATCAACAAAATCCAGCACGGCCAATCTGCTGTTGTTAACATATCGACACATCTGCTTGGACACCTCGGAAAACTTCACGGCGGTTGCATGGAGATTTTTTATCTGCCAATCCGCATCGATATTGTCCCCAACCCTGAACGGCTTAACATTGACACAGGAGCTAACCGCAATAAGAACACTCAATAACAAAATAACCACCCTCATAAAGAAGAATTTATCCTTATGGGCGTTTTTAAGTCAAGAAAAATCTCAAATATGGCGTTTTGACCAAAAAAACCACCAAAGAGTTGACAATGGTTAACTAAACATTGTATTAATTTTAAAGCATGTTTAGTAAAATTAAGGAATTGATGGCAAAGAGAAGTCTAAAAGAAAAAATACTCCTTAACACATTTGTTCAGCCATCGCTATTTTTATCATACAGCACATTCATATCGATCCCCAAAAAGGTAAGGAAAGAGACGAGCGAATACTTCAATGAGATGGCATTCACCCAGGCCGAGATAATCGGCAAGATCTCCCGCTCGCTGGTGGAGACCACCATAGATACACTAAAGCAAGACATGAGCGTATTCAAATCGTACATAAAGGGCGATGTGTTTGATAACCCTGAGGCCCCCATTCGATTCTCATCCGTCATAGAAACGGCCGTTGCCACTATATTCAAAAGGGAAAACGACGATTTCAAACGGGTTGCAACCTCACTAAAAACCCACACGGGCGATTTAGCCATAAACACCGTGTTGGGCAAAAACCACCCTGCAAGGAAACCCCTATTAGAGGGCAAACCGTATTTAGGCAGGGCGTCTATGTTTAATAAGGATTACCTGACATACTATGAACCCATCATAGAAAACAAAACAACCATAGGGGCATACTTTGTTGGTATCAACATAACAGAACAGCTAAAGCAGCTTAAGGACTTCTTAAAGAGCATGAAAATCGGCAAAAACGGCTATGTTTATGCGATAGACCTTTACAAGGAAACCATAGTGGTGCATCCAGAAGACGAAGGTATGAGCATAGAACAGATAAGAAGGGAGAAAAACATAGCGTTCTTCGACGAGATGCTAAAAAAGAAAAATGGTATCGTCACATACAACTGGCCAGAGGGCACCAAGGATAATAAGGCCAAAAAGAAGATAGCCATATTCGAGATAGTGGATCACCTAAAGTGGCTCATAAGCGTAAGCTATTATGCAGAAGATATAGAAAATACAGCAAAGCAGAACGCATCAAAACTCCAACGCTCCTTGATGGCCACAGGTATTGCAAACATACTACTGATGTTGTTATCCACACTTCAGACCATAAACAACCTGACAAGAACCATTCAGGACATAACAACCCAGATAAAACAACTAAAGAAGGGAAGGATAGACCTGACAAAGACCATAGAGATAAACACAGACGATGAAATAGGCAGGTTATCAAGGGAATTCAACGGCCTTCTAAGCCAAATCAAGCAACTGCAGGATTTTAGGGAAAAACTCAAGGAGAAGGGAACATTTAAAGAGGCGCTGGATTTCACATGCAGCTTCTTAAAGCAGCACTTTGGCATATCATCGTGTCGGCTTGTAAGCTTTTCTGATAAAGAACCACCGCCCTGCTGCCTCAACCATTCAAATGGATGCACATGCCCTGCGGCGGCCAGAAACAGATTTTTATCATCCTTTGAAAACCCCTGCCATCTGGAATCAAGGAACACCCATTACATCTGCATGCCCATTGGCGTTGAATCAAACAGGGGATACACAATAAAAATCTCAAACAGAGAGGCCTTCAGGAGTCCGGCAAAGCTGTTGCAATACTTAGAGGAGTCCCAACCCTTCCTGCAGACAAAATTCCAGATGGAGCTTCTAAAGGAGCAGTCGCTAAAGGATGAGCTAACAGGGCTTTACAACAGGCGGTTTCTGAATACAACAATAGATTTCATCTTACAGCAGGCAAAAAGGCATCAGAAAACCGTTGGCATCCTTATGTGTGATATAGACCACTTTAAACGTATAAATGATGAATACGGCCATGAAACGGGCGATAAAGTCTTAAAGCACATAGCAAACTCACTTAGAAGCATGCTGAGGGATTCCGATCTGGTCGTGAGGTTTGGCGGTGAGGAGTTTATAATCATACTACCGGATACCACCAAAACAGACTCAATAAAGGTGGCAGAGAAACTCAGAAAGGCCATAGAAGGCTCACCTTTCAGCATAAACGATGACAGCTCCTTAAACATAACGGTAAGCTTCGGTGTTGCATCGTATCCGGATGACTCAAAAAGGTTCAAACAATTGATTCAGATGGCTGATAAGGCGCTATACAGCGCAAAGAACAGTGGAAGAAACAGAACCATAGCCTACACATAAAGGGCTTGAAAAAGAGCCAAAAAAGAATAGAATCCTGCCAACATACCTCAAAAGCCAGGGGGTGGGTGCAAATGGTTGGTCTTATCAAAGCCATTTCGAGATTGACGGTTTTATTCCTTCTCCTTGTTGTTGTCTTTATTCAAACTGCATTCTCCATCGACGGCATAATAGACATCAACTCAAAAAACATAAACATAAAGACAAACCCGAAAAGAATCATAGTCATAGGGCCTGGCGCATTGAGGCTTGTCACTATAATGGGCCTTGAGGATAAGCTTGTTGGCATAGAAAGAATAGAGCGCAAGGCCATAGGCTTTAGCGAATACAGGACTATACTGGGTAAAAAAAGGATAGAGTCCCTCCCCATCATAGGCGCAGGCGGGCCAGGCAAGCTGCCTAACCTGGAGAAGATCATCATGCTGAATCCAGACATCATTATTGCCTCGTTTATCGATAAAAAACAGCTAAAACTGATACTTAACAAAACCCACAAACCCATAGTCCTGCTCAGTTATGGATTCGGCTATGGCGGGGACGAACCAAAGCTTAAGGCCATCAAGAAATCCATAATGCTATTGGGGAGAATCTTTAATAAGGAATCACGGGCAAAAGCACTTGTTGAATTTATGAAAACACAGGAAGAAGAGTTGAAAGAATACAAGATACCCAATCTGAAGATATACATAGGCGGCATAGGATACAAGGGGGCACACGGCATCACAAGCACAGAAAAACACTATCTGCCCTTTGAGCTTTTAGGCATAACCAACCCCTTAACAAAGAACGCCAGGGGAAACCACCTCTTTGTGCAGGAAGAGGCCCTGATAAGGCAGGATCCAGACATAATCTTCTTAGACATGTTTGGCAAAAAGATCATAGAGGAGGAGTTCAAAAACAAAAGGGCATTGTATGAATCGCTTAAGGCTTACAAAAACAGGAGGATATATTGGCTTCTGCCGTATAACTTTTACAACACCAATATTGCAAATGTCTATATAGACAGCTGGATAATACTATCAAGACTGGGCTATAACATTGACCTCAAATCAAAGATGGTTGAGATATACAACGCATTCTATCCAAATGGCGCAGAAAAGCTTATAAAAACCAGATACCCCATTAAGAAGTTTGAATGGTTCAGCAACAATCACTAAGAAGAAGGGCAAGAAAGCGGCTGGCATATACGGCAATCTTCCTTTTTGCATTGATCCTTGCAGCCTTTCTGAACCTCCTAACCGGGCCTGACGGTTTCAACATAGGCGATATAGGCAATCTCATCCAACACAAGGTGCGGTTTATCATCGTAATGGAGCAGATCAGGCTTCCACGGGCCGTTGCAGGTATACTGGCAGGGGCACTCTTGGGGCTTAGCGGCGCTATCATGCAGGGGAGCCTAAAGAACCCTTTAGCATCACCGTATACGCTGGGTATATCCCAGGCAGCCGCCTTCGGTGCATCGTTTGCCATCATCATACTTCAAGCCTATTCAGCCAAAAGTAGCATAGGATCCAACATAGGCGTCGGGGCCTGCGCCTTTCTATCCAGCCTGATATGCATGATCACCATACTCATCTTGGGTAAGATCTCCTCTTTAAGCCCGGGTTCCATGGTGTTAGCCGGTGTTGGGCTTGGCTCTCTGTTTCACGCCCTCACCATGTTTTTGCAGTACTTCGCAAGCGATTTGGAGGTATCTGCAACCCTATTCTGGACATTCGGTGAATTGGGGAAGGCCAGCTGGGAGAACATATACATAATGGCCTTCATCTTTATACCCATATACATCTACTTCATCTTCTCTCACTGGAAGATGGACGCCTTAAGCTTTGGGGATGACAACGCCCAGAGCAGGGGTGTTGAGGTTGACAGATTCAGGTTTATATCCCTGCTATTATCATCCCTGCTTTCTGCAATAGCCGTATCGTTTTTAGGAATAATCGGGTTTGTCGGACTAATCGCATCACACATCGTCAGGATGCTGGTTGGAAGCTCCCACCTATCCATAATCTTGCTATCACCAATCGTGGGCTCGATATTGGTTTTACTGGCCGATTTTGTCTCAAAAATCATAATAAAGCCGGTTATATTACCCATAGGGATACTAACATCGTTTATGGGTGTTCCGCTATTTCTATACCTGCTCTTAAGCAAAGCCAAATAAAATGTTAGAGGTAAAAAATCTATCCTTCTCCATAAAGAACAAAAGGATACTAAAAGACATCAGCTTCAGGTCCTCAAAAGGGGAGGTAAGGGCCATCATAGGGCCCAACGGGGCTGGAAAGACAACCCTCCTTAAGGTCATCTCCAATATTTACAAAAAGGACACAGGCTCTATCAGGCTAAACGGTAAAGAGATAAGCCTGCTTAGACCTAAGGAGTTATCACGGATCGTATCATACCTGCCTCAGTTTAGCGAGGTCCCGGAGCTAAGCGTGCTTGAGGTTTTGGAGCTTGGGAGATACACATACAGTGGATTCAAAATCAAAAACACAGACAGAATGGTCATAGACAATATCATCAAAAGCTTTAACCTTGAAAGGATACTCGACAAAAGCATATCAAAGCTCAGCGGCGGTGAGAGGCAGAAGGTTCTTTTGGCATCGTCCCTGGTGCAGGAGCCGCAGATATTGATACTGGATGAGCCCATATCCTATCTTGACCCCAAAAACCAGATAGATGTTTTAAGGGTGATAAAGAACCTAACGAGGGAGCGAAACATAATAACCCTCATAGTCCTTCACGATATACAGCATGCGCTCCACTATGGGGATAAGCTCTTGATAATGAAAGACGGTGAGGTCATATACGATATGGATGCAAGCAAACTAAACGAAAAACACCTAAACAGAACCTTTGACATCAACACAAAACTCATCAAGGAAGAAAAACGCACCTTTGTCTGTTTTTACTAAATCCGCTTTGGTTGACTGCCATTGTCTTTTTGTGTAAAGTTTCCCCATGGAAAGGGTCTATTTAATCGACGGAAGCTCATTTCTGTATAGATTCTTCTTTGCCATCAGGGGATTGTCATACAAGGGCATGCCAACGGGCGCCATCTTCGGTTTTGCAAAGCTGCTTTTGGAACTTGATGCTGCAAACCCAACCTATATAGCCATATTTTTCGATACAAAGGCAAAAACCTTCCGCGAGGACATTCTTGAAAGCTATAAAAAAAACAGACCCAAGATGCCCGATGAGCTAAGCGTTCAGATAGAACCAACAAAAAGGCTCATCGAGGCATTTGGCATACCCATAATAGAGCTTGACGGATTCGAGGCAGACGACCTCATTGCGACCTATGCAGAAAGACTGAAAAAAGACTTTGAGGTTATAATCATAGCATCGGATAAAGACCTGTTTCAGCTTGTAAACGGCAGTGTAAAGATATACGACCCGACAAAGAAGGTCTTTTACGACAGAGAGGGCGTATTCGAAAAGCTCGGCGTCTATCCCGAACAGGTGGCAGACTTTTTGGCCCTGGTGGGGGATAGTATCGACAACATACCGGGCGTAAAATCCATAGGACCAAAGACAGCCAAAACCCTATTGGCTCAATACAAAAACATAGAGGGCATACTAAAGAACTTAGACAGCCTAAAACCCAAAATCAGAGAGGCTATAGAAAAAGAAAAAGACAACTTAGAGCTTTACAGAAGACTAACCACAACAGACAGAAACGCACCCATAGAGATAGACTTAGAGGCAATAAGAAAGAAAGAGAAGGATATAGAGCAGATCCAGGAGATCTTCTTACGGTTTGGCTTCAAATCGCTCCTAAAATCACTGCCGAAAGGGCAACCCAAAAACACCACAAAGGGGGATTATACAATCCTTTTAGCAAAAGACAGCACAGCAACATTGATAGAACCCAATCAGGCAAGAAGGATAGAGCCGGGCTTGATCCATTCAAGGGTCGATGCGGTCTATGATTTTAAGGAGTTGCTAAAGCAGGGTTTTCAATTTGAGGAATACCCTTTCGATATAAAGCTTGCAGCCTATTTAGTAAACCCGGACTCAAAGGGCAATCCGAGGGTCTGCTTTGAAAACATAAACGATGAGGTGTTTGCGAAACTCATAGGGCTATCTGAGGAGGAGGCAGCATTAGAGGCCTATCCCGTGTTAAGGGAATACATAAAGGAAAACAATTTGGAGTTTCTCCTAAACCAGGTCGAAACACCGCTTTCTGAGGTGTTGGTGTCGATGGAGAAACGGGGGATAAAGATAGATGCAGAACACCTCATATCCTTTGAGAATGAGTTAATAAACAAGCTATCCGACATAGAAAGGCAGATATATGTGCTGGCCGGTGAGGAGTTTAACATAAACTCAACAAACCAGCTTCAACACATACTCTTTGAAAAATTGGGCATAAAACCGGTAAAAAAGACAAAAACAGGCTATTCCACCGACTCAGAAAGCCTAAGCATACTATCCAACAAATACGAGATAACCCAATTGATCATCACCTACCGTGCAATCTCAAAGGTCATATCCACCTATATAAGGCCGTTTTTGGAGAAGATGGACAAAGACAACAGGCTCCATACAACATTTAACCAGACGCTAACATCCACAGGCCGACTCTCATCGTCAAATCCAAACCTGCAGAATCTGCCTGCAGGGGACGATGAGTTGCATTCGGGTATTAGAAAATCGGTAATTGCACCAGAGGGGTATAAGCTTATATGCTCGGATTACTCACAGATAGAGCTGAGGGTTTTAGCCCAGATGAGCAGGGATGAGACGCTAATAGAGATATTCAAAAACAACGAAGACATACACACACAGACGGCTGTTAAGGTCTTCGGCGTCCACCCATCGATGGTGGATCACAACCTGCGCAGGATGGCAAAAACGATAAACTTCGGCATAATTTATGGCATGGGGTATGTGTCTTTATCAAAAACACTTAACATCAGCAAAGAAAGGGCCAGGCAGTTTATAGAGAAATACTTTGAGAGATTCGCAGGTGTAAAAACATACATAGAAAACACTATAGAGGCAGCCACAAAGAACGGATTTGTTGAGACATACTTCGGCAGGAGACGGTATTTCTTCAACATAAACTCACAGAACAAACGGCTGGCCCAGTTTGAAAAGAGGGCTGCGGTTAATGCCACAATCCAGGGCACAGCTGCAGACATCATAAAGATAGCTATGGTCAAACTGCACAAGAGGCTAAAGGATTTGGACGCACACATGGTTTTGCAGGTTCATGATGAGCTGCTTATTGAGGCAAAAAACGAAATAGCCGAAAAGGTGGCAGAAATCGTAAAGGATACGATGGAGAATGCCGTAAAATTCGATGTGCCTATAAAGACCAATACAAAGATAGCGGATAACTGGCATGATGCAAAGTGATCTGTTTTTAGAAACGCTAAAAGGCAAAAAATCAAACTATACGCCTGTCTGGTTCATGCGACAGGCCGGGCGGTTTTTAAGAAGTTACAGAAGAATCAGGGAGAGATACCCGCTGCTTGAGATGTTCACAAACAAGGAGCTAATCATAGAAATCACGCTCCTTCCTGAAAGCTTAGGGGTTGATACCCTCATCATCTTCAGCGATATACTCATACCACTGAAGCTCTTTGGTGCAAGGATAATCTATGAAGACGGCAAAAGCCCTATGGTAATAATGGACAAAAACAACATACAATACCACAAAAACCTCGATGAGCTGGATTTTCTATTTGAAGCCATAGGTGAGGTAAAGAAAGAGAAGAAAAACCTCGCTCTATTGGGTTTTGCCGCAGCCCCGTTTACGCTTTTATGTTATGTATTCGGTGGGGCGGAGTTCTTCAAGCTCAGGGGCTTGATGTATGAAAACCCAAACGGCTTCAAAAGGCTTATGGATCTAACAACCAATATGACTATAGATTACTTAAGCAGACAGTTAGAGTCAGGCTGCGATGCTGTTCAGTTGTTTGATAGCTGGGCCGGCCTATTGGATGAGAAAACCTATAGAGACCTGGTTCTACCCTTCAACCAGAGGATTGCCAAAACCATCAAACCGTCTATCTATTTTATAAAGAACTCACACCACCTAAACCACCTCCTAAACAAGATGGACTTCAACGGCTTTAGTATCGACTGGCGCAGCGACCTTGTACAGATACACGCCTCGGTCAACAGATGCGTTCAGGGCAATCTGGACAACACCGTTCTTTTTGCAGATAATGCAACGATAAGGGCCAAAGCAAAAGAGATACTCAACCAAACAAGAAACATTCCGCACATATTCAACTTAGGCCATGGCGTTCTGCCCCAGACGGATGAAGAAAAACTAAAGATGCTCTCAGACTTCATACACGATGAATCAGACCGTCTTGGTTAACTTAGGGGGCATAGAAAAACCCATCGACATACCCGTATTCCTCTTTAACATGTTCAACGACAGGCATATCCTACCCATTAGACAACCGTTTAGGGCAATAGTGGCAGTCATCATAACCCTCTTAAGGGCAAAAGAAACATATAAGATCCTAAAATCATCACCGTCTCCGCTTTTGGAGATAACCAAAAGGCAGGCAGAGAAGCTGTCTAAAAAAACAAAAAGGCATATAGCCTTTGGGTTTAGCTATTCAAAACCGTATTTTGACACCTATCAGGGCTCATTTATCATCATGCAGAACTTCTATTCACACACCACACACGGCAAGGTTTTAGAGTCAAAGAAAGCAAAACCGCCTCTATGTATTCACAAGGGGTTCTTTGAGTTGTTTGAGTCAAGGCTAAACAGGGCCTTGATAAGGCATCCAAACGCCGCTATCCTTCTAAGTGCCCACTCCATACCAAAGAAATTGCTAAAAAAAACGCTTGACCCGTATAGAAACGACCTGGAGGTCTTTAGGCTAACACTGAGTAGAATCCTAAAAAGGCCGATCTATTTATCCTTTCAGTCGAAATTGGGGCCTATAGAATGGCTAAAGCCAGAAACAGAAGACCAGATAAAGAGGCTTTCAAGATATTACACAGAATTAATCATTGTGCCTGTTAGCTTCACAACCGATAACACGGAAACAACCGTTGAGATAGACAAAACCTATACAAAGATAGCAAAAGATTGCGGTTTTAGATGGATAAAAAGGATAGACTGCCTCAACGACGATAACGATTTTATCGACTTTTTAGCCTCCATTGTCTAACTTGTCGCACTCCTTTTTGCCGGTCTTTAAGTAAAGCTTAAACTTCTTCAACCAGCCCGGCTCACCATCAGGCGAAAGCCTCAAGAAATTCAGAAACTTCACCACCCTATCGACGGTTTCTGGATGGAGATAGTGCTCTATAGCACAGGCATCCTCAGACGATATGGTCTCATCAACCTGGAGCACATCGCTTAAAAACTCCTTCAATATCCTGTGCCTTTCATCGAGCTTCTTGCCTATCTTTGCACCCAACGGCGTGAGCTCTATATACCCGTATGTCTCATGCATTACAAGATCCTTTGCCTCAAGCTGCTTTACGGCATTAACAACAGACGGCATCTTCACATTGAGGCTCTTTGCTATGTCCTTAATCCTTACAACCTTATTGCTCTTGGCTATCTCGTATATGGTCTTTAAATAGTCCTCCGTCGAGGGGGTGAGCTTTACCTCTTCCATACTTCAATAATAATGAAAAACAGCCGTATCGTCAATAGAACAATTGTTCAAAATCACTCTATAGCCCTCGATGAGTCGAATTCAACCCTCTCTATGCGTTTAAAATCCTCCGATATCTTCTGTGTTGTTATATGAACATCCTTGGCATCCTTGCTGAGCCTATCTATATCCTTTATGAGCTTTTCCCACCTCTCCCTGTATCTATCGAAGTTCTTTGAGAGCCTTGCAAGCTCCTGCTGAATCTTTAAGGCCTGCTGCCTGGTCTTGACATCCTTAACAACGGCCTGCACAGTTGCAAGCAGAGCCATCAGGGTTGTTGGCGATGCTATCCAGACCCTCTTTTGCCTTGCATAAGCTATAATGTCTGCATGGTGGGCGTTAACCTCGGCAAATATGGCCTCAGAGGGCAGAAACATAACGGCCATATCGGCTGTTGTTGGTGGGCAGATGTATTTGTCTGCTATATCGTCTATGTGCTTTTTTAGATTCTGTTTAAACTGGCTTGTGAACCTTGCCCTATCGGCCTCCCCCGCCTCAACCATTTTGACATAGTTTTCAAGGGGAAACTTCGAATCCACAGCCAACAAACCCATCTCTGGAGCCTTTATAACCGCATCGGCTATAACCTTCCTGCCGTTGTTTTCAAAACTATACTGGATCCTATAAAGCTCGCCCTCTTCCCCAAAGACCGATTTCAATATCGTCTCAAGCCTAACCTCTCCAAAAACGCCCCTCTTCTTCTTATCGTCCAATATCTGCTGCAAAGAGACGACATCCTTTGAGAGCTCCTCAATCTTGCGCTGGGCCTCAGAGATCCTCGCAATACCCTCCACGATCTCCTTGAATGTCTTATCCACATTATCAAAGCCGGCCTTAAGCCTCTCATCCACCCTGTCGCTCAACTGTATCAGCTTATCGTTTACAATCTCCATAAAACCCTTAAGCTCATCCCTGTTCTTTGAGTTTTCGGCCTCTATGGTTGAGTTTATATCCTTAAACCTGGCATACAACTCCTCTTTTAAGGTGTCATTGAGTCTTAAGGTCGACTGATTGAGTTTTTCAAACAATTCTGAATTTCTTTCTATCTGCTTTTGATTCTCCTGATACACCCTAAGCAACTCATCCTTCAGTTCATCCCTTATCAGCCTAAACTGCCTTGTTTGATTTAGCGCCAAAAACAAAACCGCACCGCCAGCAAAAACCGCGGCGGCAAGGTAATACACATCCATCACTGCTTAACCTTCTTACCCAATTTCGATTCAATCGATGCAATCTTCTGGGTTAACCTGTTGGAGCGATTCTTGCGTATATCAAACTTAATCGTTGAGTAAATCCTATTGCAATCGGGCTCAAGCACACTGTATGCCTTGTTTATCAAACCCAGGGCCTCCTCCATCGTCTCGGTTTCAAACACAGTCCCCATGGGTGTAAGCTTATACTCAAAGCCGCTCTCATCAATCACCTTGATAATCCTTGAAACATAGGAGCTAACACTCTCCCCTTTATCCGTTGGAAACATTGCAAACTCCACCAAAACAGACATACCCCTCCTCCGTCTCTTAAGGATTCCTATCCTTCAACGCCTTCTTGATCTTATCGATGACGCTTGTATCCTCAAGTGTGGATATATCATCCGTTATCTCTTTATCCGACGCAATGGCCTTAAGCACCCTTCTTACGATCTTGCCCGAGCGGGTCTTGGGCAGGGCATCGACAAAAACAACCTCAGACGGCTTTGCAATCGGTGAGACCGTCTCGCTCACATAATCCCTCAACTTTCTGACTATCTCATCGTGTCTTGTCCTATCAACACCCTCCTTAAGCACAACAAAGGCCACAACCTCCTCACCGGTAATCTCATCCGGTCTTCCAACAACGGCCGCCTCGGCCACATACCTGCAGTTTGTAAGGGCGTTTTCGATCTCGGCACACCCTATCCTGTGTGCAGACACATTCACAACATCGTCCGCCCTTCCCTCCATCCAGAAATAGCCGTCCTCATCCTTTGAGGCCAAATCACCGGTATAGTAATACTTGCCGTTGAATTTATCCCAATACAGCCTCTTATACCCCTCATCGTCGTTCCACAGCGTTCTTACCATTGAAGGCCAGGGCTTCTTCAAAACGAGATGTCCTGTCTTTGATGGTTCATCTATGATATTGCCCTCATCGTCCACTATATCGGGGAATATGCCGGGCACTGCTATACCGACGCTGCCGGGCTTTTGTGGCACAACAGGCAGAGATGATATCATGTGGCCTGCCGTCTCCGTCTGGCCGTATGCATCGATTACAGGACACCTCTTTGCACCAACCTTCTCCCAATACCACAACCAGGCCGCCTCATTGAGCCTCTCACCACCCGTGGTTAGAAGCCTCAACGACGAAAGATCGTATTTTTTAAGCCACTCATCGCCGTGCCTCATAAGGGCCCTTATGGCTGTTGGCGCTGTATACATCACATTGATCTTGTATTTTTCAACCAAATACCACCACTGAGCGGGTGTTGGATACAACGGCATACCCTCATAGATGAATGTCGTCGAACCAATAGACAAAGGCCCATAGAGGGTGTATGAGTGTCCTGAAATCCAACCGATATTGGCCGTCGACCAGAAGGTATCCTCCTCTTTCAAGTCAAACACCCAGCGAGCCGTCAAGATCCTCCATAAGAGATAACCGGCCGTTGAGTGAACCACACCCTTGGGCTTGGATGTGGAGCCCGATGTGTATATCAAGAATAGCGGATCCTCCGCATCCATCGGTTCTGGTTCGCAATACGGTTTGGCATAATCCGGATCGCTCATCAAATCGCCCCACCAGAAATCACGCAATGTCTTCATAGGCACATCCCTATCGGCATGCCTAACCACAACGACATACTTTATAAACCTGACCTTCTCTATTGCCTTATCGACATTCTCCTTAAGCGGTATGGTCTTCCCAGCCCTAAATCCGCCATCTGCCGTGATGATAATAGAGCTTTTTGCATCCAATATCCTCTCCCTCAAGGCAAAGGAACTCATTCCCGCAAAAACCACCGAGTGAATTGCCCCTATCTTGGCACAGGCAAGCATCGCTATAGGCAACTCTGGTATCATAGGCATATAGATAACAACAACATCGCCCTTTTTAACGCCCAAGGTCTTTAAGACATTGGCAAACTTGTTTATCTGGTATTGAAGCTCTCTGTAGGTCAGTATCCTACTCTCACCCTGCTCACTCTCCCAGATAATCGCAGCCCTGTTCTTTTTTCTTGTTGTAACATGCCTATCGACGCAGTTATAACACATGTTGAGCTTGCCACCCACGAAGAACTTATAAAACGGCGCATTTGAATCATCGAAGACCTTTTTATACGGCTCAAACCAGCTTATTTCCCTCTTTGCAAAGTAATCCCAAAACCCCTCAAAATCCTTTTCAGCCCACTCCCTTAACCTATTGTATTCTTCCGGTTTAAGATTGGCCCTTTCCAAAAAATCCTTAGACACCTCGATTTTTTTTGCTCCTGTCACCGTCCTCTCCCCCTTAATATAACTATTTTTTAACTTTATCTGGAGCATTTTACCACAGACAAGCCAAAACCGTCAAGTTAAGCCATAGTTAAATTAATTTGCCCTTGATTTAGAACCATTTTTCATTATAATTTTTAAATAGAAATTTATAGTTTTTTAGGAGGTTTTATCTATGCACTTGGTGGATACCATCGTGGGTCAGTTGTTCTGGATTATCTTCTTCATAATGCTTTTCTATCCCTATTTCAAATCCCAATCGCTTGAGGGCAACAGGATAAGGCTCATAAGGGATTTGGAGAAGAAGAACTCATCGAGGGTTATAACCCTCATACACCGACAGGAGACAAAATCGCTATTCGGGTTCTTTTCAATGAGGTTTTTAGACATTGAGGATTCTGAGGCCATCTTAAGGGCCATTCGCATAACGCCTGAGGATATGCCCATTGATATGATTATACACACACCGGGCGGTGTCGCTTTGGCAGCCACGCAGATAGCCAATGCCCTTGCCGATAGAAAGGCCAAGGTCAGGGTTATAGTGCCGCATTATGCTATGTCTGGCGGCACACTGATAGCCTTAGCAGCAGATGAGATAATCATGGACGATTACGCCGTTTTGGGCCCTATAGATCCGCAGCTTGGCAGTGAACCTGCAGCAAGCATAGTGAAGATAAAAGAGCTCAAAGAGATAAAGGATATCAGCGATGAGACGCTCATAAAGATAGATGTCAGCCAGAAGGCCCTAAAGCAGATGCATGCAACGGCCAAAAGCATACTCATAAAGAAGGGGTATGATGAGGATACGGCCGATAGGATAGCAAAAGAGCTCTCAAGCGGTAAATGGACACACGACTATCCGATAACGGTAAACCAGGCAAAAGAACTGGGTTTGAAAATCTCCACCGATGTTCCAAAAGAGGTCTATGCCTTGATGGAGTTATACCCACAGCCAACGGCAACCCAATCGGTAAATTACATACCGCTGCCGTACAACAGGCCCGGTGATACGCACAGCAATACAAAAAGGGATACTTGACTTTTGTAAAAAAAGCTTATTATTGAAAAAAATATTTGTGTTTGGGAGGTGGGCATGAGAAACGCAACACTCAAAACAAAACTCTCCATCGTAATCGCAATTACATCGATAGCCCTGCTGTTTTTTGCAGGCTCTCTGGTTTTGACCAAGTTTGAAGCATACTCAAACCTTTCAGAGTCAAGATCGCTGGTTGAGCTGTCGGTAAAGATAGGAGATCTGGTTCATGAACTGCAGAAAGAGAGGGGTGCAAGCGCCGGATTTATCGGTGCAAAGGGAACCAAATTCAGGGAAATCCTATCCAATCAGCGCATCCAGACCGACCAGAAACTAAAGGATCTGCTCAGCCTGGCAAAGCACATAAACATAGACAAAAACCCCCGCTTTGCCAAATACTTCAAGGCCGCATTGAGTGAGCTAAACGGTTTATCCTCCATGAGAAGGAGGGTTGATAGCCTATCCATAGGCGTCAGACAGGAGGTTGCATATTACACCCAGATCAATGCAAATCTATTAAACGCCGTTGGAGCCATAGGATTTGAAACCGACAACTCCCACATATCAAAGGATTTAAACGCCTATACAAACTTCTTACTCTCCAAGGAAAGGGCAGGTATAGAAAGGGCTGTTCTATCCAACACATTTGCCCAGAACCATTTTGGCCCCGGCATGTATGAGAAATTCATAACACTTATAGCCGAGCAGAACGCATACATGCACTCCTTTGAGATATCGGCAAACGACAAGTTCCTAAACTATTACAGAACGCACTTCCAGGGCCCCAGCATTGAAGAGGTCAACAAGATGAGGCAAATCGCCATAAGCCACTTCGGTAAGGGCAACTTTGGTGTTGATCCGGAGTATTGGTTTAAAACCATAACAAAGAAGATCAATATTTTAAAGAATATCGAAGACTTTATGGAAAAAGCCATTATACACGACCTAAACGAGAGGATCTCAAGTGCCTTCCATGACCTAATAATATATGTAATAACACTTGCACTGGGCATTGTTGCTATAGGAATGCTTGTATTTGCAATATTCAAGTATGTTCTTGCAAATATAATGAAGTTAACAGAGCAGACAAAAGAACTTGCAAGCGGACAGGGCGATCTAACGCAGAGGATAGAGGTTGAATCCCACGATGAGCTTGGAGAGTTGGGCGAGTGGTTCAATAAATTTATAGAGAAAACCCAGATGATGATTAGGGATATAAAGGCCAGTGTCGGCCAGCTCAGCGCACACTCAAGCCAGCTACAGACATCTGCCAATAACATGTCTACCCTCATTGAAGAAACATCCAAGAATACACAGGAGATAGCAACGGCCATGAACGATACAACGGAGGCCGTAAACGGCATAGCACAGGCGACAGAGAACATAAACAACTTAGCAACTGAGGTTGGAGAGGTTAACGCAAGGATGATTGAGAACATCCAGGAAAGGGTCGAAAGGATGAGAAAGAACGCCCTCTTGGCAAAAGAGGCTATGGAGCAGATAAACACCGTCGGTGAGTCCTCCAAAGAGATTGGTCAGATCATAGCCGTGATTAACGAGATAGCCGATCAGACCAACCTACTTGCTCTCAATGCCGCCATTGAGGCAGCAAGAGCTGGTGAGGCAGGACGAGGCTTTGCCGTTGTTGCCGACGAGGTCAGGAAGTTAGCCGAAAGAACACAGAGGGCAACAGAAGAGATCAGGAATATGATCGACAAGATCCAGAACGATACCAATGCAGCCGTCGAAAAGACGCGCCAGGCCAGCGAGATGATACTGCAGGAGGAGAAGAAGGCTCAAGAGGATAAAAACAATGTTGAAGAGGTCGTTGAGAAGACAAACAGGGTTATAGAGGAAATCAACTCAACAAGCGCAGCGACGGAGGAGCTTTCCAGCACATTCTCCGAGATGGATATGCAGATAAAGGATATAGCCGAGGCGGCCAAGGAAAACATCCATGTGGTCGAGGATGTATCAAAAGCCGCAGAACAGCTCAGCCAGATTGCCGCAAATGTGGACAACCTAATAAACAGGTTCAAGGTATAACCCCCCAAAGAAACAGAGCCTCTATGGGCGGCTATATGCCGCCCTTTTTTATTTTGATGCAAGACATAAAAATTTTTGTTGACCCTTTAGTTTTATCTTGATAAAAATTCCTCAAACATTAGGGGAGGTTGGTTTATGAGACGGTTGTTGGTTTTTCTGGTTTTGCTCATAAGCGTTATTGGTTTTGGCCTTACTTCACAGGCAAAGCAGGATAAGATCAAGGTGGCCTTTCTCTATGTAGGCCCGCACAACGACGGCGGCTGGAGTCAGGCACACGATGAAGGCAGGATGTATCTTCAGAAGCATCTGCCATATGTAATCACATCATACAGCGAGAGCGTCCCTGAGGGTGCGGCATGCGAAAAGATCATAAGGGATTATATCCATAAGGGCTATAAGGTGATATTCGGGACAAGCTTCGGTTTCATGGATTCTATGTACAATGTGGCAAAGGACTATCCGAATGCAATCTTTGAGCACTGCTCAGGATACAAAACAAGGAAAAACATGGGCACATACTTCGGAAGGATGTATCAGGTGGACTATCTGGCTGGACTTGTCGCTGGCATGATGACAAAGACAAACTATATAGGCTTCGTTGCACCCTTCCCTATTCCTGAGGTTGTCAGAGAGATAGACTCATTCACCATCGGTGTAAGGGAGGTTAACCCCAAAGCTGAGGTTCATGTAATCTGGACAAACTCCTGGTTCAACCCGGTAAAAGAAAGGAGCGCTGCTGAAACATTCATAGCAAACAAGGCAGACATAATCGTTAGCGGCTGTGACTCACCCGCATCCATCGAGGCAGCAAAGGCTGCAGGCATACACGCCATAGCATACGATAGGGACATACACGATAAGTTCCCCAAAACGGTCTTAACCTCAAGGGCCTGGAACTGGGGCGTTTTCTATGTAAAGGTCTTAAAAGAGATCAAAAACGGCACATGGAAGGCCGGTCAATACTGGGGTGGCCTTGAAACCGGTATAGTAAAATTGGGCAAGTTCGGGGATGATGTGCCAGAAAAGGTAAAAAAATATGTCCTAAAGAGGGCTGAGGAGATCAAAGAGGGCAAGTTCAAGGTGTTTGCAGGCCCTATATACGATCAGCACGGCAAGCTCATGGTTAAGGAAGGCCAGGAGCTGCCCGATAAGGATAAGCTATCCCTTCAGTGGTTCGTTAAGGGCGTTATCGGAAGCATCCCCCATTAAGATGATAAAAAACTATACCGAGGATTGGGCCTACCTTTGGGTCCAATCCCCTTTTTAGTTTATGGAAACAGTATTAAAGACAGAGAACCTAACCAAAGAGTTCCCCGAAACCACAGCAAATAAAGAGATAAATTTTCAGCTAAAGAAAGGCGAGATCCATTCACTCTTGGGTGAAAACGGCGCAGGCAAAACCACACTAATGAACATGCTATACGGCATATACTTACCAACAAGCGGCAATATTTACATAAACGGCAAAAGGGTGTTGATAAGATCACCGCTTGATGCAATCAGGTTGGGCATAGGCATGATACATCAACACTTCATGCTCGTTGAGACGCTAACCGTCCTTGAGAATATTATCTTAGGGCTTAAGGAATACGGCATCCTGATAAACAAAAAGGCGGTGCTAAAAAAGCTTTCAGAGCTTGAAAAGCTATACGGTTTAGCTGTCAACCCAACCGCCAAGATATGGCAGATAGGGGTTGGCGAGCAGCAGAAGGTTGAAATAATCAAGGTGCTCTTCAGGGGCGCAAATATCTTAATCTTGGATGAGCCAACAGCCGTTTTGACACCACAGGAGAGTCAGAACCTATTCAAAATCCTGAATAAGATGAAATCAGACGGTAAATCCATCATCTTCATAACACACAAACTCGAAGAGGTGATGCAGGTATCGGATAGAATCTCTATACTAAGGAGGGGCAGGCTCATAAAAACCATAGACAAAAAGGATACATCAAAGGAGGAGCTTGCAAATCTAATGGTGGATGAAAGCCAGACATGCGAAATCTTCAAAAGGAGCAGCAAAACCAGCGAGGTGATACTCACCATAAGAAACTTGGAGGTTCTATCCGATAAAGGCACAAAGGCGCTAAACGGCATAGACCTGGATGTTTACAAAGGCGAGATATTGGGTATTGCGGGCGTTTCGGGTAATGGCCAGAAGGAGTTGGTTCAGACCATAGCAGGCCTAAGAAAACCCATTAGGGGCAGCATAGTATTCAATGGTGAAAATATAGGCAAAAAATCGCCCTATTACATCATGAAAAAGGGGATAAACTACATACCGGCCGATAGGCTTGCCATGGGTGTTGCTCCAAACCTCTCCGCAATAGACAATACAATCCTAAGGAGATACAGGCGCTTCCCCTTCTCAAAGGGCGGCATAATGAACTATACAAAAGCCTTAGCCTATACGCGAATGATAGCAAAGGCGTATAAGATAAAACTGGACAACCCATTCTCCCCTATTAAGCTTTTATCGGGCGGCAACATGCAAAAACTGATCCTGGCCAGGGAGATGTTAGAAAACCCAAAACTCCTGATAGCATCCTATCCCACAAGGGGCTTAGACATTGCCTCAACACAGTTTTTTAGATCAAAGCTTTCAGAGATAGCAAACAAGGGCAAAACGATTATCCTGGTAAGTGAGGATTTAGATGAGCTTTTGAGCCTTTCCGATAGGATAGCCGTCATGTTTAACGGCAAAATCATGGGGATTGTCGATGCCTCAAAAACAACAAAGACACAGTTAGGGCTTCTAATGGCAGGAGAGAAGGCCTGATGTTTTACTTTGAAAAGAGGAAGCAGACTCCGCTGAAGCTAAAGATAGCCATACCGATAGTATCGCTTCTGATCGGCTTTATCGTGGGGAGCATAGCCATACTGATAACAGGCACCAACCCGTTGATGGTGTATAAGGAGTTATTCTTAAACGCCTTCGGGAGCTGGTATGCCTTTTCCGAAACATTGGTTGCAGCAACACCGCTGATCCTCATCTCTGCAGGCCTGATTATAGTTTTCAAGATGAGCGTGTGGAATATCGGGGCTTTCGGTCAATACATAATGGGAGCGATCTTTAGTTCATACTTTGCCATATTCTTAGACCCATCCATACCAAAGCCCCTGATGCTTTCCATAATGATAGTGGCAAGCTTGATCGGTGGTGCGCTCTGGGCACTGATTCCTACCCTTCTTAAGATATTCTGGGAGGTAAACGAGGTAATAACCACCCTGCTTTTGAACTATGTGGCTTTGTATATACTGAAGTTTCTCATGTATGGACCCTGGAAAAACCCAACGAGTTATGGTTTTCCCTTATCAAAGACATTTCCAGATTCGGCTCAACTCCCTGTTCTATTCAGCGGATACAGGCTAACCATAGCCTTCATATTCGCCCTATTAACCGTTGCAATCGTCTGGTTTCTGCTTAAAAAAACACGGTTTGGGTATGAGGTTAGGGTTATAGGAGACAACCCAACAGCCGCAAGGTATGCGGGCATTAATGTAAATAAGGATATTATCATAGCAATGGCCATAAGCGGTGGACTGGCAGGGCTTGCAGGGATGAGCCAGGTTTCTGGCATCATACACTTCCTGCAGGTTAAGATAAACGCCGATTACGGATACACATCCATAATCGTTGCATGGATATCGTATTTAGAACCGTTTTTGATGTTGTTGGCCTCAATCCTGTTTGGAGGGCTCTCATCAGGCGGATACTCCATTCAGATATCAATGAGGGTTTCATACGGCATAGTGGGATTGATAGAAAGCATAGTGCTGTTTAGTCTGGTTGGGGCACAGATCTTTCTAAACTATAGAATCAGGTGGAAGAAACATGAGTCATGACATAGTAATACCACTGCTTTCAAACGCCATTAAGGCAGGAACCATACTGCTCCTTCCCACTATTGGTGAGATATTCTCAGAAAGGGCGGGCATCCTAAACTTGGGCGTTGAGGGCATGATGCTGATTGGGGCGTTTTTTGGCTTCATTGTGGCAAAGCTAACAAACAACCCGTATTACGGCATAATAGCCGGAATGGCAGCAGGCGGTATAGCCTCCTTAATCCATGCATTCGTATGTATAACACTTAAAGGCAATCAGATAGTCAGCGGACTGGCTCTAACCATATTCGGTGCGGGATTCACAACATTTTACGGCCAAAAGTGGATAAACATGAACCTATCCAACCCGCTAAAGGGGTTTGCCATTCCCGTTTTGGAAAAGATCCCCGTTATAGGCCCTATACTGTTTATGCAGGATCTAATCGTTTATCTGTCGTACATATTGACAATAGCCCTATGGATAATCCTATACAAAACAACGATAGGCCTCAACCTAAGGGCTGTGGGCGAAAACGCAAAGGCCGCAAACTCTATGGGCATAAGCGTATCGAAAACAAGATACTTCTGGACATTCTTCGGTGGATTGATGGCCGGTGCAGGTGGGGCTTATCTAACGGTGGCCTATGCACCGTTCTGGCTTGATAGCATTACGGCAGGCAGGGGTTGGATAGCCGTGGCCCTGGTCATCTTTGCCATGTGGGACCCCATAAAGGCCGTAATAGGATCATACCTGTTTGGCAGCATAAACGCATTGCAGTTTCAGCTTCAGGCAAGCGGAACATCCATACCATCTGCCATCTTAAACATGCTCCCGTATTTAGTGACATTCATCGTCATCGTAATAAGCAGCATCATAGTAAAGACAAAACATATAAGACCGCCAAAAGAGCTGGGTATTCCTTACTTTAGAGAGGAAAAATAGCCTAAGATTTAGCCTTTTTGGCCTTAAGATAGTAATAACCAAACAGCAGAATCTCGCCCAATACGCCTACAGCATCCGTCTCGATCGAGGGGTAATAGGCCAAAAGACCAAAAATCAAGAACAAGAGCCTCTCAAAGATATTGAGGTGTTTGCCCCAATAACCCTCCAAAAAGACGGTAAATCCAAACAGACCAAACAGACCGCTTACAGCAGGCACTATAACATTACCGTTTAAGCCCGCAAGCAGGTCTGTGTATAAGAACAGTATGGGTATAAGCAAAAGTCCCTTTGCAAGCTTTAAACCCTCAACGGCCGTTGGAACGGGCTTTGAGCCGGCTATACCGCTTGCAGCAAAGGCAGCCAAAGCTATCGGTGGTGTAACATTGGCCGTCTCAGCCAACCAGAACACAACCATATTGGCAGCCAAAATCCCCACACCGAGCATCTTAAACGCCGGGGCTATCAAGATGGCAAGGACTATGTAGGATGCCGTAACTGGCAGGCCCATACCCAAAAACAGGGCCGCTAAGGCCGTAAAGATATAGAGCAAGAATATGCTGTTTGATGTTATTGAGGTAACTATGATGGATAGCGAGATGCCCAAACCCGTTAGCGTTATTATGCCCACGATTATTCCTGCCACCAAAAGCAGAATACCGGTTCCAACCATGTTTCTTGTGCCCAATATCATCGCATCGATGATCTCTTTGGGGCCCATTCTTGAGTCTTTCCTGATCCAGCTTGAGACAACCACCGCAACGATGCTTATTATTGCCGCATAGGTGGGTGTATAGCCACTAACAAGCAAGAATACCAACACGCCAAGCGGAATCAAGAAGTGCCAGCCCCTCTTTAGCACCTCCTTAACCGACGGTATCTCAGAATCATCCAAAGGCTTTAGGTTGCTTTTGACCGCCCTGATGTGCACATTCAAAAGAACACCCAAATAATACATAACGGCGGGTATAAAAGCCTTACCTATGATGGTGGTGTAGGGGATCTGGGTCCATTGAGCCATGATAAATGCGCCTGCACCCATAATCGGCGGCATCATCTGACCGCCAACAGAGGCAGCCGTCTCAACACCACCCGCAAACTCAGGCGTAAAGCCAATACGCTTCATCAATGGTATGGTGATGGAGCCTGTGCCAACGACATTGGCCACAGAGCTGCCTGTAATAGAACCCATAAGCCCGCTGGCTAAGACTGCCACCTTAGCAGGACCGCCGACGGTTCTTCCAAGTGTGGCTTTGGCTATATCGATAATAAAATCGCCCGCTCCGCTTTTCAAAAAGAAGGCAGCAAAAAGTATGAACAGATAGACATAGGTCGAGGCAATCGTTGCAATATAGCCGAATATACCGTCGTTTGTGAAATACATCCTATAGACATAGGTTGAGTAGAATATGCCCCTGAAGCTAAACATCCCAGGCGGCATGTATTTACCCAAAAACAGGGCATAGGAGGAAAACAGTACAGCAAGAAGGGGAATAACAAGGCCTGCCGCCCTCCTGGATAACTCGATCAACAAAACAACCGCTATACTGCCGATGATTATATCCCTTAGGATTAAAACCTCATTCCTTGCGTGTATCGTGTTCTCAAAGAATACGATATAAAGGCCGCTGACAAGAACCAGAATCGCTAAAATCACATCGATCTTTAGCGTCTGTCTGGCCTTCCTTTTGGAAAGCGGATAGAGGATAAAACCGATAAAACCGATAATGGAGAAGAATATGGCGTTTTGGTGGAGCTCTGAAATTACACCAAAGCTGTTATACCACAGGGCAAAAAGTGCCAAAAACACGCTTGCTATCTTAACAAGCAAGCCCAAGAAACCCAGGCTGTCTGGGTTTCTCAGGCGAACGGATGAGCCTGCTTCGGCCTCTATGAGTTCTTCCTGTTTGCTCTTTTTGTCCATTTTACTTTGCTATCAACTTAGCAGGTATCTTTACACCCTTCTCTTTGTAATACTTAGCAGCACCCGGTGCCAAAGGAACAGGTAATCCTTTAATAGCATTATCCAAGCCTAAATAATAGGTGGCCTTGTGGATGTTGTGCAAGAAAGGCAAATTCTCATAAATGGTCTTAACTATCAGATACACATCCTCCTGAGGGACACCCTTTCTGACTGCTAAGAAGTTGGGCTGAGCTATTGTATAAATCGGTTTGTCCTGACCCGGATATGTTCCCGGTTTTATAACATACCTGTACCACACATCGTATGTGGAGTCTATCTTCTTAAGCTGCTCATCGGTAAAATTCAGTATGGCAACCTTCTTGGAACCCAGCTTAGCAAACAGCCTCGTTATAGCAGCAACAGGGGGTCCAGCAGGCGTATTAGCACCAGCAATCCTTCCGTTTATCATGGCATCTATGCTGGGGTTGTATCCCAGATAGACGGGGTATATATCCTTACCCACATCTATACCCAATGCGCCGAGTATCGTTCTTCCTGAACCCTCTGTGCCTGAGCCCCTTTTGCCAATAGAGAACCTCTCATGCAGCCCCTTAAGATCCATGATGTTTCCGGTTTTTACATACTTCTTAAGCAAAGAGAAATGCTCAACATTGGGCCATAGAGCCGTAACGGCATAGAAAAACCTTTGCGGCTTGTCCTTATACAACCCCTTACCGTTGTAAGCCATTGAGCCAAACAGACCCTGCAGGATGGCAAAATCTGCCTCTTTGTTCTTCAAAAGCTGAATATTCTCGCCACTGCCTGCAGATGTGATGGCCGTTGCCGTGATACCCTTCTTTGCAAGCTTAACATTGATCAAGGTGGCAATAGCCACACCCACTGGATAATATGTGCCGCCAGGTGTCGCTGTGGCTATGATGTAATTCTTATACTTCTTAGCCATAGCCGCCTGCGGCAAACCAAAACCCACAACCAAAAACGCCAAAACGCTCAAAAACGCAACCAGCCGCTTACCCATAGTTCACCTCCTAAACTTTTTCTCCTGAAGAGATTAATTAAAAAAGGGTAATTGTCAATAGGTTATTAATTAATTTATTAAGGGCTTATTTAAGCAATAGTTCTTTAAGAAAACGGGATTATTAACCCCTCGGTATGGCGGATTTAGCCAGCCTATCCGCCTGCTTGTTCTTATCCCTTGTTATGTGCTCTATCTCAAACAAATCAAAACCCTTTGTAAGCCTCAAGACATCCTCATAGAGGGGTTTTAGACCGCTATCCTTAACCCTGTACAGCCCCTTTAGCTGCTTTACAACAAGTTCAGAATCGCTAAACACCCTAACCCTTTTTACCCCAAGTTCCACAAGACGCTTAAGCCCCTCCAAAAGGGCTGTGTATTCGGCCACATTGTTGGTCGCCTTACCGATATAGCGGGAGACCTCATCCACCACCACGCCGTTTTTCTTTATAACTATGCCTATACCGGCCTTTCCGGGGTTGGATGAGGATGCACCATCCACAAACATCTCATAACAGTCATCGTCTTTTAGATTGCCTATAATCTCATCAAAGAACGAATCTATATCGGCGTTGGTTAAAGAGGGATGGTGTTTTTTTACCTCTTCTATTGAACCCCTCTTGCGAAGCTCAAGGAAAAATTCCAGGGCGTTCATTCTTCTTGTTGGGTTTCCTCTTCTATATAGAGCATCCTGCCGCAGTTTGGACAGTAAGCAATCTCATCGGTATCCTCAAGCAGGGCAAGAACCTGGGGTGTAAGTTTCATAAAGCAGCCGTAGCAGGCGTTCTTCCTTACTGGAACTATCGCCGTGCCCTTGGCCCATCTGTTGATCCTTTCGTATCTTTTCAAAACATTCCTGTCTATTGTTGGCAGAAGCTCCTCTTTGGTCTTTGTGATTTTTTCTATCTGTTCCTCAATCTCCCTTCTCCTTGCATCAAACTTCTCCTGCGACTCCTTCAGCGTCCTTTTGAGTTGCTCATACCTATCGTTAAGTTCTGCAAGCCCCTTCTCCTTAAGGTGGATCTCCTCTTTTAGTGATTCCACCTTCTTCTCAAGCATCATCTTATTCGTCTTGGCCATCTCAATCTCTGTGTTAACCGCCTGCAACTGCTTCTCGTTGGAGACATTGTTGAGTTTAATCTCAAGCTTATTCAAATTATCGATCGTCTCCTGCAAAAGGTTCTGTTCAAATTCCAGATCCTTCTTTAGCTCATTCAATTCCTCTTCGGCCTCTTCAATCTGATTCTGTTTGATCTGCACAACCTCGACAATCTTATCCTCCTTGGCCCTCATCCTTTGAACCTCAAGGTCAAGGTCGGCTATCTCCTTATCGTATTGCTGAATCTCCAACAGCTTCTTCAAATCTGTATTCAAAATACCACCTCCTTCATCTATACTGCCACGGCAGATAATCTCTGTCAGAAACAAAAACCTTAAGCTGAGGGAATCCCCTCTTTAAAACATCCCTCAATATGTATTTTGAGAACTTCTCCGTATGGAAATGCGTTGCATCAACGACATTTATACCGGATTCTTTGGCAAAGATGGCCGTATGGTGCTTTAGATCCCCGCTTAAGAACACATCAAAATCAAGCCCTAAAATATCGTGCATAAGCTCCATGCAGCTGCCCGAACAGATAGCCACCCTCCTTATAGGCCTATCGTTTGACCTTATGTATTTGGTCATGGGGCAGGACAGCCTCTCCTTTACATAATCAACAAAACCCTCAAGGCTCATCGACTCTTTCAGCCTTCCTATCCTCAACGGGCGCTTATCCTCAATAACCTCAACATCCTCAAGCTCAAGCAAATTGCACAGATAGTCGTTCAATCCACCCTCTGCTATATCCAAATTCGTGTGAAACGCATACACACCCAGGCCGTTCTGAATGGCCTTATATAGAACATTATACGGATAGAAGTCTTTAAATATCTTCTTGGTTGATGAAAACAGCACAGGGTGGTGGGCGATAATGAGGTTGCACCCAAGCTCAACAGCCTCATCAATGGTTTGAGAGTTTACATCCAGGCTCAGTAAGACGCCTTTTATGGAACTTTCCTGCGGGGAGATTTGAAGACCGGAGTTGTCCCAGCCTTCCTGAAGGCTTAAAGGAAAATATGCTTCTAAGTAGTCGATTAGCCTTTCTACTTCCATTAAAAAAATTGGTGGGCCCACCAGGACTCGAACCTGGGACCAACCGGTTATGAGCCGGTGGCTCTAGCCAACTGAGCTATGGGCCCCTTCAACATCAAAGCAGGAATAACTATACAAATTATAAGCCTTTTGTCAACTAAATTCTTAGGTGTTATGTCCTTAGGGGCAGATTATGATGTTTCTTGACCAGAGGCAGTCGGCACAGGAGGGCTCATTGCCCCAGCAATCCATTGAGGTATCCTTCACAAAATCACACGATTCGTTGAAGTTGCAGTCGATGCAGGACGGATAGAGTGCATTATCGACAACAAACCTAAACCACTTATAATCCCTTCTATTCCATATAGAAAGCAGATGCTCCTTGTTTATATTGCCGAATGTGTGGGCGTATATCCTCTTCTTTCTGCCAAGCACAAACTCTGTCGCCGTATGGAGAAACCTATAACACGGTGCAACCTCGCCATCCCACCTAATCACCAAGGCCTTTTTATCTATAAAATTGCACTTCCTCTCCGTTTTTATCTCAAAATACGGCAGCGTCATGGAGATGACGCCTTGAGCCACATCGATTACATCCTTTAGTATATCCCTATCGCAAGAGGGATATAAAACCCTGTTTACCATCGACTCATCCACAGGCAGAAGATTCGATATTATGATATCCTTAACGCCAGCCCCTATAAACCTTCTAACCGTTCTATCAAGCCCATCCAAGGAGTCCTTATCTATAACAACCTCTATTGAAAAAACCGGCGTATCCCTTCTTCTTTTCAACCTTTCATCGTTTATAGACTTTATCGTTCTGTATGCCACATCGTTGCTTAGATGGCCAACATCGGAGTTATCCACAGAGACCACTATGTTATCGATGCCCTTGCTGAGCATAAAATCGGAAAATCTGCTCAAAAAGAAGCCGTTTGTCTGAAGTATAACATAGACTCCAAGCTCATCCTTTAAGAAAGACAAAACATCCCTTATCAGTGGATGGAGCAAATTCTCGCCTATCCCGCCTATAACAACCTCTTTTAGCTGCGGCAGTTCCTTTAGCTGTTTTTTGAGCGATTCAATTGTATCCTCATCCATATAGCCCTCAGGCTCCACAAATGTATTCTTAAAACACATCTTACACTTAAAATTACAGGCGTTTGTCAGCTCAACATACACCCTTTTTATATCATCACTGTCGTTTAGGATAATCTGGTTGTTCTTTAGATTAAATACATCCCTCACCCATTACACCCCTAACTCAATCTGTGTAAATGTAAAATCGCTCAACTCAACTATCAGCATACTGCCAACAAGCTGCGGTGAACCTGTGATGTTGTTGATAACCTCGCACGCCATAAGGCTTGCAATCGTAAACACTATTGGCGTTGATACGGCTATAAGACCATCCTCTTTAACATTGGCATAGATCTCCTTCAACCCAGGCGTCTTTCCCTTTATTATCGTTGTAAGCTGGCCGTAGTCGTTTTGAATCCCGCCATGGACAAGGGGTTGGCCCTCTTTTAGCCTATCTTCAAGTTCAAAGCGACTCTGGAAGTTATCCAGACAATCAACCACACAGTCGCACCCGTCTATGGTTTTCTGCTCAAGCTGCGATACAGAAGCAAAAACAGGTTCAATCTCCGTTAAGCCCGTTAGGCTCTTCAGTCTATCTTTAGCAGCCTCAACCTTTCTTCTTCCCACATCGTAAATCGTATAGAGGCTCTGCCTGCCCAAATCCGGTTCATCTATAATGCCGTTGTCAAGTATTATAAGCCTCTTTATGCCCATTCTTGTTAAGATTTCAGAAACTATACACCCCAATCCACCAATACCTGCAACCAAAACAGTGGCTTTAGAGACCTTATCCATTCGGGATTTACCGTAAAACTGAAGGTTCCTTGACAGGATGCTCAAAGGCGTTCTATCCATCAACCTCCACCACCCGGTGGGAATATATCTATCTCATCACCATCCTTAATCATTGTCTTCAATCCATCGAGATGGTGGACATTCTTACCGTTAACAAGGATGATAGTGCTGCTTAAAAGGTTGTTGTTTTCATCTATCAGTTTATGTAAAAACGGCTTGGGGGAGTTGCTTTCTGCCATATTGAGTATATCAATTAACTGTTTTTTGCCCTCTATCTGCAACTCAACCCCTCTTATGCCAAGCTCAAGCCTCAGCAGCGTAAAGAACCTTACCCTAACCATAGATAGAACAAAAAGGGGCAAAAGCCCCTCGTTTTTTAGGCAATCTCAAGCTCTTTAAGCTTCTCTTGAGGTATAATTCCATCCCTACTCCATCCCCTTGCTGAGTAATACTCAGGCAGAAGCTCCTCGTAATGGGCAAAGGAGCCCTTCTGTGCACCATCAGGCAGAGGCTCTTTAAACCTATCGGGCAACCTATCCTCTGATGGCAATATGCCGGCTTTATAGTTGAAATACCTCTCCAAGTTCCAGATCCTTTCGCCTATCTTCAACACCTCATCGGTGGAAAGGCCAAAGCCCGTCCCTGCATTGATGAGTTCTGTATAATCGTCTGCACTCAAGGCAAAAGAACTAAACAGGCAAAGACCCGCAGAATCGATAACCGCTGTTAAATCCTGGAATATCTTAACCCATCCGGCCTTCCCTTCGACCGTCTGAGGGTCGAGTTTCTGCGGAACACCCAATATCTCAGGCGATATCATGTATCCCCTGACATGACAGCCGCCCCTGTTGCTTGTGGCATACTCCAAAGCATGGCCCTGAGCACCCCTTGGATCGTATGCGGGCAACTCCTGCCTCTTGACCGTCATGGAGATCTCCGGATGGCCGTACGATTCACAGAACCTGTATGAACCCTCGGCCAATTTATCCCCAAGCCCCTCTCTGTATGCTATCTTCTTAAGATAATAAATAATCGCCTCGCTGCTGCCGAAGTTAAGCTCTGGGCCGTTTTCCAAATCCTCCTTCGGTATATACCCCTTCTCATACATCTCCATAGCAGCTGCAATTGTTGTGCCTGCAGAGATTGTATCAAGGCCAAGCTCATTACACATAAAATTGGCCTCGGTAACGGCTATCAAATCCTTCACGCCGCAATCTGCGCCAAACGCCCAGCCGGACTCATATTCAGGCCCTTCACCCTTCTTGCCTGTTGGAAGCTCAACATCCCTTCCACAGCCTATCGGGCAGGCATAGCACGCCTTGTTATCCTTCAAATACCCCTTGTTAACCAGCGCCTCACCGTTAACCTCTTCCGTATATTCAAATGTTCCAAACTGGAAGTTCTTTGTAGGATACAATCCGCTCTGGTTTATTATGCTATCCAGCACCTTGGTTCCAAGCTTCGGCAGCCCCTCTCCCGTTATCGGATTCTTCCTGATAATATCCACCTTCGATTTAATGGCCTCCATAAATGTTGCCTTATCCAGCACTTCTATCCTCTCAGAACCCCTGACAACAATGGCCTTTAGGTTCTTGCTGCCCATCACAGCCCCCACGCCTGTCCTTCCTGCTGCCCTCGCCTTATCGTTTATGATGGCTGCAAACTTAACCAGCCTCTCACCAGCAGGCCCTATGCAGGCGACCCTGGCCTTATCATCGCCAAACTCCTCAAGGAGCATATCGGTGGTCTTGTGTGTATCCTTACCCCACAGATGGGTTGCGTCCTTTATCTCAACCTTGCTATCCCTTATTGAGATATAAACCGGTTTATCGGCCTTGCCCTCAATAATAACCAGACTCCAACCCGCCTTTCTCAATTCGGCTCCAAAGAAACCACCGGAGTTGCTCGATGCGATGGTGCCGGTCAAAGGACCCTTGGTCACAACCATATACCTTCCAGCGGTCGGAACGGCGGTTCCCGTTAAGAGACCGTTTGCAAAGATCAGCTTATTCTCCTGGCTCAACGGATCAATAGATGGGTCTATCTCATCCAAAAGTATCTTGCTTGCAAGCCCCCTGCCGCCTAAGTATTTCTTTACCAGCTCCCCGTCGATTATCTCCTCCTTGATTTGACCTGTTGATAGATTAACCCTCAAAGCCTTTACCGTTAGAATGTCGTTGCTCATACACACCTCCAAAATTTTTAAAACAAAAACTCATAATCATACAGAAATACCACAACCTCCTCCCCTGCATCTATCCTGCCAAGCCTATCCTGCTCTATCATGGTGAAGCCGTTGCATTGGGCTATGGACTCGATGATATTGGACCCTTGAGCCTCAAATGGTGTCGCATAGAACCTTCCATCTTTAAGCTCCACCTTAACGCGATTGAAGTGCACCCTGTTGTTCCTTTTGTTCAACGGCTTCGTTAGCGTGGCTTTGAAGTATTGATGCTGATACTTTTTATAGCCCAGCATCTTCTTTATGGCAGGGATAAGATAAAAAAACGAACAGAACGCCGTGGATACGGGATTGCCCGGGAATGAAAAGACAAGGCTATTCTTTAGCCTACCGAAGGCAAACGGTTTTCCCGGTTTTTGCTTTACATACTTAAAAAACCACTCTATGTTTAGTTCCTTCTCAGAATTCGTGACCACATCGTAATCACCAAAGGATATACCGGCTGTGGTTATGATTATGTCAAACTCACAAGCAGAGTGCATCTTCTGGATAAAATCGTCGCTTCTGTCCTTTGATATACCCAGATAACTAACATCTATACCAAACTGCCCAAGCAGGGACTTTACAAAGAAGCTGTTTGAGTCCACTATACCCTCTTTTGGATCGCCCAAATGAATAAGCTCATCACCCGTCGATATTACGCAAACGGACGGCTTTTTATAGACAGGCACAAATACATTGCCCGTGGAGACTATTCTGGAGAGCCTATACGGCGTTACAACCTCCCCTGTAAAGTCTATAGCATCACCGTAATTTATATCCTCTCCCTTAAACCTTACATTGGAGCCCTTGCTTTTGGGCTTTATTACCCTTACAAACCCATCCTCTTGTTCTGTTATCTCAAACTCAACAATCGTATCGGCACCTTTAGGCAGGGCCGCACCGGTCATTACCCTATAACATTCACCCTCTTTTACCTCTAAAGACTTAACGCTATCGCCCGCCTTTATCGTTCCCTTTAGCTTTAGCTGCGCCGGTATCTCCTTGATGTCCTCAAACCTAACTGCATAACCGTCCATTGCGGCATCATCGTAAGGTGGCAAGGTTCTTAGCGATTTTATAGGCCTGCTTACCACCCTGCCTGTGGCCCCAAAAACACCAACAAGCTCCTCACCTATAGGCTCAATGTTATCCAGCACAACCCTCAATGCATCAAGAGGCGTTATCACCCTTACTAACCTCCCCTTAAATTTTAAGTATTTTAAGATTAATTTAAGTATTTTTCAAGGAATTTAATCAAGAAATGTTAATCGCAGTAGGTATATTTAAGATTTTTCAGGCTGGTGTTGTCTATGGATGGATCCCTAAATAGGATATTGCAGCCGCTTGAGTGGATGCCCATTATCAGACACACATCCCTTAAACCTATCTTGTAATCCACCCTAATAAATTCACCTTCACCCCTTTTTATGTATTTCTCAACCTCAAGATTACCATCCACAGCAGGCAAGAGGCGGGAAAAATAACCGCAACGACAGTAAGAATCCTTACGAGTGCAGACAACAAACCTCTGGGGTTTATCCAGATGGCCGCCAAGATCCCCCACCTTTCTAATTCCAAATCTGGCAATCAAGCCCTTGGTGTTTTTCTTATCCCTATATACACCTTTATAGGTAAGTCTATACAGCGCCGAGGGCTCAATATCACAGTAAGGTTCAATCAAAACCACAACACGGCGACCGTTAGAGGGCATATAGATATCTGCCAATGCCCTGCTATCATCTAATTGCTTAACTATCTTGATTGACTTGCCGAATACGGCATAGCATCGAGCCTGTTTGTGTGGGTCGTTGACCATATTGAAATACCACTTGCAGGCAGAGCCCCTAAAGGGAACAAGCCAAAGAAAAGCAACTGCAATTATTACAACCCTCTTAAGCATACCCCACTCCATACTCAGAAACGCCTCACATCTTTAGATAAGACCTCGGCACCCTCCCTTTTTATTAACACATCATCCTCCAACCTTATGCCTCCAAAACCTATCATCCCCTTCAGCGCATCGTAATCAACAAAATCGGAGAATCTCTGATGGTTATGCCATTTTTCTATCAATGCCGAGATGAAGTATATACCCGGCTCAACAGTCATAACATACCCCTCTTTCAACTGTTTTGCAAATCTCAGATACCTAAGGCCAAACTTATTCGACCTCTTTATGCTATCCGAATAGCCCACATAATCCTCGCCCAACCCCTCAAGGTCGTGCACATCCAAACCCAGGGGGTGGCCAACGCCGTGGAGGTAAACAACGGCATAGGCGCCACTCTCAACAATACCGTCTATACTGCCCCTAAAAAAGCCCAAACCCTTCATGCCCTCTGCTATAACCCTTGCAGATTCAAGATGGACATCCAGAAACCTGACGCCCTCTTTAGCTTTTGCTATTGCGCTCCTTTGTGCACTGTCCACTATATCGTAGATATCCTTCTGAAGCCGGCTCATATTTCCAACGGGTATCGTTCTGGTTATATCGCTTGCATAGTGAAGCTCTGTCTCAACACCAGAATCCATCACAACAAGATCGCCCCTATTCAAAACGCCATCGTGTCTTGTGTTATGAAGAATATCGCCCCTTTTTGTCAAGATAGTCGGAAAGGAGAGCCAGACACCGTTTTCTATAGCATAGGCCTCGCATTCTGCAAGCAGCTGGCTCTCTGTAATCCCCTCTCTTACTTTGTCAAATGCAATCTCATACATGCCCTTGCTTATGTTGATGGCCTTTTTTATCTGCTCTATCTCCTCTTCTGATTTTTTCAGCCTCTGCTCTGCAACGGCCCTTATAAGCTTAAGTGAGGCATAGCCGTTCACCGTCTGGGGTTTTATACCCAAAACCTCCTCGATAACTATCATGTTCTTAAACCTGTATTGCGGCAGAAACATAACCTCTCTCTTTGACTTAATAACATCCCTGAAATAACCGTACATCTCAGAGAGGGGCTTAATGCAGCACAAGCCGCTTTTTAAAGCCTCATCGTAAATGGTGCCTATATCACCCATCCATATTACATCTTCATCATCAATATCATCGCCAAATACAAAATCGTTATCCTTATCCACATCTATCACACCAACAAGTCCGGGCCTATCTATTCCAAAATAGTAAAGAAAAGAGCTATCCTGCCTGAACCTGTATGTGTTTGAGGGGTAATTAATAGCAACCTCGTGATTACCAAAAAAGACAGCAACACCCCTACCCAATGCCCTTTTTAGCTCTGACCTCCTTTTGATATAGACCTCTTTTTCAAACATAACAGCCCCTTTCCGTTTTCTGAAAAGATTACCATTCAGAATAACAAAAATCAATATTAATAAACAAAAAAAGTATAAAAAATTTAATGACATTTAGTCTAAAATGTGATATTTTTTTGTGAAAAAATTGTTTTAGGAGGTTTGGTATGAAGCGTTTGTTTAAGTTGCTTCTGCTATTGGTTGTAGCCTTTGGCATCAGTCTGCCGCAGGCAAAAGCCATATCCCAGAAGGATTACATCATCATAGGCACAACAGACAAGGTCTCATCACTGGATCCGGCCAAGGCATACGATTATCTATCGGACAACATCCTTCAAAACCTGATGGAGGGTCTGGTTAAGTATGTCCCGGGCACAGCCAAGATAGTACCGGGATTGGCCCAGAAATGGGAGGTATCAAAGGACGGTCTAACCTATACCTTCTGGCTTAAGAAGAACCTGAAGTTCTCAAACGGCGATCCCATCAACGCAGAGGCCTTTAAGTTCTCCATCGAAAGGGTTATCAAGCTAAAGGGTGAGCCATCGTTTTTGTTGTCTGACATAGTAAAGGATGTTGAGGTGGTAAACGACAGGGAGTTTAAGATCCACTTAAAGTATGCATTTGCACCCTTTATAAACATACTGGCATTCCCCGTATCCTTCCCGGTCGATCCAAAGGTTTACAAAGACAATGCATTCTACAACGGCCTTCCCGTATCAAGCGGCCCATACATGGTCAAAAAATGGGTAAGGGGCCAGCAGATAGAGCTGGTAAGAAACCCTAACTACCACGGTGAAAAGGCAAAAACGCCGATCGTTCTAATTAAGCTATACAGGAATGCAAATGCCCTCTATATAGCATTACTAAACAAAGAGGTGGATATAGCTTACAGAACACTTCTGCCTCAGCAGTTCAACCAGATAAAGAAAAACAAGAACTTCAAAACCATGATAGGCCCAAGCCCCTTCATCAGGGAGGTCGTATTCAATGTAAAACAGAAACCGTTTGACAACAAAAAGATCAGGAAGGCCTTTGCATACGCTATAAACAGGGCCCAGATCATAAACGATGTATTTAACGGACAGGTCTCGCCCCTTTATACGCTCATCCCTGAAGGCATGTGGGGACACAAACCCGTAATGCCGCACTATAACCAGAAAAAGGCCATAGAGATACTCAAATCGTTGGGCTATTCCAAAACAAACCCTCTAAAGATAACCCTATGGTACAGCCCAAGCCATTACGGTTCCACAGAGGCCGCCGTTGCCCTAACAATCAAAAACCAGCTTGAGGCCACGGGGCTTGTAAAATGCCAGCTCAAATCGGCAGAGTGGGCAACATACATCGATTACTGGACAAAGGGCGTTATGGGTATGTTCCTGCTTGGATGGTATCCGGATTACTTTGACCCGGATGATTACATGTGGCCATTCTTAGCAACAAGCGCAAGCCCACAAATGGGTTGTTTCTACTCCAACAAGAAGGTTGATGAGCTCCTCCTTAAGGCCAGAAAGCTTACCGATGTTAAAGAAAGGGCTAAGGTCTATGAGCAGGTTCAACAGATAATGGCACAGGATGCGCCTTATATCCCACTGTTCCAGGGGAAACAGAGGGTTGTATTAAAACCCAACATCGAGGGTGTTTTACTTGACCCGCTGCAGATATTTAGATACTATCTCATCCGCAAAAAATAAGGGAAGGGCCAGAGTGCCCTCCCTTTGATTTTAAGGAGTTTTGCGCCGTGAAGTCTTACGTTTTAACCAGGATAGGCTTATCCATCCCAATGGTCTTAATCATCTTAACCATCGTCTTCTTCGTTTTGAGGGTTCTTCCGGGCAACCCGGTGCTTGCCATGTTGGGACCCAAAGCTCCACCTGAGGTGGTCAAAGAGATGGAACACAAGATGGGGCTTGATAAGCCTATCTTGGTGCAGTATGTCAATTACCTAAAAAATATAGCACAGGGTAAGTTCGGGGAGTCCACCGTTACAGGCATGCCCGTTATTAAAGAACTTATGCAGAAGTTTCCTGCAACGCTTGAGCTTACCATCTTTGCCATGATAGTGGCTGTTCTTATCGGTATATTCTATGGCACCTATGCAGCATACAACTTAGGCAAGCCGATAGATGTCTCGGCAAGGATATACTCGATCTTTGTCTATTCATTTCCCGTTTTCTGGTTCGGCCTTATGCTTCAACTCGTCTTTGGCGTCTGGCTGCATTGGCTTCCCGTATCGGGTGAGGCAAGCCCGTTTATGACACCGGATAAGACATATACAGGCATGTATGTGGTCGATGCGATAATAAACGGTCAGTGGGATGTCTTAAAAGACTCCTTAAACCACCTAATACTGCCATCGATAACCCTTGGGGTTGTCATATCCAGTATATTTGTCCGCATGGTCAGGGCCAATGTTGTTCTTACGCTGTCGCAACAGTTTGTCGTGGCGGCAAGGGCAAGGGGTGTGAAGGAAAAAACGGTGCTATTTAAGCATGCATTAAAAAACGCCCTGCCACCTATATTGACCATAATGGGGTTGCAGTTTGCCCTCCTGTTGGGTGGCGCCGTCTTAACGGAGGTCACATTCTCCTGGCCCGGCATAGGGAGTTATTTAGTATCAAGGATACATGCAAGGGATTTTCCCGCTATTCAGGGAACAATCGTATTCTTTGCTATATTTGTCGCTATCATCAGCATACTCGTTGATGTCATAAATGCCTGGATCAATCCACGGGTGAGGTATTAGTTGATGGTAGAAAACTCAAATCAGATGGTCTCCTCACGGATCTCCTCTTTTGTAAAAAACCTTCTTGGAGATTCCTCAGGCATCATGGCCTTTGCCGGGCTTACCATCCTTCTAATCTTCATACTAATGGCCATATTCGCCCCATTAATTGCACCATACAGCCCAACAGAACCGTCTGGAACGCCGTTAATGGCCCCCAATATTCACCATATAATGGGCACAGACAACATGGGGTATGATGTGTTCTCCCGCTTCATTTACGGCTCAAGAATGGCTCTAATAATTGCATTTATAGCTACGCTTATAGCCTCTGTTGTGGGCATACCGTTAGGCCTTGTTGCAGGTTATTCAGGCGGCGTACTGGATAGAATCCTAACCATGATAATGGACTCTGTCTATACATTCCCCGGCCTAATCTTGGCCATCGCCATAGCAGCTGTCTTAGGGCCCGGTATTATAAACATATCTCTATCGATTGCAGTTGTTTACATACCAACTTATTACAGGGTTATAAGAAGTCAGGTTGTAAGCGTAAAGTCGGAGCTCTATGTGGAGGGGGCATACTCCATTGGCGCAAAAACATCAACAATAATATTCAAATACATACTGCCCAATGTCTTGCCATCGATCATTGTTGTCCTATCTATGAACATAGCCGATGCCATTATGACCGAAGCCGGTTTGAGCTTCTTGGGTTTGGGTATTACACCGCCAACACCCGATTGGGGGTATGATCTGGCAAACGGTCAGCAATTCCTCATATCCAACAACTGGTGGATGAGCTTCTTTCCCGGAATTGCAATTATCCTGATTGTTTTGGGCTTTAGTATGTTTGCAGAGGGCCTAAACGAATACTTCAATCCCAACATAGGAGAAAAGAGATAGATGGCTCTGGTAAAAATCAAAGACCTAAGGATAGAATACCAGACAAGAAGCGGCAGCTTAAGCGCCGTTGCAGGCCTAAATTTAGATATAAACGAACAGGAGAGTTTGGGCATAGTTGGCGAGTCGGGGTGTGGAAAATCAACACTTGGCACGGCCATCATGAGACTATCGCCTCAAAATGCCAGGCTAACAGGTAAGATAATCTTTGAAGGCAAAGACATTCTAAGACTAAGCGCAGAAGATATAAGAAGAATCAGGGGCAAAGACATATCCATGATATTTCAAGACCCCATGACGAGTCTAAACCCCATAATGCGCATAAGGGACCACTTCTTTGAGTTGTTCAAGGTGCACTATCCAAAGATGACAAAAGAGGAGATGGTCAAGATTGCAAGCGAAGCATTGCTCTCTGTGGGTGTTGACCCCTCAAGGCTCGATAACTATCCGTTTGAATTTTCAGGCGGTATGAGACAGAGGGTTATGATAGCAATAGCCATCTCGCTAAAACCCAAGCTTTTAATAGCCGATGAGCCCACAACCTCTTTAGATGTTGTGGTTCAGGAACAGATCATGCAGGTTCTAAAGGAACTAAAAAAGACAAGACGCATGTCCATAATGCTTATAACACACGATATGGGCATAGTGGCAGAATTGGCAGAAAAGGTGGCTGTAATGTATGCCGGATGGATGGTTGAGTATGCAACCGTTTTGGAGCTTTACAACAAGCCGTTACACCCCTATACGCAGTTGTTGCTTGAGTCCATCCCCAATGTAAAGATAGACGATATGGAGCTAAAGCATATAGCCGGAAGCCTGCCGGATCTAAAGAATCCACCGCAGGGCTGCAGGTTTCACCCACGATGCCCATTTGCCAAGGATATTTGCAAACAAGAAGAGCCTCCCACCATACAGATGGGCAACAGAAGGGTAAAATGCTGGTTATACGGTGATAAGAAATGAGCGAAACACTCCTGAAGGTTGAGAATCTAAGAAAAGAGTTCAAACTAAAGCGCCCGTGGATTGAGGCCCTCTTTAAAAAGGATGCGCCAACCGTTAAGGCTGTTGACGATGTCTCCTTTCAGATAAACAAAGGCGAAACCCTCGGCATAGTGGGCGAATCGGGCAGCGGTAAAACAACCATGGGGCGCACCGTCTTAAGGCTAATTGAGCCCACATCGGGCAAAATTACATTTGATGGATACGACCTTTTGGGTCTATCCAAAAACAGTCTAAGAAAAGCAAGAAGGGATTTTCAGATAATATTCCAGGATCCCATGGCAAGCCTGAACCCATACATGAAGATAGGGAAAATCGTATCCCACCCGCTTGAGATCCACAACATCGGCTCAAAGACAGAACAAAGGGAAAGGGTCCTTTCGATCTTTGAAAAGGTTAACTTAATACCTGCCAGGGAGTTCTTCAACAGATACCCAAAACACCTATCCGGAGGCCAGAGACAGAGGGTCGTAATAGCAAGGGCCCTAATCACAAACCCAAAGTTCATCGTGGCAGATGAGCCAACGGCTATGCTGGATGTCTCTGTAAGGTCTCAAATACTGAAGCTCATGATAGATATAAAAGAGGAATTTGGCCTAACCTATCTGTTTATTACCCACGATTTGGCAAGCGCTAAATACATATGCAACAGAATCGGTGTTATGTATTTGGGCAAGATCGTCGAGATGGCCGAAACCAGGGAGTTGTTTACCAATCCACTCCACCCATACACCCAGATACTCATGAGCGCTGTGCCTATACCCGACCCAAATGTAAAAAGAAAAAAGCTCATGCCCAAAGGCGAGATACCCTCAGCCACCAACATACCCAAAGGCTGCAGATTTCATCCACGATGCCCATTTGCCAAGGATATTTGCAAAGAGCAGGAACCCAAACTAAGGGATGTCGGCGGCAGACTGGTCGCCTGCCACATTGTCTAACCCCCTACTGGATTTTTGTTTGCCACACAACAGACAAAACTATATAATGGAGCATGTTTAGAACCAAACTAATTAAGATAGAAAATGGACATACTGAGAACTGCTAAAAAGGTCAAATATCTAAACACCATCCTCAACGATGAACCCTTCGAGGGAAAGATAGACAAGCTGTTTGAGGGTTTCGATGACTTCTGGGCAATCACCTTTGTTTCATCGCCCAGGTTCTTCTTTGACTTTGTTCTGAAGCATAAATTCCAAAGGGTCAGATTGATTATCGGCATAGAGGATAACGACATCAACGATAAGTTCAATTTAATCAACCCCGAGCCTCAGCATGAGTTCTTTAAATCCTTACCAGATGAGGCAATAGAGAAAATCAGAAACGACGAAATACAGATCAGATATTCAAAATTGGGCATAACAACACATTCAAAACTATTCATTTTAAAAAACAACAGCAACACTCGGGCTGTCTTTGGCTCTGCCAACCTAACTCAAAAGGCCCTATCCAACAAGAATCAGTTTGAGGAGATCATAGCATACGATAGGGATCACAATCCAAACATAGTGAAATTGATGGAAACAAGATTTGAACAGATATGGTCTGAATCCATCGACTATGTGCCAGAAAGAATAAAAAAAGAAGCCAAACCCACGATAAATGTCTTCTCCACAGAAACAGCACTGGATCTATTAAAGGAAAACCTAAGCAAGCTGAGTGTCGTTGGCGTCTCATCGCAGGCGATTGAAGAACTCATAAGTGAAGCAAACATAGAGACAGACACGATAGAATACAAAAAAGAATACCTAAAGAACAGCAAGGATATAATAAACACGCTGACAAAGAAGACAAAAAACGGCATCGCACTGATTTCACCAAGAGAGGTACCCAAAAAGCAGCAGCTCATATCGGTAAAGATAACGCGCCTAAGCAGAAGATCGGACGAACTGGATCTAAGAAGGGAGATAGTCTATAACGAAACGGACGATCTGCTCTATATAGGCTTTAGCGATACCGATACATTTGAGCGCTATTCGGAACCCATTGATGAAGAGAGAATAACAAGGTTTATAAAGAAGATCGATATGTTTGTTGAGGCGTATGAGAAGTTCACCATTGGCAGCAAAAAACTATATTCAAAACAGCGGGTCTTTGAGGCAATACTGTATGCATTCTCATCACCCTTTCTGTGGAAAATCAGGGAGATACACGCAAAAAACAAGGGCAGGGATACGGCACTGTCAGACATACCACCGTTTTTGGTAATTGCTGGGCAGGCCTGGACGGGCAAAACACACCTGCTTGAGTTCATAAGCAGACTACTCGGCACTCAGGGCAGATACTTCCACTACAACACAGACATCAAACCGGCAAATGTCAGGGATTATTTCTTCTCAGAGAACATCTTTCCCATTTTGATTGATGAGATAACAAAGGATTACTTCACAAGCTCAGCAGCCTCAGCAACAAAAGGTGAAAGCTTTGTAAAGAGTATAACAAACTCATTAACTGGCAAGCATCCCTGCTTAATAGCCACAACAAACACGGAATTCAACGCAAACATGCAGATAATCAGGAGGATTTACTATCTTCAGATAAACAAGCCCTTCGATAAAACACAGAAATCACAAACGGATGATTACTTTAGCGCCGTTATAGAAGACATAGACGACTCGCTGTTTAAGGATTTCTCTTTTAAGTTTTCTCAACTTATAAAAAATGAAGAGGATGTGGTAAAAGATGGGGATTATCTAAATCTAACAAGACAGATCTTTAAGGAGTATTTCAAGATTGCTGGGATAGATAAGCCAGACTATTTTATCGACAAGCCATTGCTTGATTACTACCACAGAGGGAGCTTCATGTGGAGAAACCTCTTTCAAACAAAGCGCGATGGATTTAAGATTCAAAAGAACATGGTCATCGTTGATCCAACCATCGTGTTTAACGGTGATAGATTGGAAAAGGAAAAGGCAAAGAAGTTTTTGGATATAGGAGTGGTATTGGAAGATAGCGTCGTATTGGTGCTGGATAAGGATAAGTTCTTCGACTTTATTGAGCTAAATAAAAAGCAAAACTTCTTTGAAAGGATAGGTAACCTGTTTAAATCCTAACCTAAATTAGCGCACGCCCCTTGCTTTAAGAGGCCTGCGCTAATTTTTTATGGTATCTCTCATACAGGCGGGAGATCAAGCGGGATGCCTTGTTCTGATGTATTACACCTTTGGTGCAGATCTTTCTGATGACCCTCTCAGCCTCTTTCAATTGAGCCTCAATTGCAGCCTTATCTGTTTCTGTATCTATCATGGTTCTTGTTTTCTTCAAAACATTCTTAAGCCTGGTCCTGTAGGCCTTATTCCTCATGTATCTCTTCTTGTTCTGTCTTGCCCTCTTCTCAGCAGACTTGTGATTAGCCACTTGCCAACCTCCTTCCTGTTTAATTAGCTTGAAACTATTACCACAAAGGTCATCCAAAGTCAAATTTTTTAATTGCGATGGCCACTTGAGTGTAAAAAATATAGAAAAGCCATACTATTTTTTTATATTTTTCAATATTTTGTCTTATTTTTTAATAAATTGAGATATTCTAACTTGAAAAAAGCAAAAAAAGGAGTATTGTTAGCACTCGAGAGGGATGAGTGCTAACAAAAAATAAAAGGAGGTGGGACGATGGCAACATTGAAACCCCTGATGGACAGAATCCTGGTTGAGCCACAGGATTTAGAGCAGAAGACAGAAAGCGGAATCATCATTCCAGACACAGCCAAAGAGAAGCCTCAGCAGGGTAAGGTTGTTGAGGTAGGCGAGGATGTTGAAACCGTAAAAAAGGGCGATGTAATCGTATTTGAGAAGTATGCCGGAAACGAGATCAAGTTGGATGACAAAAGGTATGTAATACTCAAAGAAGACGAAGTATTGGCAAAGTTCGTTGACTAAAAAATTCGCGAAGGGAGGTGAGAGCAAATGACAGCAAAGATCTTGGAGTTTGGTGATAGCGCAAGAGAAGCAATAATGAAGGGTGTTAATAAGCTCGCCGATGCAGTAGCCGTAACAATGGGTCCAAGGGGTAGGAATGTTGTTATCGACAGGAGGTTCGGTAGCCCAACAATAACAAAGGACGGTGTTACCGTTGCAAGGGAGATAGAGCTTAAAGACCCGTATGAGAACATGGGTGCTCAGCTTGTTAAAGAGGTTGCATCCAAGACAAGCGATGTGGCAGGTGATGGTACAACAACGGCTACGGTATTGGCAAGGGCTATATATAGAGAGGGCTTGAGGAATGTTACAGCCGGTGCAAACCCAATTGAGATAAAGAGGGGTATTGATAAAGCCGTCGAGAAGGTTGTTGAGGAGCTAAAGAAGATCTCCAAAGAGGTAACGGAGAAGAAGCAGATTGCAGAGGTCGGCACAATATCTGCAAACAACGACAGGGAGATCGGTGAGATAATCGCCGAGGCAATGGACAAAGTCGGCAAGAACGGCGTTATAACTGTTGAGGAAGCAAAGGGCACAGAGACAACATTGGAGCTTGTTGAGGGTATGAGGTTCGACAGGGGTTATCTGTCTCCATATTTTGTAACAAACCCAGACAAGATGATTGCCGAGCTTGAGGATGCCTTCATCGTAATCACAGACAAGAAGGTAAGCTCTATGCAGGAGTTCTTGCCACTTGTGGAAAAGATCGCAAAAACAGGCAGGCCATTCCTGGTAATTGCTGAAGAGGTTGAGGGCGAGGCTTTGGCAACGCTCGTTGTCAACAAGTTAAGGGGAACACTGCAGTGCTGCGCAGTAAAGGCTCCTGGCTTCGGTGACAGAAGGAAAGAGATGCTCAGGGACATAGCAATTCTAACAGGCGGCCAGGTAATCAGCGAAGAGACCGGTATGAAGTTTGACAATGTTGATCTGGATGTTCTTGGAAGGGCCAAAAAGATCATCGTTGACAAGGAGAACACAACAATCGTTGATGGCTTTGGCTCCAAAGAGGATATAGAGGCAAGGATTAAACAGATAGATGCACAGATAGAGCAGTCCACAAGCGAATACGACAAAGAGAAACTAAGAGAGAGAAAGGCAAAATTGGCCGGTGGCGTTGCCATCATCAAGGTAGGTGCTGCAACCGAGACAGAGATGAAGGAGAAGAAGGCCAGGGTCGAGGACGCACTGAACGCTACAAAGGCTGCCGTTGAAGAGGGTATTGTTCCTGGTGGTGGAACAGCCCTTCTAAGGTGCCAGGCAGCATTGGAGGGCGTAAAGGGCGAGAACGACGATCAGGATATCGGTATAAAGATAATCAAGAAGGTTTTGGAGGAGCCTGCAAAGGTAATAGCAAGCAATGCAGGATTTGAGGGCTCCATCATAATAAACAAGATAAGAGAGAACAACGACATCTCCTATGGGTTCGATGCAAGGAACGGTGAGTTTGTCAACATGTTCGAAAAGGGCATCATCGACCCAACAAAGGTTGAAAGAACGGCAATACAGAACGCCGCTTCTGTTGCAGGCTTGATGCTAACAACAGAAACACTCATCACAGACGATCCAAAAGAGAGGGAGAAAGAAGACAGGGCAATGGCTGGTGCTGCCGGTGGCGCTGGTATGTATTAAAATCCCGCCTTCTCCAAACAATAAACCCACCCTCCCAGGGGCTGTCCTCTGGGAGGGTTTTTTATTTGTAATCTATGTAGGGGTTAAATGCCCTTTCATGCCCTATTGTGGTATGATCCCCATGACCCGGATACACCACAACATCGTCAGGCAGCTTCATTAGCCTTCTTATACTGTTTAACAGATCATCCTTGCTCCCTGAAGGAAAATCCCACCTGCCAACAGATTCAAAAAACAGCGTATCACCGCTAAAGAGCCATTTTTCGCTCGATTCATAGAAGCAAACAGAGCCGGGTGTATGTCCAGGTGTATGCAAAACCTCAAGCCTCAAAGAACCAACAGATATAACATCGCCATCTGTCAATAGAATATCGGGTTTGGGAGACGGCTGTTGTTTTTTTAGCAGGTATATCTCAGCATCAACATGGGCTCTCTCAAGCGGTTTTGCATCGTTTCTGTGTATCGCAAGATCTATGTTGTACTTTTCCTTTAAAAATGCATTGGCGCCCACATGGTCGAAATGGTAATGGGTATTCAAAATTATCCTGGGTTTAAGTCCATGCTCTCCAATAACACCGTCGATTTTTTCGGGTTCATCACCCGGATCAATAATGGCGCACTCCCTCGTTGATCTGTCAAATACAAAATAACAGTTCTCCTCAAGCTCTCCTGTTATAAGCCTCAAAACCATACCAACATCCCCACAAACTAAAAAAGCCCCCTGCCCTTTTTAAAAAGGCAGGAGGCCATGGTTTCCTTGCGGTTTCTAATTCTTAACCGAACTTATAGGCAACGCCAAATCCACCCCTTGGATACTTCCAGGTGATGTAATCACATGCTATTCTGCATGTTCCACACTCAACGCAGGCATCGTAGTTTATGTTTATCTTCTGCTCATTCTCATCCCATGTATAGACGCTTGCAGGGCATACATAGGTGCACTGCTTCTTCTCGCAGGTCTTGCAGGCCTCGGGGTCTGCTATACCCAAATGGCTATACTCATGATCAACATTGTATCCAACAAGATAAAGTTTATCTTCGATTCTTAACTTCTTCATCTTAATTTCCTCCAGATAGTATACAAGTCTTTAGCGAGGTTGATATAACCGAACCTCTGCTTGAGTTCATCTTTGATCTTTCTGAACTTATCTGGTTTTGGAGTGCCGTCAACATTGTAAATCTCTGTCATAGCATCGATGATAAACTGCGGATAATCGGTTAACAGATACCTCTTCTCCTCAAGCAACTCTGGCAGGTTCCTGTAGTATTTGAGATCCTTCAATACATACATCTCCTCAAGCTTATCCTGATACCTTGAGAGCATCCTCTCGGAGAAATCACCGGCCTCCCTTGCTTCAAGATATGTCTTTGCCGCTGCCTTACCACTCTCTATTGCGAGGTTGGAACCCTCCCTGTGGACAGAGTCAACAAGCATGGCAGCATCGCCCGTTACCATAAACCCATCGGTGTATAGCTTTGGAACAGCGAAGTATCCACCCTCAGGTATCATGTGGGCAAGATATTCTTTTGTCTCTCCGCCCTCGATCAACGGCAGAACGGATGGATGGTGTTTGACCTTCTCAAGCAGATCGTTGGGGTTCATCCTGTGCTCAACCAAATCCTTAATGATGGCACCCACACCGATGGATACGGATGTCTTATTTGTATAGATCCAGGCCATAGCCTCGATGCCCTCAAAGAACGGACCTGTTAGCTCGATAGTAACACCCTCATCCGGGTTGGTTATACCAAACCTATCGTTTACCTCTTTCTCGGAAAGTCCTATGATCTCCTTTGTGGCAACGGCCACCTTCTCAGCGGTTATCTTCTTCCTCAATCCCAGGGATTTTGCTAAGAAGGACTGAACGCCGTCTGCAGCTATTACGCAATCGGCATAGAGGTCTCCCTCAGGCCTATCGGTTCTAACACCGACAACCTTGCCGTTTTCAACTATAGGCTCTGTAACAACCGTCTCGTTAATCAGAAGGGCGCCAGCCTCAACCACCTGTTTGGCAAACCACTTATCAAAGTGAGCCCTGAATACGCTGAAACAGTTGTAAGGCTCCTGGTTCCACTTCTGATTCCTGATACCGGAGCTAAAATGGGAGGTCTCATCAAGGAGCCACATCCTCTGTTCAATGATATGCCTCTCAAGTGGGGCATCCTTATAGAACTCAGGGATCAGATCGTCCATGGGCTTCCTGTAAAGGATTCCGCCCATGACATTCTTGGATCCAGGGAACTTACCCCTTTCTATTATTATCGTATCAACACCAGCCTTTGCCAATACATAACCTGCAGCCAAACCCGCAGGACCAGCACCGACTATAATTACATCAAAATCTTTTTTTCCCATTTTGCTCTCCTTTTAAGCCTTTCCTAATTTTTCCTTAAACATTTTCGTCATCTTAGGAAGAACCTCTAAAACATCACCAACGATACCGTATGTTGCTATCTCAAAGATAGGAGCCTCTGGGTCGCTATTGATAGCAATGATAACATCGGAGGACTTCATTCCGGCAACATGCTGTATGGCACCAGAGATTCCGCAGGCTATATAGATCTTCGGATGGACGGTCTGACCCGTCTGACCAACCTGCCTTGTCTGTGGGGCCCAACCGGCCTGAACGGCCTTCCTGCTTGCTGCCCATGTGCCGCCAAGCACATCGGCCAACTCCTGAACTAACTTCATGTTATCCTTGTTGCCCATACCAAATCCGCCTGCCACGATAACATCATAGAATCCAAGGTTGATCTTCTCGCCTTCCTCAATTATCTTCTCGAGTATCTTCTTTGTGTATTTGCTCTTATCAAAGTCATACTTCTCTTTTACAACCTCGCCCTTTACAGGCTCCTCAATCGCCTTATAAACACCCGGCCTGGATGTTGACATCTGAGGCCTGTTGTCCGGACAGAAGATTGTGGCCATCAGGTTTCCGCCGAATGTAGGCCTTGTCATGAGGAGGTTCTTTGTCTTGGGATCTATATCCAATGCTGTCGTATCGGCCGTAAGACCTGTCTGAAGCACCGTAGCTATCGTTCCTGCCAAATCCCTTCCCAAGGTTGTTGCACCAATGAGAACTATCTCCGGCTTATACTTCTCGATCAGGTATACGATGGAGTCCCTGTATGGCTCTGTCATGTAATCCTTAAGAATCGGATCCTCTATGATAAAGTACTTCTTAGCCCCGTATTTGAAAACCTCATCCTTGAACTGCTCAACCTTATCACCAACAGTAAAGGCATGAACCTCACAGCCCAAATCCTTGGCAAGCTCTCTGGCCTTTGTCAAAAGCTCAAAGGATACCCTTGCAACCTCTCCGTTCTCATGCTCAACAAAAACCCATATATGCTTATATTTGCTAATATCCTGTTTAATCATTTTCTCAACCTCACCCTTACTGTACTTTTCCCATTTGCTTCAAAACGGGAGTAATTTTTTCATACAGAGTGTTTAAGATAGCATCCACAGAATCGCCCTCTAAAATCTCGCCACCCTCTCTCTTTGGAGGCGTAAATGCCTTCTTAACCTTTGTCGGGGAGTTCTTAAGACCGCACTGAGAGGCATCGATTTGAGTATTGCTGGAGTTCAAAACCTTAACAGGCGTCTTTGCAGCCCTTATCAAGTATGGTAGTGGAGCATAGCTCAATGTGTTCAGCTCCTCCTCAACCGTCAAGAAGCATGGCATAGGAGCTTCGATTACCTCCTGGCCGCTCTCAACAAGCCTGACGACCTGAATGGTTTTCTTCTCAGGATCAACCTTCTTAATATCGACAACATAGGTTATAAGCGGAATGTCAAACCTCGTTGCTATACCCGGACCTGTCTGGGCTGTATCACCGTCTATTGCCTGTTTACCAGCCCAGAAAAGGTCAACAGGACCCTCTTCCTGGATAATCTTCTGAGCGCCAGCCCACAAAGCATAGCTTGTTGCAAGCGTATCGGATCCGGCAAACACCCTATCGCTTAAAAGATAAGCGTTGTCTGCACCCATGGCCATTGCCTCTTTTAGGGCATCCTCAGCCATAGGCGGACCCATACAGATGACCGAAACCTTACCGCCAAACTCGTTCTTGATCCTTACTGCTGCCTCTATGGCATGCTTGTCGAATGGATTGATGATGGCTGGAACCCCTTCCCTGATCAATGTTCCAGTCTCATAATCCACCCTGACCTGGGCAGCATCAGGAACCTGTTTGATAAAAACTAAAGAGTGCACTTGAGCCTCCTTTCAAAAAATCTTATTGTTATCTATGCCGCTATATTTATTACCATAATAAAAAAATAAGTCAAGCATTTATAGAAACGCCAAAAGAAGTATATTTCAACTATCTAATCCTCATTTTGAATCTAAAATTATATTTGACAAGCATGGGACAAAGTAATATAAAATAGTTAAATTCACTAAGGGAAAGGGGGTTGAAATGGGGGTAGTAGGCGTCAGTAGTATTATCTTTGCCACTTACTTCATCTTAATGACAATCATCTATCTAACAGCAAAAAGCCTGTTTTTTGCATCCTTTGTTGTCCTCTCGATCGGCTTTTTTGGAGGATTTCTGTTTTACTATTACAAAAGCTTTATCAAACCTCTTAAGGATATAGACAAATTCTGCAATACCAGGCTCTGCAGCACATATGATTTAACAGACAGGCTTCCCAAGGCTCCTAAAACCCTGGGCTTTCTAAACCTCGCCAATACATTTATAGGACAGGTTCAAAACGCATTGAAAAAGACGCTAATAGTATCTAATAAAGTCGCAACGCAGGCGGCCAAGGTTAGCTTCAATGCAGAAAAAATCTCAGGCAATGTAAAAAGGGAAGCCGAAGGGATGGAAGAGATCAAAACAACGATGGATGAGATCAAAGACTCAATAAACGGCGTATCGAGAAACATAACAAACACATCGGAGTTTATGCAAAAGGTTAACGATTTAGCAAAAAACGGCGCAAGCAAGGCCGAGCTGGCGATAGACAAGATAGAAGATATAGCCAAAGAGGCAAAAAGGAACGCCGATATGATGAAGGATCTGGGCTCCTCATCCGAAGAGATAGGCAAGATTGTCGAGGTCATAAACGAGATAACAGACCAGACAGCCCTTCTATCGCTCAATGCCGCTATTGAGGCAGCGCGTGCCGGCGAGGCGGGTCGAGGCTTTGCCGTGGTTGCCGATGAGATAAGAAAATTGGCCGACAAGACAGCCCACTCCACCGAGCAGATAAGGCAAATCGTTCAAAAAACACAGGGAGAAACGCAAAAGACCATAGAGGCGACGCTCACCCTTATAGAGAAGGTCGATGAGGGTAAAGAGCTAATCAAGACAGCGTCCGATTCACTCATAGAGATAGCAGACGGTGTGTCTGAGGCAAGCAGGATGATAGAGGATGTGGCTGCAGCAGCAGAAGAGCAGTCCTCCGCCGTCGATATGATAGCAGAGAGGGTTGAGAAAATGGCAGAGGATGTATCAAAATCGGCCAAACGCATCGAACTCATCAGGGAAGATACCTACCATATATCAAAAACGGCAGAAGAGCTGTTTGGCTTTATGGTTCAATTCAAGACAGGCTCATACATAGATAAGGTCTATAACATCCTGTTGCAGGCCAAAGAGGAGATAGAGGAAACCTTCAAGGAGGCCACACAAAAGGGTATAATAAGCTCAGCAGACCTATGGGATAGAAACTATGTACCCGTGCCCAATACAAACCCTCAGAAATACAAAACACGCTTTACCGACTTTACAAAGCAGTATATACAGCCTATTGAGGATAAATACCTTCAGATGGATCCAAACTTCAAGTTTGTTGTTTTGGTTGATAACAACGGATACCTGCCTGCGCACAACTCCATATACGACAAGCCGCTTACGGGCGATTATGAGAAAGACCTGGTGGGCAACCGCTCCATGAGGATATTCAACGACCCGACGGGACTTGCGGCGGCAAGAAACACCAATCCCGTTCTGCTTCAGACATACATGAGGGATACAGGCGTGATAATGAACGACATATCGACACCCATATACTTTGAGGGCAAGCATTGGGGCGGTTTGAGGATAGGTTTCATCTGGAATGAAAGTAATTAAATCAAACGGAGAAATCGAGGAGTTTAAGGCGGATAAGCTTATAAATTCGCTTATCCGCTCCGGCGCCTCCCTCGAAGAAGCCCAGGAGATAGCAAACATCATACAGCTAAAGATAACGCAACCAACACCCACAAGGGCGATTTATAGGTTTGCAAAGGAACTATTAAAGAAGACAAACCCGCCATCGGCCATGAAATACTCCCTCAAAAAGGCCATGATGCGTCTTGGACCATCCGGCTACCCCTTTGAGCGGTTTTTTGCAAAGCTCATGCAGGCTTACGGATTCGAAACAGAGGTGGATGTCGTCGAGGAAGGCAGATGCATAAGCCACGAAATAGATGTGCTGGCGTTCAACCTCAACACGGTAATCAGCGTTGAGTGCAAATACCACTCCTCAGCCTTCAGGGCCTCCGATGCCAAGGTGGCTATGTATGTCTATTCGAGATTCAAAGACTTAGAGGACAGGCTAAAGAGGAAATACAACAAAGAGCGATACGAGGGGTGGTTAATAACAAACACCCGCCTAACGATAGATGCCATAAAATTCTCTCGGTGCTACAACTTTAAAGCTGTGGCCTGGAGATACCCAGAAGATGGGGGATTAGAAAGACTCATAGAGGCAAAGAAGCTATACCCCATCACCGTCTTGAGCATAAAGCAGGATAAGCTTCAAAACCTCCTCAAGCACGACATAGTTATGGCATCAGATATATTAAACAAGACAAATGAATTTTTAGAAACAATAGGTTTGAGCAGGAGGAAGATTACACAACTAAAAAGGCAGGTCAGGGCGCTTATTAGCCCCTGACGCCTATCTGATAGTATTCAAAACCAAACTCCTTCAAAAACTCCCTGTTGTATTGGTTTCTGCCATCGAATATAACAGGGTTTTTAAGCCTCTTTTTCATCTCATAGAAATCGGGGCTTCTAAACTCCTTCCACTCGGTTATCAGGATCATGGCATCTGCACCGTTAAGGGCGTCGTATTTATTATCGAAATAATTGACCTTATCGTTGCCCTTCAGCCAGAACCCCTTGGCATTATCCATAGCCTCAGGGTCGTATGCATTGATTGTAGCCCCCCGTTTGGTTAATTCGTTGATTATGGTTATAGACGGCGCCTCCCTCATATCGTCTGTCTGGGGCTTAAAGGCCAAACCCCACACGGCAAAGACCCTCTGGCTTAGATCATCGCCGAACCTGCTTACAATCTTGTTTAAGAAGTAATACCTCTGGGTGTGGTTTACCCTCTGAACGGCTCTTATTATCTCAGGCTCAATATCAGCCTCCAGGGCCATCTTCTCCAATGCCCTAACGTCCTTAGGAAAACAGCTGCCACCATAGCCCACGCCTGGATAGATGAAGTGATAGCCTATCCTTCTATCGCTGCCTATACCAATCCTGACCTTGTTTATGTCTGCCCCTAAAGCCTCGGCTATGCGTGAAATCTCGTTTATAAAGGAGATCTTGGTGGCAAGCATGGCGTTTGCGGCATACTTGGTAAGCTCAGCAGACCTAACATCCATTGCTATGAAGCGCTCGTGATTCAATGTAAACGGCCTGTAAAGCTCCTTCATTATCCTCATGGATTTTTCGCTATTTGCACCGACTATAACCCTATCCGGCTTCATAAAGTCGGCAATGGCATCGCCCTCTTTTAAAAACTCCGGATTGGATACCACATCAAACCCAAAAGGCGCACCGTCTGGGTATCTCTCTTTCAGTTTCCTTTCTATAACTGCCCTGACCTTATCGGCAGTGCCCACAGGCACCGTCGATTTGTCAACCACTATCATCTCATGATCCATGTATTGGCCAATACTCTCTGCAGCCTTCAAGACATGGTTGAGGTCAGCGCTGCCATCCTCAGACTGCGGCGTACCGACGGCTATAAAGATTATATCACTGTTTCTAACCGCATAGGCTATATCCGTTGTAAACTCGATGTTGCCTTTTTCCAAATTCCTCTTTATCATCTTATCCAAGCCGGGTTCAAATATCGGGACTATGCCCTGCCGTAATTTTTCCACCTTCTTTTCATCTATATCGACACATATAACCCTGTTGCCCATCTCAGAGAAACAGGCTCCACTAACAAGACCAACATAGCCGCTTCCGATCATAGCAAGTCTCATTCAACACACCCCCTATAAAAACAGCCTTTTTACGGCATCGTAGTATTCATCCTTTGTCTTTTTTACCCTATCAAGGTCAACATCCAGCAATGCATCCAAAAGATAATCCGGATACAACCCCTTAAAATCCACTATCTGCTGTTTTATCTGATTGTTATCTAAGGCCTCCCTGTATGGCCTATCCTGCATCATGGCGGCAACAAACGATGAAAGCCCAACAACCGCAGCCTCTATATGCGGCTCATCCTTGCAGGGATACCCGCTTAAAGCGTGATTCTCATGATGCTTAAAAACAATCTCGGCCTCATCCACAAACCCCATAGACTTAAGGATCCATAAGGCCTGATACGGATGGGACTTTATGATATTGTAAACCTCATCCTCTAAGGATGGAAGGGAGAACGAATCAAACGGAATCAATAGGTTGCCTGTATGGGAAACCAAAGAGGCATACTGAATGGTTTTTATATCCAAATCCAGTTTATAGGCCAAAGAAACAGCAATATTCTTTACTAAAACGGAATAGTTCTCAAAAAACGGCGATATGGAATCGCTAAAGTAACCTATAAAATAACAGACGGCCGTTTTAAATTTATCATCGACCTTCTCTCTTGCCAAACCATCAAGCATACTCAAAAGCCTTCTGTCGACATTCTCATCCAGCAGATCAAACCAGAAGCACTCCCTCTTTGAGACCCTTTCAAATGCCTTCATCATCTCATCATCAAAGAGGTTTTTCTTCTGATTCAAGAAATCGAAGACCTCGTTAAACGCATAGGGATTTGTTAAGCTCCTGTAAGCCACCTCTATATTATCTGCAAGAAACAGAATACTGCCCAATACAGAGGAGTTGGAATCTATAGGCGTATGGTGCAGATTGATGGCTGTTGTGATATCTAAATGGAGATTGAAGAACCTTGCAACCCTGCCGCTAAGAACGGCATGCCGTGTGAGCCTCTCAAAATCCTCATAGACGATCTGCCTGAATGTCTCAACCTTTGATGTATCGTTGAACAGGGCTATATCGTGTATTAGGGCGGCCTTGATAAGCAAGTCCAGGCCAAACCTATCAAAACCCATCTCCTCTGCTATCCAATAGGCAATAATAGCAACCCTTCTTTGATGGAATGTGTCGTTTCCCTCAACTGAATCCGAAAGCCTGCTTAACTCGAATAAAACCCTATTTACATCCATCTCTTACCTCCTCGTTGAATATTATAAAAACTGGCAAGAACTTGCAAATAATGTCCAAATTGATAATCTATTTAACAAGGAGGTGTTATGGCTAAGGTAGCAATCGTAGGAAAACCCAATGTAGGAAAATCGACCCTCTTCAACGCCCTAGTAAAGAAGAACAAGAGCCTGATACTGGATATGCCAGGCACCACAAGGGACAGGATCTTCGAATACGGCAGAGTTGACGATAAGGATGTGCTCTTTATCGACACAGGGGGGTTTGAGACAGAGGGTGAGTTTTCAGAAAGCATAAACGAACAGATAAAACTCGCTATAGACTCAAGCGATGTTGTAATAGTGGTGTTTGACTTAACAACACCCTTGAGCATTCAGGATGAGGAGATATTCAGGTATGTGGTAAAATCAAAAAAACCATACATATTGGTTGCAAACAAAAGCGATATAAAGAGGCAGGAGTTTGAATACGACTATTACAAATTCGGTGAAATACTGAAAATATCGGCAACACACAAAAGGAATCTGAATACACTAAAGGAAAGGCTCAGCACCATTATAGATGAAACCGAACATAGGCTGGATTGCGTTGCAAAGATAGCCATAACCGGCAGGTCCAATGTGGGCAAATCCAGCCTTATAAATGCCATATTGGGCGAAAACAGGAGCGTTGTAAGCGACAAGATAGGCACAACCACCGACAGCATAGATACACCTTTTATCTATAACTCACAATGCTATCTATTGGTCGATACGGCGGGGATAAGGAAAAAAGCCAAAACGAAGAAGGCCATAGACAAGCTCTCAAGCATATTCTCCTTCTTTGCCATAGACAGAAGCGATATATGCGTCTTCTTAATCGATGCAAAAGAGGGGCTAACCTCAACGGATAAGTTCATCATAGACAAGATCGTCGAGAAGAATAAGGGTATAATAATAGCCTTAAACAAGTGGGATCTGGTTAAAAATACGACATTTGCAGAATACGAAAAGCTCCTAAAGCAGCATTTGCCGTTTGCATGGTTTGCCGAGTTTTTAGCCATCAGCGCAAAAGAATCCAAAAACATAGACAAACTCCTAAAAAGGATACAATCCGTTCAGAAGCGATGTTCAAGACGCATACCAACTCACGAATTAAACGAAAAACTCCACTCGATAATCAGGCAGAACGCTCCGTTTTCAAAAAGGGGTAAGGAGGTTAAGCTAAAATACATGACGCAGGTGGACACAAACCCACCGCACTTTGTCATATTCACCAACAGGCCCGACGAGATTGAAGAGAATTACAGGCGGTATGTAAGAAATAGCATGTATAGACTGTTCGACTTTAAGGGCTGCTCCATAAAAATCACATACAGGAGCTCAAAGAATGAACCAGATATTGGAGAGGATTAAGAAACACTATCCGACACCGACGCTTGAGCTTAACTTCTCAAATCCGTTTGAACTGCTTGTGGCTTTGGTATTATCAGCCAGATGCACGGATAAACTGACAAACACCATTACACCAAGGATATTCAGCAAATACCCCACACCAGACAAACTAAAAGAGGCCAACTATGACGAACTTAACGATATAATCTCATCCTGCAGCATGCACAACACCAAGGCAAAAAACCTCATAGCCATAGCAGAGGCATTATGCAAGAATTACAACTGCGAGGTGCCCAAAAGCATAGAAGAGCTAACCAAACTCCCAGGCATTGGCAGAAAAACGGCAAATATCATACTCTCCTTTGGTTTTGGAATACCCGCTGTGGGGGTCGATACCCATGTGTTGAGAATGGCAAATAGGCTGGGCATATCCAATTCCAAAAAAGCAGAGGTCATAGAGGAAGAAATAAAAAAGAGCATACCAGAGGAGGATTGGATAGTCTTCTATTCTGGATTGATCCTGCATGGCAGGCATATCTGCAAGGCAAGAAAGCCCAAATGCGATGAATGCTTCCTAAACGACATATGCCCAAAGATAGGGGTAAAATGATAAAAAGAGAGGGCTTCTGGTTCTGTTTTGACGATAAACTCTGCAAAACCTGCAAGGCTAAATGCTGTATCGGTGAGGGGTATGTCTTTTTAACCGACGATGACATAAAAGGGCTATCGGCTTTTCTGGGTGTATCGAAAGATGAGTTTTTAGACAAATACACAAGAAGGGTTTTTGGGAAGATAGCCCTTATAGACCTGGTTATAAAGAATCAGAAGCGGTGTGTATTTTTGGATGATGATTACAGATGCGAGGTCTATCCCCAAAGGCCATCTCAATGCAGGAATTTCCCCTTCTGGGAGAGGCTAAAATCGTTCTCCATCGATGAATTAAAAACGCTCTGTCCGGCGATTAAACCATGCAAATAAATTCGATAAACCTAACACCCAAACAGGCAGCAACACTCATAAAAAACCTCTTCCGTCTGGGCGAGATAGTTGACGCTGAGGTTGTATCAAAAAAGTCCAACAACACCTATATCGTAAGGATAAAGGGCGAGTTGTTTGAGGCCACCTCAAACATTCCTCTAACAACAGACAAGGCAAAACTCATTGTAAAACAGGTCTCACCGAACATCATCCTTAAATTAACAGACAATGAGAAGGCCTATGAGTTTATAAAGGCGCAGGCACCACCAATAGAGATAGAAGTCAAAGAGGAAACCATCATAGAAAGCCTAACAAGCCGCCTGAAGAAAGAAGAAACTCTAAACAACCCCAAAAAGCTCTTATTAACCATAACAATGCTAAACGACTCAATAGACGATGAACAGATCAAGACCGCCCTATCGGAATTGGAAATGGAGTTCATAAAGACAAAAACCATAGACAGAAAAAGACTGGAAAACATCATCTCAAAGATAGAGCACATTACAGACAAAACCCAACCGGATGAGGTTCAAAAGCTCACCCAAACCATAAAAGAGGCAATAAAGCACATAAAAATAGAAAACCCAAACAACCTATTCGTCCAGATACCCGTAATAAAACAGCAAAAGATAGAACACCTCTATATAAGGGAAGAAAAGGGCAAAAATCAGCAGGAAAAGAGGTATTTCAAAATCACTGTTATATCCAACAATGCCAGATATGGATTAATCCAGATAGACGCACTGGAGATAGAAGGCAAGATATCTGTAAAGCTATCCTTTGAAAACAAGCGCTCCTTCGAACTGTTTTCAAAACGGCTGCAAAAGCTTAAGCAATTCTTAGGCAATGATGTCAATGTGGTTTTAGGGGTGATGGATAGAAAACCGATACTCATACCGAAGAGGCTTAACATAAAAATATAATGCATTGTTCTTGCCTAAGCAGGTATTTTATGCTAACCTAACGCAGAAATTCTTTTGAGAAGGGGTGTGAAGGAATGAAGAAGGGTATACATCCTGAATACAAGATCACGACTATCAGGTGTGCTTGTGGAAACGAGATAGTTACAAGGTCAACGGTGGAGAATCTGACGGTTCAGGTCTGCTCCAAATGCCATCCTTACTTTACAGGCAAACAGAAGATAGTTGACGAAACCGGAAGAGTGGAGAAGTTTAATAGAAAATACAGAAGAAACCAGAATAAAGAAAATTAATGTTTGGGGGTATATAAAAATGGATGGAAAGAGCGATACCTTCAACATCGATAAGGAGTTAGACCTGAGGGGCTTGGACGAGGGCACTATAACCCAGAAGGTTCAAGAGGGTGTATCTGCCACAAAGAAGGGCAACTTCATGCTCGTCTATGTGAACAGGTATGAGGACATCTCCATCGTTGCAAAAGCGGCATTCGCAGTCAAAGCCACCGTTGATAATGTGCTTAAGAAGAACGAAAAAGACTGGGTTGTGATGGTTAAAAACGAGGTGCCCGTAGCTCAAGCTGGATAGAGCGTAAGACTCCGGATCTTAAGGTTGGGGGTTCAAATCCCCCCGGGTACGCCATGATAATTAGCGTAAAGGAAGCGATAGAGAGGGAACTGCTAAAAGATGAAAGATGGGAGGGGGTTGGTTTATCTTCTTATGTTTATGAGGTTATACGCAACATTCTGGGTGAAGGCCTATCCTCCCAGATAGAGATGGCAGGCTTCAGGGGTGGAATCGTATGGATAAAGACGCCAAATGCGGTGTTCTCTCAGGAGTTGTCGCTTTGGGAAAATGAGATAGTAAACAGGGTAAATAAGGTATTTAACAAACCCATCCTAAAAGGTATTAGATTTAGAGAGGCCTGGCATGGAAGACAAAGACAGGCTTTCAGAGGAAGAGACTAAAGAGCAGGAAGGAAAAAGCATAGCTGATAAGACCTGGGAGGATGATGACTGGGAGGATGATCCCAGCGGTATATCCCCGGGTTGCGGCTAAACAAAGGGAGCTTAAGGTGAAAAAGACCATAGCTGTGTTGAGTATATGCGGTATAGTCCTTGCGGGGTGTTCTTCGCATAAGAAGATCATACCCAAAGAGGAAGAAAAACCCGCTTACGAATGGTATAACGAGGGCATACAGGATTACATAAACCACGACTATTCAGAGGCAGAGCACGCCCTAACGATGATAAACGCCCAACACCCGGGCAGCATCTATGCAAAGAGGGCAACCCTGGCCCTGGGCGATGTATACTTTGCAAAAGGCGAATACATCCTTGCCAGGGACTATTATAGAAAATTCATAAAGCTATATCCCAACAGCAAAGAGGCGATGTATGCCAAATACAAGATCGCCTTAAGCTTTTATAAGGCAAAAAACAACTACAAATGCGATGCAACACCCCTAAGGAGGGCAATAGAGGAGTTTTTGGACTTTTTAGATAAATACCCCAACAGTCCATACAACGAGAAGGTGTCTTACTATCTAACCAAAAGCATTGAGGAGTTGTATAAGCACGAACTGTTTGTGGCAAGCTTCTATGCAGACTTAGACGAATTCAATGCGGCAAGGAATAGATTGGATTACATGTATAAACACTTCAAAGGGGTTGATTTCAACGACAGGATGCTGTTTTTAATGGGCAAGGTTTACTACAGGCTAAACAGAAAGAACCAGGCGTTGGCGTTCTTTAAAGAATTAATATCAAAATACCCCAATAGCGAATACGCAAAAGAAGCAAAACAGCTCATAAATGGACTCGATCATTAAGCAGATAGTTAACCTCGTTTTCATAGAGAAAGACACCCTGTGGGAGCCGCCCTGTGATGCATACAGCCACGATGATCTATTTGTTATAGAAATCGAGATAACAAACCTTGATACAAAGAGATTGAGCATTAATATTACAGATAAAAAAACCATCACCATCATCGGGGCAAAGCACAGGGATACCTCAATAAGCTCCAATTACCTCAGGGCTGAAAGGGTGTTTGGGAGTTTTAAGAAGCAGGTGGAGCTGCCCTGCCCTGTTAGGTTTAAGAGCATGAAATACACAGATGGAATCCTGAAAATAACACTAATAAAGGAGTGAGGTATGGAACAGGATATCGACAGCAGAGACATAATAAGCCTTCCGGATACACTGCCGGTGCTGCCGTTAAGGGATATGGTTGTATTCCCATACATGATTATACCCCTATTCGTTGGAAGGGACTTCTCCATCAAAGCCATAGATGAGGCCCTATCCAAAGACAGGGTAATCGTAACGCTAACACAGAAAAAAGCGGATATCAATGAACCAGAAGAGGATGATCTATACCACACAGGCACGGCCTGTCTGATATTGAGAATGCTAAAGATGCCCGACGGACGGGTTAAGGTTCTGGTTCAGGGACTAAAGAAGGTTAAGGTCAAAAACTTCACACAATTCAGGCCGTTTATAGAGGCAGAGGTCGAAGAGAAGGTTGATGTGCCCCCCTTAAGCGAGCATGAGGAGATGGAGACAGAGGCCTTAATGAGGGCCGTAAAGGATCAGCTGCAACAGCTATCCGCATACAACAAAAACATACCCAACGATATAGTTGTAATAGCCAACAACATCGAAGAGCCCGATAAGTTCACAGACATCATCGCAAGCAACCTGCAGCTAAAAACGCATGTGGCCCAGGAATTGTTGGAGATACCGCTTGTTATAGAGCGACTAAAAAGGTTAAACGAGATATTGGATAAGGAGCTTCAGCTCTTGGCGCTTCAAACAAAGATACAAAACCAGGCCAAGGAGGAGATCTCCAAAACCCAGAAGGAATACTTCTTAAGAGAGCAGATGAAGGCCATCAAAAAGGAGTTGGGCGAAGGGGACATATCGGATGAAATAGAGGAGTTAAAAGAGAAGATAAAGAAGGCCAAGATGCCCAAGGAGGCGCAGAAAGAGGCCGAAAAGCAGCTCTCAAGACTTGCGAAGATGCACCCCGATTCGGCAGAGGCCAATGTCATACGGACATACCTGGACTGGCTAATAGCCATGCCGTGGAATAAATACTCCAAAGAGAAGATCAACATAAAAGAGGTGGAGAAGATACTAAACGAGGACCATTACGACATAAAAGAGGCAAAGACCAGGATATTGGAGTACCTCTCCGTTAAAAAACTAAAGAAAGACATGAAGGGGCCCATACTTTGCTTTGTCGGACCCCCCGGTGTGGGTAAAACCTCGCTGGCAAAATCCATAGCCAGGGCAATAAACAGAAAGCTGGTCAGAATATCGTTAGGCGGCGTAAGGGATGAGGCCGAAATAAGGGGACACAGAAGGACATATGTCGGGGCATTGCCTGGAAGGATCATACAGGGGCTAAAGCAGGCAGGTGTAAAGAACCCCGTTTTTGTATTGGATGAGATAGACAAGCTATCAAGGGATTTCAGTGGAGATCCGGCAAGCGCACTGCTTGAGGCATTGGACCCTGAACAGAATAGCGAGTTTGAGGATCACTATCTGGGGGTTCCATTCGATCTATCGGAGGTGTTCTTCATAACCACCGCCAACACCACAGAGACCATACCGCCCCCACTGCTTGATAGAATGGAGGTTATAAGGCTGTCTGGATACACGACCGAGGAGAAGATGAAGATAGCCAAAAAATACATAATACCCAAACAGATCAAGGAGCACGGTTTAGATAAGTTCGATGTAAAATTCACAGACGGGGCAATCAGAAAGATCATAGAGAATTACACAAGAGAGGCGGGCGTAAGGAACTTAGAGAAAACCATAGCCAAGGTGTTGAGAAAGATCGCAAGGCAGATAGCCGAAGGCTCCAAAGAAACCAGCTTCCAGATAACATCAAACAACCTAACCAAATACTTAGGCGTGGCACCGTTTAGCATAGACGAAAAACTGGATAAGGACTATGTGGGCATAGCCACAGGCCTTGCATGGACGCCGGTCGGTGGAAGCGTGCTGTTTATCGAGGTTTCGAAGGTTAAAGGCTCGGGCAAACTGCTCCTAACAGGCTCACTGGGCGATGTAATGAAGGAGTCGGCCCAGGCCGCATTGACCTTTGCAAGGAGCAGATACCAGGATCTGGGGCTGGATGAGGACTTCTATGAGAAATACGACCTGCATATACATGTGCCTGAGGGTGCAACGCCAAAGGACGGGCCGAGTGCCGGTATAACCATAGCAACGGCCATTATATCGTGCTTAACAGAGATACCCGTAAAACACGATATAGCCATGACCGGCGAGATAACGCTAACAGGAAGGGTTCTGCCTATAGGCGGATTGAAGGAGAAGACACTGGCGGCCTTAAGGGCAGGAATCAATGAAATCATTGTGCCTTACGATAACAAGAAAGATGCCGAAGAGGTGCAAAACCAGATAAAGTCCAAAAAACTCAAATACCACTTCGTAAAAACCATGGAAGAAGTGCTTAACAAGGCACTTATAAGACCTATAAAGTGAACTTTGAAAGCTTTTTGGCCTTTAGATACATAAAATCATCCAGGGGGAAGGAGAAGTTTATCTCCTTTTCCGCCTTGATGTCCATTTTAGGCATCATTATAGGCGTTGCAGCACTGATCGTCGTTATGGGGGTGATGAGCGGCTTTGACAATGAACTGCAGCGCAAGATCATCGATGTGAGCCCCCATGTTATCGTAAAAAACATCTCAGGCCTGTTTGATTACAACCCCGACATAATAGACAAGATAAAACACAAAAAAGGCGTAAAGTCCGTTTCTCCCCTGCTTATAACACAAGGGATGGTAAGCTCAAACAACATCTCAACCGGGGTTGTAATAAACGGCATAGACACATCGAAAGACCAGACCATAAAAAGATACATCATAAAGGGCAAGCTCAAAGGCGGTGTCGTCTTGGGCTATGAACTCTCAAAGATGTTGGGTGTGGGCATAGGCGGAACCGTCAGGATAATACTACCTTTTGGAAAAACAACACCCTTTGGCTTTGCTCCCTTATCGTTTAAAGAGAAGGTTGTTGGCATATTCAAAAGCGGTATGTACGATTACGATTCAAGCTTTGTATACATACCCATAAGAAAGCTCTGGTCTAAAACCAACTTAAAAGGCAAGATCAATACCATAGCCATAAACCTGAATGATCCATTTAAGGCGGATGAGTTCGCAGACAGTCTATCGGCTATGCTCCCCTTTAGGTTCTACTCATCAAGCTGGATAAAGCTAAACAGCAACTTCTTTGCCGCCTTAAAGCTTGAAAAATTGGCCATGTTCATAATATTGATGCTTGTTGTTGTTGTTGCAGCCTTTAACATAACAAGCTCCCTCATGATGTTGGTTATGGAAAAGACCAAGGACATAGCGATATTGAGGAGCTTCGGTGCAACAAGCAGAAACATAAAAAACATATTCATAAAGCAATCGGCCATAATAGGCGCTGTGGGTGTTGTAATAGGCGATATGCTGGGCCTTTTGTTAAGCTTTTTGCTAAAGAAATACCAGTTTATCAAGCTGCCCAGCGATGTGTATTACATAACAACCATACCGGTGGAGTTGAGCACAACGATGGTTATACTGATAAGCGTTTTGGCCTTTCTTTTGGTTGTTGCATCAAGCCTCTATCCGGCATCTAAGGCTTCAAAGCTCAATATCATAGAGGTCTTAAGGCAATGAGCATAATAGTCAAAGCCAGCGGACTGAAAAAGTCGTTCAAAAGCGGCTCAAGAACGCTATCTGTTCTAAACAACCTGAACATAGAGATAGAAAAAGGCGAAATGGTTGCCATCATGGGGGTCTCTGGTTCGGGCAAGAGCACGCTTCTGCATATACTCGGTCTCCTAAACAGGCCGGATGAGGGTGAGTTGTATTTTTTAGGCAACAAGATCCCATACGATGATGAAAACAAGCTTTCGGTTATTAGAAATAGATACATAGGGTTTGTGTTTCAGTTCTATTCACTCATAGGCGAGCTTACGGTATTGCAGAACATCATGCTCCCCTCCATGATAGGGAATAGACCCAACAAAGAGAGGGCGCTTAAGCTTCTAAAGCTTGTGGGCCTAAATAGCGATATGCAGGATAAGTTTCCCCAAACCCTATCGGGAGGCGAATTGCAGCGTGTCGCCATAGCAAGGTCCTTAATGAATGAGCCTGCTTTAATCATAGCCGATGAGCCAACTGCTAATCTTGACAAAGCCGCCTCAATAGATATAGTTAAAACCATGAGGGAAATTAACCATTCAACCAGCCAGACATTCATAATAGCAACCCACAGTGATGATGTGGCCAGGATGTGCGATAGGATTCTTTTTTTATCGGGGGGAGCATTACATGAAAAAAATTAGTATATTCTTCGTGCTTACAATAGCCATTCTTTACTCAACCTTTGCACTATCGACGCCCGTAATATCAATAAGGATCGAGGGAAACCTAAGAACAGATAAGGAGACCATAAAAAGTGCCATAAACACAAAAACAGGGGACGAGTTCTCAATAAAAAAGATAGACGATGACATACTAAACATATACAGCCTCGGCTTTTACAGGACGGTTTCTGCCTCTGCCACAGAAGGCGCTGGCGGCATAATATTGACATTCAGGGTTAAAGAGAAACCATCCGTCAGGTATATAATGTTTAAAGGGAACGACGAGATAAGCGACAAAAAGCTACAGAAGGCCTTAAAGATCAAACCGTACAACATACTAAACAAAAAGCTCATAGAGGAAACCATCAGCAACATAATGGGTATGTACGCCTCAAAGGGGATGTACCTGACAAAGATCAATTACACACTAAAGAAGGTTCCAGGAAATAGGGTCGATGTAATCTTTCACATAAGGGAGAGCAAGGAGACCGTTATAAGGGACATAAACATCATAGGAAACAAGCATATCGATACAGACGATTTAGAGGACGGATTAAAAAACCACATAAAGAAGGGGCCATACATCCTTACATTCTTGCCTTGGTTCTATACGGGCAAACTCAGGATAGACTCCTTAGAGAGCGATAGGCAGAAGATAATAGACAAATACCTCGCAAGGGGCTATTTAGATGTTGATGTCAGCGAGCCGCTTGTCAGCATAGAGCCGGATACAGGCAACATCCACATAGACATATCCATAAAGGAGGGAGAGCAATACAAGCTAAACTCCATCGGCTTTAAAAACATAGAGCCATTTAAGCCCAAACAGCTCTTGGAGGTGATAGATTTAGAGAAGAACAAGCCGATAGACATAGTAAAGCTCAGAAAGGCCATAGAGAAGATTACAGACATGTATGGCGATCTGGGATACGCATTTGCCGATGTCTATCCCGATATTAAGAAAGACAAAAAAACCCACAGGGCGGATATAACAATAGTGGTAAACAAGGGGCAGAAGGTTTACATCTCAAGGATAGAGATAACGGGCAACATCAGAACCCACGACAATGTCATAAGGAGGGAGCTCCTGCTTAAGGAGGGAAGTCTATATTCCACCACAAAGATAAAGAAATCCAAAAGAAACCTAAACAACCTCAATTACTTTGAGAATGTAAAGATAAAGACAAAGAGGGTGGCACCAAACAAGGTAAAGATGATAGTCGAGGTTAAAGAGAAAAGAACCGGTCTATTAACCATTGGTGCCGGTTATGGGTCATACTCCAAATTCGGTGTCATGGGCTCTGTATCGGAGACAAACCTATTTGGAACAGGCATTCACGGTAAGCTCTCTGCCAACATATCGGCCAAATCATCACTATTCGATTTAAGCTTAACAAACCCATGGTGGCACAACAGGCCCATCTCCATAGGCGTGGATATATTCCATCAGGAGTTTGATAATTACGATTACAAACGAAAATCAACCGGCATAGTGCCTGCCATCTCAAGGAGGTATTGGGATCAGACACTTACAATCGGCCTAAAATACTCCCTAACAAGGGACAAGATAACGCTTGATACAGACAACCCGGGATATTACCTAAAGCAGGAAGAGGGAAAACACATAGATAGCTCGCTTATACCGTTTATAACCTATAACACTTTAGACAACTATATCTTCCCGACAAAGGGTGCAAACATAAATCTGACATTGAGATTTGCAGGTCTGGGTGGTGATAGAAAGTATTACAAAGCCGTGATGTTCGGTGAATATTTCCATCCGCTATTCTGGGATTTAATCGGACACATAAAGGCTGAAGAGGGCTTCATAAGGTCGTATGCAGGAAAGGATACGCCGGTTGATAAGAGGTTCTTTTTAGGCGGCATAGACAACATGAGGGGTTTTGAGGATGGAAAACTATCCCCCAAGGACAGCGATGGCAACTATATCGGTGGCGAGAAGGAGTTTTATGCCTCTGCCGAGGTCATCTTCCCCATCCTTGAATCCTTGCACCTATACGGAGTGGTTTTTGGTGATGTAGGAAACTGCTGGACGGGTAAGGATTTTGGAAATCTAAAGAAGGATGCAGGATTCGAGGTCAGGTGGATCTCGCCGCTTGGCCCTGTAAGGATATCTATTGGAAAGAACCTATCGCCCAAGGATGGAGAAAAAAGCACTGTATTCCTATTCTCCGCAGGGGCTTTATTTTAAAGAAGGAGGGTTTGTATTATGAAAAGGGTTCTAACGGCGCTAATCATCGTTGTTCTGTTGGCAGGGTTTGGTTTAAAAGCAGAAGCAGGGAATATAGCATTTGTTAATCTAAGGATCATACTGCAGGATAGCAAGGCCGGAAAGGCGGCAAAGAGTGAGGTTGAAACACTCATAGAGGCAAAAAAGATGGTCATAGAGAATAAGACCAAACAGCTAAAGGCCATACTTAAGAAACTGAAAAACAACAAGCTGTCAAAGGCCGAAAAAGACAAACTGAAGAAGGAATACGAAACAAAATTAAACGACCTGCAGCAATACCAGGCCAAGGCATCACAGGAGGTAAGAAAGAAGGAAATCGAGCAGACCAACAAGGTGCTCAATCTTGCCATCACAACCATAAAGAACTATGCCCAAAAGCACCACATAGACGGTGTATTTGAACTGAGCCAGGGCAATGTAATCTATTGGAACGATGCCATGGATATAACAAAAACCATAATAAAATTGATGGATGAGAAAAAGAACTCCAAAAAATGAGACCGCAAGAGATAGCCGACCTTTTAGGATGTAAAGCCATAGTAAGAAGGGAGGTTCAGATAAATTCCATTGCCCCTATAGAGGCGGCAGGCGAATCTGAGCTGACCTTCCTATCCAATCCAAAATACGAGAAATACCTAAAGACCACACAGGCGGGCTGTGTAATCGTAAAACCGGATATAGACCCGAATAATTACCCCAATCTGAATCTTATCATATGTGAAGATCCATACCTTGCCTTTGCAAAGATCATACGCTTCGTTTACGGCCATAAAAAACCCACACCATACATAAGCGACAAGGCCCATATAGATGAATCAGCACAGATAGATAGCTCAGTAGCTATAGAGGAGTTTGTATACATAGGCAAGAATGTAAAGATAGGCAAACATACAAGGATCATGCCCTTTGCATATATCGGTGATAACACAACAATAGGGGAAAATTGCCTCATCTATCCCCACACAACCATCAGGGAAGACACCGTCATAGGCAATAATGTAATCATACAACCCGGGGCAGTTATAGGCAGCGACGGCTTCGGCTATGCAACGGATGAAAACGGCAACCACCTAAAGATACCCCAGATAGGCAATGTGGTCATAGAAGACGATGTGGAGATAGGCGCAGGCGCCACCATAGATAGGGCTGCACTAAAAAGCACCATCATCAAGAAGGGAACAAAGATCGACAACCTGGTGCAGATAGCCCACAATGTTGAAGTGGGCGAAGGCTCCATAATCGTTGCACAGACCGGCATCTCCGGCTCAACAAAGATAGGCAAGGGCGTGATTTTAGCAGGCCAAACCGGTATAGCAGGACATCTAAGGATCGCAGACAAAACCATAATCACGGCCAAATCCGGTATTGGCAGAAGCATCTCAAAGCCGGGTGTATACAGCGGCATACCAGCCTATGAGCACAATAAATGGCTAAAAAACAGCGTAATCATGCCAAAATTGTATGATATGCACAAAAAAATCAAAGAATTGGAAAAAATGATAAAGGAGCTTCAGGATGCTGACGATTGAAGATATTAAAAAGATGCTCCCGCACAGATATCCGTTTCTCCTGGTTGATAGGGTTTTGGAATATGAACCCGGCAACTGGATAAAGACACTAAAGAACATAACCTATAACGAACCGTTCTTCAGTGGCCATTTTCCTCAGGTGTCGGTAATGCCGGGCGTGTTGATGGTTGAAGCCATGGCACAAAGCGGCGGTATACTGGCCTTTCTGTCAATGGATGAGGAGGAATTCAAAAGATCCATAGGCGGCAAGAGGATGGTCTATTTTGTCGAGATCGAGAAGGCCCGATTCAGAAGGCCTGTAATACCCGGCGATCAGGTAATCATGGAGGTAAAGATACTGAAGCACAAACTCGATATATGGAAGATGGAAGGAAAGGCGAAGGTGGACGATAAAATCGTGGCAGAGGCAAAAATGGCAGCAAAAATAGACAGGGAGTTGGAATAATGTCAACACAGATACATCCAACGGCTATCATAGAGGATAATGTTGAGTTGGGAGAAAATGTCGTTGTCGGTCCGTTTGTCAACATAAAAAGCAATGTGGAGATAGGCGATAACACAACCATAGATGCAAATGCCTATATAGGCTCATACACAAAAATAGGCAAAAACTGCAGGATATTCCCCTCTGCTGTTGTGGGGAGCATTCCACAGGATCTAAAATTCAAGGGGGAGTTTAGCCAGCTAATAATAGGCGATAACACAACGATTAGGGAATTCTGTATGATAAACAGGGGAACGAAAGGTGGAGGCAGCATAACAAAGATAGGCAGCAATAACCTGATTATGGCCTATGTCCATATTGCGCACGACTGCATCTTGGGCAACAACATCATCGTATCCAACGCCGTTCAGTTTGCAGGCCATGTGGTGGTCGAGGACAATGTTGTTATAGGGGGCATGAGCGGCATACACCAGTTTGTCAGGATAGGAAGGTTTGCCATGATCGGCGGCATGAGCGGTATAGCTCAAGATGTTGCCCCGTTCTGTCTGGCCTCAGGCCCAAGGGCCAAGCTCCACGGTTTAAACATGGTGGGGCTAAAGAGGAGTGGTTTTTCAGCAGAGGAGATAGAGCAACTAAGAGAAGCATACAGGATTATATTCAGGAGCAACCTTACATTCGACCAGGCCTATGACAAGCTCAAAGACAGCCCATCGAAACATGTCATACACATGATAGAGTTTCTGAAAAACTCAAGCAGGGGTTTCTGCAGGGATAGATGAACACTCTCATCATAACCGGCGAAAGGTCAGCGGAAAATTACGCATCCCTTTTGATAGATGAACTAAACAAACTGGGCAGCTTTACATTCTATAGCATTTGCTCAGATATCCTGGATAAGAAAACAACCAAGATAGGGGATTACAGGGATATATCCATTATTGGTGCAAAAGAGGCCCTGGGTATACTGAAGAAGGCCCTAAATCTCCTAAGCAAGGTCAAAAACACGATAAAAAAAGAAGGTATTGGCCTTGTTATTCTGCTTGATTTTCCCGAATTCAATCTAAACATAGCAAGGTTTGCAAAAAAAATCGGGGCAAGGGTCGTCTATTACATAACGCCGCAGGTCTGGGCATGGAGAAGATACAGGATTAAAAAGCTCAACAGATACACAGACCTAACCATACCGATCCTCCCTTTTGAAAAGACATTCTTCAGATGTAAGGGATTGGCCAATGCTAAATTTTTGGGACATCCGATCGTCGACATACTCCACAACAAGGTCGGCATTCACAAAAAGGAGAACATAATCCTGCTAATGCCCGGCTCAAGGAAGAGCGAGATAGAGTTCAATTACAGGCCCATGTTTGAGGCGGCCAAGACCATACACGACAGATACGGTCAATTCGAATTCGTCTGGATATTCCCCAAGCATTTAGACCCCGATTTGGCCAAAAGACTCAAAAAAGGCTATGAGTTCATACACATAGAGAACGAACCGCATATATTCATGGATAAGGCCTATTACGGCATCCTAAAAAGCGGAACCACGACGCTTGAGGCATCCCTATTCGGTCTGCCCATGACCGTCATCTATAGACTGAGCAAACTCAGCTATAGGCTCGGAAGGGTTCTTATAAGAAACATCAATTACATCTCCCTGCCCAACCTCATACTCAACAGGGGCGTGGTGAAAGAACTGATAGAGGATGAGGCAACGGCCAATAATATCGTTGAGGATTTCGAGAGGATACACTCAAACCCTCAGCTAAAAAATTCGATGTCTGAGGAGTTGAAGGGGTTATGGCAAATACTGGGCCAATACCCAATAACACCGAGGATCGCCCAGCAGATAGCTCAACTCTTATGAAGATAGAGGCCCATCTTATATACATGGCCTTGAAGGGCTATGCAAAAACATGCAAAGTCAGCCTGATCAACGAGGGGCTAAACGATTATAACAAACCCGTTATATTTGCATTCTGGCACGAGGTCATACTGTTTACGCCTATAGCTTACGATAAGACCAGACAGATAAAGATACTGCAAAGCACCCACAAAGACGGTGTATTGGCCAGCATGGTTATAAACAAATTCGGCCTAAAGACCGTTTGGGGGTCAAGCAACAGGGAGCCCTTAAAGGCCTTCAGGAGCATGCTAAACGAGATAAAAAAGGGATACAGTATCGGCATTACACCCGATGGGCCAAAGGGCCCACCTCGAAAGCTAAAAAAGGGTATCTTAGAGCTTGCATACCTGACGAAGGCGCCCATAGTGCCTGTGGTGGGGAGATTTTCCAGCTATTTCAGGATCAACAGCTGGGATAGAATGATCATACCCAAACCGTTTTCGACAGTAAAGTACATACTAAAAAAGCCCATATTTATCCTAAAAAAGGAAGAGTTTAAGGATAAAGCCGCACAGATTGAAGGGATACTCAATGAATCAGGTTAAGGCAAAGAAACTACAGGCAAAACTAAAGCCGTTGCTTGTGCCATTTTCCTTCCTCTATGGGGCCATAGCCAATGCCATAGAAGGATATTCCTCAAGAAAGCCAAAAAGGGTCTTTTCGTCCCTAAAGGTGATAAGCATAGGCAATCTGGTGGCAGGTGGTGTTGGTAAAACCCCGCTGTCGATAAAGCTGGCAAACGCCTTATCGAATTACGGAAAGGTATGCGTTATTACAAACAACTATCCATTAAAGGACAAGGGCGTCCATCTGGTCTCCATAGAGGGTAATATATTCAAGAAACCGCCCAAGGTTAGCGATGAGCCATACATGGTTGCCCTAAAGTGCCCTTTTGCGACGGTTATAGCATCGAGGGATAGAATTGCAGCCATAGAGCTGGCGGCAGGATTCAACATAGACTTTGTTATCCTGGACGATGCACTCCATATCAATAACATCAAGAAGGATATAGAGATATGCGTGTTCGATAAGGACAAACCCTTCGGCGATGGATATTACCTGCCGGCAGGACTAATCAGAACGGCCAAGCGGGCAATAGAAAGATGCAATATAAAGGTATGCATAGACAGAAACGATACAGATAAAGAGCCGCCGTTTGAGTGTATCCAGGCAAAGCTAAGGATCAACGGTATATTTGACAAAGACTTAAAACCGGCCAAGATAGATGACAAAACGGCGTTTGCATTCTGCGGCATAGGGAATCCTGAGGGATTTCTGCATACAATAGAGAAGCTAAACATCAAGCTAAAGGGGTATGAGTTCTTCGATGACCACCACCAATACACACCACAAGACATAGAACTTATAAGAAACAAGCAGAAAGACTCAGACGCAGATATACTGATTACCACTCTAAAGGACATGGTAAAGCTAAGAAACTTAGAGAATCTCTATTACATAGACATAGACCTGCAGTTAGATATAGAAAAAATCGTAAGGGAAGTGATAGATGGATAAGGAAACATTTAAGCGACTCATTCAATATCTAAAGCCATACTGGAAGAGGCTTTTGTTTGCCTTCTTCTGCATGATGGGTGTGGGTGCCTTAAGCGGATTGGCCGCATACCTGATAAAGCCTGCCCTGGATGGCATATTCATATCAAAGAACAAACAGATGCTCATGCTCCTGCCCATAGCGATAATGTTAACATACTTTTTCAAAGGGCTTTTCACCTATCTGCAAGGCTATCAAACCCATTACATAGCAGAAAAGATACTCTTCAACATACGCAATCAACTATTTGAACATATCGTATACCTGCCCACAAAATTCTTTGACAAATACCACACAGGCGAGATTATGTCGAGGATACTCAACGACACGGAGCAGGTTCAAAACAGCATAGCCAATGTGATACCCAACACCATAAGGGAGATATTCACCATTATAGGTCTGGTCGTTGTGCTGTATGTAAACAATTACAAGCTGGCATTCATCTCCACCGTTGTATTCCCTTTGGCTGCATACCCTGTCATCCATTTTGGCAGGAAGATGAAAAAGATAGGCAAAAAGAGGCAGCTATCCATTGCCAACATCACGATGATAATCCAGGAAACCCTAACAAACATCCGCCTGATCAAGGCGTTTGCAACAGAGAAGAAGGAGGCAGATGAATTCTTAGACGAAAGCGATAGGTTTCTAAACATAAAGCTTGAGGCGATCAGGATAGATGAGGCGACAAGCCCATTGATGGAGTTCATAGGCTCTGTGGGTATAGGTGTGCTTATATGGGTTGGCGGATACATCGTTTTTAAGGGCATGCTATCGGTGGGCGGTTTCTTCTCGTTCATGGCTGCCCTGTTTATGCTTTACAAGCCGTTTAAAACCGTTGCAAAGGCAAACAATGAGATAAACACCTCGCTGGCATCAATCGAGAGAATCTTTGAGATCATGGACATGGAGAGGGAGAAATACAGGGGGAGCATAAGGTTTGAGGGCGTCAAAAAGGCCATAGAATTTGACGGTGTGTACTTCTCATACGGAAACGACAAAAAATACGCACTAAAAGACATCAATCTAACCATACCGGCAAAGAGCGTTGTGGCCCTGGTTGGCGAAAGCGGCGGTGGCAAATCCACCATACTTGAGTTGATACCGAGGTTCTATGAACCAACAAAGGGCAGAATAACCATAGACGGTGTGGATCTAAGGGAGTTTGACCTTGCAACATTAAGGAGAAAGATAGCAATAGTCTCCCAAAGGATCATGCTATTCAACAGAAGTGTAAAGGAGAACATAGCATACGGCAGGGACGATTTGACGGATGAGGACATCATAAGGGCTGCAAAGGACGCATACGCCCACGACTTCATTATGAAGCTTAAGGACGGATACGATACGAATTTGGGTGAACAGGGCGTGATCCTATCGGGGGGAGAAAGACAGAGGATAGCAATTGCCCGCGCTATCGTTAAAAACCCCGATATATTGATACTGGATGAGGCAACAAGCGCACTCGATTTAGAAAGTGAGCAGATCGTTCAGAAGGCCTTGAACAACCTCATGAAGAACAGAACGGTAATCATGGCGGCACACAGGATCTCAACGGCAATGACAGCAGATAAGATCGTTGTGATGAAGGGCGGTGAGATACTCGCCCAGGGCAGCCATCGGGAGTTGTTAGAGAATTGCGAATATTACAGAAAGCTATACAAACTCCAATCAAGCGGCGATGTTGATAGTATATAATGCCATTTTTGCAATATCCCTTATCCTATTTCTGCCCTTCATACTCATAAAATCCCTAACAGACAAAAGGCTTAGATACAGGATAATAGATAGGTTCTGGCCAAAGACCATCAAAAAAGAGGATTACATCCTGTTTCATGTCTCAAGTTTTGGTGAGGCAAAAACGATTCTAAACATCAAGGATTACTTTGAAAAAAGCCTGAACAGAGACATTGTATTCAGTGTTTTTACAGACACAGCCCACAAATTCCTAAACAAAGAACATGCCGTCCTAAGCCCGATAGACCTATATCCGCTATACTTTAAGATGTTTCGGCACCCCCCTAAGATGGCCCTGTTCTTTGAAACAGAAATATGGCCATCATACATACACTTCTTAAAAAAACGGGGGGTCAAGCTTGTTCTTATAAATGCCCGTATGTCCCGCTCCACATACAAAACATTCAAAAGATTCAGGTTTCTATTTGGCACGGCTATCCGTCAATTCGACCTGGTTATGGCCAAATCCGTAACCGATAGCAAAAAGTTTAAGCAGTTTAACCCAAACACCATCGTCTGCGGCAACATCAAACAGTTCAAAGAGAGGCGAACAGCTAAATCCAATACCAAAAGCCAATTCTTGATAGATTCGGATAAACCCATTCTGGTTCTTGCCAGCTTTCACATTGAGGAGTTTGATCTGGCAGTCAGGATAACATCAGCCTTAAGCGATGTGTTTTTTATAGTAATCGCACCCAGGCATTTGGAGGATGTTCAGGACCTTGAGAGGGAGCTTAAAAAACGGGGCATAGATTTTACCAAACGGACGGCCAAACAAAAACCCAAGGATGTGTTGATACTCGATTCAATGGGGGAGTTAGAGGATGTTTATTCAATCAGTAAGGCCTGCATAATTGGAGGGAGTTTTAATGAAAAACTAAAGGGGCACAACCCCATAGAACCGCTTGTATACAACAACTTTACCATATGCGGCCCATACATGGAAAGCTTTGAAGAGGAGCTAAACCAGCTAAAAGCCTTAAAACTAATAGAACAGGTATCCAGTTTAGATGAGATCCTAAGGGCATTAAGAAAGCCCAGGGATGTGGATGCCTCGCCATACTTCAAGAATCTGGAATATATATTGAATTGTTATATAATCAATACAAAAAATATACTTACCAAGAATTAAACATTCACTTTTTACTTGATTTTTTGAGTTTTTGTTATACAATGGAGTCATAAGTGAATTTTCGCCTCACTCCCCCTTAAGTGGGGCCTCCCCCCTGTTTCTCTCGCCAGAGAGAGCCCTATTGAACGGAAAGCACCCATCGGCGTGCTTTCCGCTATTTCTTTATGGAGTTGAATATATCTATCAGGTTTTTATGGATGGTCTTAAGCCTCTTTCCCAAAAGCGGGAAAAAGACAGAGGTCTCCGATAGGAATCTGCAGTTTTCTAAAGATATTAACTTATCGGTATCTATATCGGCATCAATGTAAAATTCCACTATAACGCCCTTATCAGAGATAGAGAGCTTTTTAACATAGACCTCCTGGGATGCTATCTTTAAGGATGCAAGCAGAAACAGGTTTTCAACCGGCTCAACAAATCTGCCAAACCTATCGACAAGTTCGTTTTTAAGTTCCTCCAGCTCATCCTGGCTCTTGATATTTGCAAGCCTTTTGTAAATCTCGACCTTTTTCTGAGAGGAGGCATACTCATCGGGTATATAGACATCAAATGTGTGCTTTATCTCAACATCCCTTTTAGTCGGCTGATTCTTAAGCTCCCTAATAGCCTCCTCTATCAGCGATAGATAGGTGGAAAAGCCAACGGACTTTATCTTGCCGGATTGATCCTTGCCCAATATGTTGCCGTATCCCCGAATCTCCATATCCTTTAAGGCCAGATTAAGGCCAGAACCCCTCTCTATAAACTCAGTCATATACTCAAGCCTCTTCGTTGCATTCTCGGTCAACTTACCCCTATACAGCAGATAGGCATAGGCCGTCCTATCACCCCTGCCTACCCTGCCCCTCAACTGATGGAGATCCGATAGACCAAACCTATCGGCATCGTCTATGATTATCGTATCAACGGATTTTATATCGAGACCCGATTCTATAATCGATGTCGAGATGAGTATATCGAACTCACCGCTGTTAAACTGCTCAAATACAGACTTTATCTGTTTCTTGGGCATCTTTGCATGGACAATACCCTTCTTTGCAAACGGAAGGAGGTTATCCAGTTCGGATTTTACCCTATCCATCGTCTCAATACTGTTGTGAACAAAATACACCCTGCCCTCCCTGGACAACTCCCTCAAGATGGCATCCCTTATGATGGATGATTTTCTCTTTGCAATTATCGTCTCTATCGGCTTTCGCTCAAGCGGCGGCGTCTTTATAACGCTTATATCCAAAATACCGTTAAGCGACATGTTAAGCGTCCTGGGTATGGGTGTGGCACTCAAATAAAGCATATCGGCATGCGGGTATTTAGACTTCAGATGCTCCTTAACCTTAACACCAAACCTATGCTCCTCATCGATTACAACAAGCCCCAAATCGGCAAACTCCACATCCTTGGAGTATACGGCATGGGTTGTTATGAGTATATCTATGCTCCCCTGCTTAAGACCCTTTAGAATCCTCTCCCTTTCGGATTTGGTGCTAAAACGGCTGAGAATCTGGATCTCCACAGGGAAGCTTCTAAATCTATCCTTTAGGTTCTTAAAATGCTGAAGGGCCAGAACCGTTGTTGGAACCATAAAAACAGCCTGCCTGAAGTTGAAAACGCATATAGCTATAGCCCTTGCCGCAACCTCAGTCTTACCAAAGGAGACATCGCCGCAGATAAGCCTGTCCATAGGCACATCCCTTGACATATCCCTTTTGATGTCGTCTATGGCCTTAAGCTGATCCTGCGTCTCATCGTATTCAAACATAGCCTCAAATTCCCTAACCTCCAATAGATCGACATCGTATGGTTTCCTCTTTATGAGCTGTCTCTTTGCATAGGTATTTACAAGCTCGGTCAGAATCTTCTTTATCGACCTCTTTATGCTCTCCTGGTTCTTCTGCCACCTGTTGTTCCTTAAAGAGCTCAGCCCCTCGCTTCCGTGATAGGCAAGCAGCATATCACTGTTATAAACCGGCACATAGACCCTATCGCCCTCATCGAACTCAAGCTCAAAGAAGTCTTCCTTTTTGCCCTCTATCTCCATCTTCTTCAGGCCCTTAAACAAGGCTATACCGTATTTCTTGTGAACCACCTTATCGTTGGGGCTAAACTCAACAGCCCTGGGTTTTCTAAATCCCCTGACCCTGCCGCTTGCCTCAGATAGACCAAACAGCTCGGCAAAGGCAACAAAGGCCACACCCTCCTTTTTATCCCACACCCCCCTATCCAAATATCCGTCATGGAGGTATACTCCAGGCAGAAGCCCCGTGTTGCCATCCTTTAAAACCTTAAACGGTATGCCCCTGAAGGAGAGAAACTCCTCAACGCGCCCCATCCTAACTTTAGACCCGCAGGCGATTATGATCCTGTTATCGGAGGATCTCTTCTTAAGAAGCTCTATCTTATCGTCTATAGGCATGGATTCGTTTATCAACCTGCTTAAGGAGAAATCCTCCCCTATGCTATCAAACTTATCAAGAAAGCCAAGAACCCTCTCCCTGGGTGCAAACAGCCCATCATCCTTATAGAAACCGATGAGCTTATAGACAGAATCGATGTGCTCCTTATCCAAACAGGCAAGGCTGGCAAAACCGCTAAAATCGTAATCCATCAGGAACTGATTATCCCTCAAAAGCACATAACCGAACTCATCATCCTCTGATTTGTATTCCAAAGCGGGCAGCACAACAGCCTCTTCGATTTCTTTATAGGTTCTCTGATTCTCAGGATAGAACAGCTTTATGCTTTCAATCTCATCGTCAAAGAACTCTATGCGAAACGGCTTATCGTAATAGCCACAAAAAACATCAACTATGGCGCCCCTCTTTGAGAATTCTCCAATCTCATAGACCATATCCGTCTGAGTGTAATGGTTGTGCAAAAGCCTCTTTATCATCTCATCCCTATCGATAACACCCCCTTTTTTTATCTCAAAAACACCGTCTATAAACCTATCGAGGCTTATCATCGGCTGGATAAGGGCGTTTATGTTAGTAATAAAAACAACCCTTGATCTTGCATTAATGAGCCTATACACAGACGCCAATCTGTTGGATACGGCATATAAGGAGGGCTTTATGGACGAATGGGGTGGTATCTCATAGGAGAAAAACTTACACACCTCTATCGTACTTGAAAAGAACCTTGAAAAAAACTCCAATTCGGCCGCAAACTGCTCAATCTCCACATTGTCTTTAAGTACGATTAATGTATGGGATCTATCCTTCGATATTCGATATGCAAGAGCGCTTAGATTCATCTTTTAACAATACAATAGGAGACGGCCAGCGGGGCTATATATTTTAAGGCAAACCTCAAGGCCTCATCCCTTGATTCAAAACTGCCCACCAACACCCTGTAAAACCTCTCACCACCAATCATCCTGCTTACGATATAAACACCCTTAATGATGCCTGCAAGCTTATCCTTATACCTGATGGCATTGTAAAGGCTTCTAAAGGAGCCAAGCTGAACGGCATAAGTATCAAAACCGCCATCTATGGTGGTGTCTATGGTTATCTTATCCAGCCTATCAGCAGGCGGTGGGTTGTTTTCAACCCTGCCGTTTCTGCCAATTACTATGAGCCTGACGGGGGCTGTTCCTGTGCCTATCATGCCTATATCCTTAGCGGCCGCATAGGATAGGTCTATAATCCTTCCCTTCACAAACGGCCCTCGGTCGTTTATCCTGACAACGGTGGATCTGCCGTTGTTGAGGTTTACGACCTTAACGATTGTATTAAACGGCAGCGTCTTGCTTGCGGCTGTATGGGCATACATGTTGTATATCTCACCGTTTGCGGTGCGCCTGCCGTGAAAGTTGGGCCCATACCACGAGGCTATGCCCTCCTGTGTATAGCCCAAAGGAACGCTGCTTAAAACCTTATACGGGTAATAGCCACCGCCGCCTGTATAGACGCCCCTGCGCACGCACGAGACGGCAACCAGACCAACAACCAGCAGAACAACAATCCTTTTAATCATAAACCAAATCCCTGATTATGTTTTCAGTCTCTGCCTCGTCGTGATCTGATGGTATTATCCTTTCAAACACCTTAACCCTGACAACCCCACTATTCAGCGCCAGCTTTCCAACGGGCATTATAGCACCTGAGTTGTCTATCCTTACAGGGTATATGGGAAGGTTCTTCTTCTTTGCAATCAACACGCCCCCTCTTTTGAACGCCTGCTTGTTCTTCCTTGTCCCCTGGGGGAATATAACAATACCACCCTCAAAATCCCCCTTCACAAAGCGCAGGAGGGCTGCTGCTGCCTTCTTCTCGTTCTGCCTATCAACGCCGATAACGCCTATGTCCCTCATGGCCTTGCCCAAAAACGGTATATTAAACAGCTCCTTCTTTGCTATCCAGTTCAGCTTAACCCTGCTGCATCTATAAAGGGCCAGTATATCAAAATAGCTCGAGTGGTTGGGCATGATTACAAATCTATCACCCTCAAGACAGCCATCGCATATCACCTCTATATTGAACCTTTTAAGAACATCATCGACCCACAACCTAACAACATCCTCATCTATCCTTCTATGCTTCAAAACATAAGAGGCGGTTAGAAGGGCAAACCCCAAAAAGTTAAAGAAAGGCCTCATATAATAACCCTAAACACGCTCCCGTTGATGGATGTGTCTATCTCTATCCTGCCGTTTAGTATCTCAACGGCCTGCTTAACTATGGCAAGGCCCAATCCCGTGCCGTTTTTCTTGTTTGTATAAAAGGGCTCAAATATCTTATCCACATCGTCTATGCCCTCACCATCATCCCTTACACTCAGCACAACACCCTCGTCCGTCCTTTTAAGACCAAAAACGACCCTGCCCCTTGCGGCCTCTATGGCGTTTGTCAGTATATTCACAGCGATACTCTTCAAAAGGTTCCTATCACTAACAAAGTCAAACGCCTCAACATCCTTTTCAAACACAACACCGCTGCCCTTTATCCTGGGGTATATCTCAAGCTCAACCTCCTGGGAAAAATCCAAACTCTTTATATTCTCAGGGGCGTAATTTATGGTTTTTGTAAACAGAAGCGTGTTGTTTATGATGTTGTTGATCCTCTTTATGCTCATCATGATATTATCGACTATATCCTTCTTGCTGCCATCATCCAGAAGCGGCACAAGCAACTCTATGCTGGCAAGGGGATTTTTTATGTCGTGGGCGATGGATGCAGCCATCTGTCCAATAATGGCCAGCTTCTCCTTTTTCTGATTCTCCTCTTTGAGTTTCTCCATCTCGGTTATATCGCTAAACACCACAACGGCACCGTCTGCCGTCTCATCCTCCAAGACGCACGAGGCAGATATGTTTAGAATCTTATCCTCCCCACCAACATTAACGGTAATCTTCTTGGAGGCCTTTAGATAGTCAACAATCTGACAGGCCCCCTTATCCTTAAGCTCACCAATAGCAAATACTTCTCCAAAATGCTTGCCCTTTACCCCATCCTCATCCAAATTGAATACAGATGATGCCTTCCTGTTGAATGTCCTTATAATACCGTCTGAATCAACCGAGCAAACACCCGTATCTATGCTTTTGAGTATATTCTCAAGGTATTTCCTGTTTCTTTCAAGGCGTCCCTCAAGTTGCTCAAACTTTACCTTCAGCTGATTGTAAGACTCCTCCAACTTCTTGCTTGTCTGTATAACAGCCTCAAACATCAACTTCAGATTGGTAAGCTTATCCTCACTCACAGCAACAACGCCTTTAGTATCTTCACATATTCACTATTGGGATAGGTTCTATAGAGTTTCCTGTAGGCCTCTTTGGCCTTCTTCTTGTCCCCCATCTTCAGATAGCTTAAGGCCTTATAGAAGAGAACCTTCTCCTTGAATCTCAGGTTATTCTCCACATTACTGAGTATCTCTATGGCGTTTTTGTAATGCTTTAGCTTATACTCACACAACCCTTTTAGATACACAACATAATCGGAATATATCCTGACCCTTATCTGAGACAACACACCTTCTGCATCTTCAAATCTGTTGAGTTGATACAAAACCCTGGCAAGCCTGAGCCTTAGATAATCCTTCATCAAACCATCAGAGAGATTCTTGATGGCCCTGTTGTAAAAATCATACGCCTTGTTGTAATCGCCGTTGAAGTAATTGATATCGCCAAATATCATATTGATGTAATCGATATACGGCTTCTGCTGCGGTATACCGTTTAGGACATCCGAGGCCTTCAGGTTGTTGCCCACCTCAACATAGTATTTGGCTATCACCGTGTTTTTGCACAGCTCATCCTTGATGTCATACATAAACTTAGACACATAGCCAACCCTATGTGTAAACACCAAAGCCCAGCTGAGCCTGCAGTAATCTGCTCCATCCGGTTTAAGCAGCCGTGCGTATGCATAAATCCTGTCTATGGTATCCATAGACGGCATCTTATAGAACCTATCCAACAGCTTATTTATGCTATCTGCCGCCATCGGTATAGCGAGTTTGTTGTATTTGCTATCACTGTAAAGCTTCTTTAGCTTTGCCATGTATTCCAAGGCCTTGGAGTAATCCTTCTGCCTGTAATTCTTCTTGGCATACACATACAACGCCAAAGAGACCACCTCTGGGTCGTTTTTGTATTTGGCCATAATCTCGTCTATGGTCTTTTTATCCACATCGCCCTTTTTAAGCTTGCCCTCATCCATCAACTTTCTGGCTTTAGCCTTCAGCTTGGCGTCTTTTGAGAACTTCAGGATATATTTACCCCTGTAATTCAGATCATCAAAGTCGCCCTTCTTCAGATCGCACCTCATCCTGTCTATATAGATATGCTCTATTATCTCCTCCTTATGGGTCTGTTCGGCATAAGAAAAGACCCTATTGGCCTCCTTGTAATCCTCATACTCACACAGGGCAATACCCACATCGCCCAACTCAACATAGAACTTCTCAGGATTTATACTCTCCAGCTTCTTCGACATGTAATAATAGGCTAAAACGGCTTTGGCATAGTCTTTTTGTCTGAAGAAACACTCAGCCGATATAAGCATACAAACGGGATAAAACTTACTCTTCTTATCCACATTTAAGAAAACCTTTAAAGCGTTCCTGCACCTGTTCTCTGTGTAATAGCTATAGCCCAACATGAACTCGGCCTTGTAATACCACTCTGTATCGGCATAGTCCTTCATTATGCGTTTATAGATGTTCCTTGCAGACATATACATCTTCCTCTTTATGTATATGTCGGCCATAGAAAACAGCGTCTGGGCAACCGCAGAGTTTTTGGGAGCAAACTTGATAGCAGACTCGTATGTCTTGATGGCCATATCATACTGCTTTAGATTTTTATAGCAATCACCCAACAAGAAATAGGCGTTTATAAAGAAGTTGCTTGAGGGGTATTTCTTTATAATCTCCCTAAAAAAAGCAGCAGCAAGCCTGTAATTCTTTATGTAAAACGCCCTTATACCGCTAAAAAAGAGCATCTCATCGTATGTTTGTTTAAACTTCTGGGTTGGCGAGAATGTATTTTGAGATGTGTAAAACGGTATGGCAATAAGCTCTTGGGGCACACCCTTAAGGGGTTCAGCCTTATGCTTGGCCATCTGCAGGGAGGGTTTTACAATAACCACATCGCCCTGCTTTTCAAAATCGGGCTGATACCCTTTGTTGCACTCAATTACAATCTGCGAGGAGTTGTCGTTGTTCTCTATGTAAAAGCTCTTAAAGTAAGCATCCTTTAAATTTTGGGCTATAAACTCCTTCTTGACCCGCTTGCCAGCAAAAAAGGCCACAAAATACCTACCCTTCACATAGAGATAGGCATCCTGCGGCACCTCGGTCAGCTTAAAGTAAGGGGTTGTGCCCTCCTTATAGAAGGCAAGCTCAACCCCAAAGGCCCTTATGGAAATAAAAAGTATCAGACAGAGTAAAACATAAACTCTTCGCAGAGCTTTTCCACCTCTTTTCTGATTTGGGCATACTTCTTCTCATCGCCCAGGTTGTTCAGCGTCTCTGTAATAAACTCACCAATCTTTTCCATCTCCTTCTCTTTCATACCACGGGTGGTAACAGCAGGCGTTCCTATTCTTATACCGCTTGTAACGAACGGGCTTTTGGTCTCACCCGGCACGGTGTTCTTGTTGACCGTTATGCCGACCTTGCCCAAAGCCTCCTCAGCCTCTTTGCCTGTTATATTCTTATCGGTCAGATCCACAAGCATCAGATGGTTGTCCGTTCCGCCGCTAACCAATTTAAAGCCGTTGTCCATCAACACCCTGGCGAGCGTTTTGGCGTTTTTTACCACCTGTTTCTGATACTCCTTAAACTCATCGGTCAAGGCCTCTTTAAAACAGACGGCCTTGGCCGCAATAACATGCATCAAAGGCCCACCCTGCATGCCCGGAAAGACCATCTTATCTATCGGTTTTGCAAAGAACTCCTTTGTCATAATCATACCACCACGCGGACCCCTCAAGGTCTTATGCGTTGTGGTGGTGACAAATTCGCAATAGGGAATTGGGCTTGGATGTATTCCTGCAGCAACAAGCCCTGCAATATGGGCAATGTCTGCCATCAGATAAGCACCCACGCTATCTGCAATCTCCCTGAACTTCTTAAAGTCTATTGTCCTTGGATAGGCGCTTGCACCGCATACAATCAGTCTTGGTTTAAACTCATCTGCAATGGCAGCAATCTCATCGTAATCGATCAAGCCCGTCTCGGGGTTTACACCGTATCCAAAGCTTATAAATAGCTTGCCTGAGAAATTAACCCTCGAGCCGTGGGTCAGATGTCCGCCGTTTGTTAAATCCATACCAAGCAATCTATCGCCGGGCTGAAGGGTTGCAAGATAGACAGCCATATTGGCCTGAGAACCTGAGTGCGGTTGAACATTCACATGCTCCGCACCAAAGAGCTCTTTAGCCCTATCGATTGCAAGCTCCTCCACAACATCAACATACTCACAACCGCCGTAATACCTCTTATGGGGATAACCCTCAGCGTATTTGTTTGTCATGATCGAACCTTGAGCCTCAAGCACAGCCTCAGATACCAGATTCTCGCTGGCGATAAGCTCAAGGCCATACATCTGCCTCTTCTTCTCATCCTCTATAGCCTTATAAACTTCGGGATCAAAATCCTTCAAAACACTCATAACGCCTCCAAATCAGAGATTTTGTTTATTCTGCGCTGGTGCCTCCCACCATCGAACTCGGTACTCAAGAATATCTTAACCATCTGCTTTGCAATCTCAACACCCGTCGTCCTGCCGCCAAATGCCAGGATGTTGGCGTTATTATGCCTGCGGGCAAACTCAGCAGTGTATGCATCATGGCATAAGGCGCACCTAACACCCTTGATCTTATTGGCTGCTATGCTCATACCGATTCCCGTTCCACAGATTAGTATACCCTTAGAGCCATTTTGTGCAACCCTAATGGCCACCTCTTTTGCTATATCCGGATAGTCGCACGATTCTTCAGAGAAAACGCCGACATCCTCAACCTCTTCACCCAACTCCCTCAAGAAGTCCTTTATCCTTTCCTTCAACTCAAATCCGCCGTGGTCAGAACCTATTACAACCACTTCCTCCCCCTAAACAAATTTTTGCCAAGTTATACCAAAAAATTCTCCAAATTCAAATGAAAGATGGCAAAAAACAGAGTTTCACATGTGAATAATTAACTATATTGACTTTCAGTTTATAATACCTAAATTATTAGCTTAAGAAAACGGTCTTTTAAAGGGATTAAAAGCAAAGGTTATTAACTAACTGATTTTAGAAAATAATAAAAGTTTTTAAGGAGGTGGCATATGTTGGGCAATGTCTCCATTAAAACCCTTGTTATCAGCGGGCTTTCGATAGTTCTATTGGGCTTTGTTGTAATGGTTACAATGAATGTAAGCTTTATCAACAAAAGCAAAAGCCGCCTTGTTAGGGTTTATGCAACCGATTTTAAACAGATAACCGAATACCACAAGATAGAAAGGGGGTTTAACAAAGGGGAGAGATTGCTCATAAAATCATACATAACGAGGGACAGAAAGCTCATCAATCAGGCAAAATCCCAATTCTCATACGCAATAGAAGCAATTGATAGGCTCCTAAACAACCCATCAATTAGCGGCAACGAGAAGCAAAAACTAATCAACTTAAAAAACCTTCTAAATAAACAGCTCACCATCGCACTCAATCAGTTAGAAGAAACCATGAAAACGGGCAACTATTCAGAAGAAGAATTGTCAAAGATGGACAGCATGGCATCAACCATAGAGGCAGCGATCGTAAACATAACAGACTCAAACCTAAACCAGGCCGAAGCATCGCTAAGAAGCGTAATAAAGAGCATAAACAGGAATGCAACAACCACATTCATCGCATACGGCATATTGGCTGTAATACTCATAATCATATTCATCGTTACAAAATCGTATCTAATCAACCCATTAAGCGGTGTTGAAAGTGTTATGAACGAGATAGGCAAGGGCAACCTAAACGCCCGATTCAATGTCTGGACACACAACGAGATCGGCAACCTAAAAAGGCAGTTGAACAACATGGTGGACAACCTGCAAAAGATGGTCAACAACATAAAAGAGGCTGCCGATGCCATGGTAAACCACTCCGCTCACCTATCATCTGCCGCAGTCCAAATGTCTGCTGCCAATGAGGAGGCCACACACGGCATGGACGAGATCGTATCGGCAATAAGCGATACATCCAATGCCATAAACAGCATTGCAACATCCACAGAAAACATCACACAGCTGGCAGAGGCTATAGCCGAGGTCAACAAGAAGATGCTTGAGGATATGGAGAAAAAGGTAAAGAGGATGAACAAAAATGCCGAGCTGGCAGAAAAAACCATGGAGCAGATAAACATCGTCGGCGAATCGTCAAAAGAGATAGGCAAGATCGTCGATGTAATTAGCGATATAGCAGATCAGACCAACCTGCTTGCCCTAAATGCCGCCATTGAGGCAGCAAGGGCTGGAGAGGCAGGACGGGGCTTTGCCGTTGTTGCCGATGAGGTGAGGAAGTTAGCAGAGAAAACACAGCGCTCGACAGAGGAGATCAGGGCCACCATCATAAAGATGCAGAAGGATGTTGAAAAGGCCATAGAGAGAACAGAACAGACAAAGGAGAGCATACTCTCTGAGTCTGAGGCAATAAAGATAAACGAGGAGCATGTAAACGAGGTCGTTGAAAGAACAAACAGAACCATAGACGAGATACACTCAACCAGCGCAGCAACGGAGGAGATATCCGCAACGGTCTCTGAGGTCGACTCACAGATCAAAGAGATGCAAAACGCCATAAGGGAGAATGCAAAGGCAGCAGAGGAGGTGGCAAACGCATCGGTTGAACTGAAAAACATCGCACAAACCGTGCTTGATTTAGTAAACAAGTTCCACTAAGAACCCAAAGGAGGCAGGGGGTAAAAATCTCCTGTCTCCCCGCTTATTCTTAATCTTTTAACCAATTCTCTATTTATACACCGAACATTTTAACTAACCACCTTTTTACAAGTTAACTTGCACTTGACGATATGAGACCAATCGATTATACTTATAATAAGTGAATTAATAACTTATGTAAAATGTTTTTTTTTTTTTGCGATTTTTAGTAAATAAAAAAATTTTTCAGGAGGTGGGCGATGTCGAATGTATCGGTGAAGAAAATGATTGCTGCATTCTTTATCCTCATCATAGCGGGCCTGGCAATAGGGTTCTATGCCACCATAACATCAAGCAAAAGCATCAAACAGAAAACCAGGGTCATATACTCCAGGGATTTGGGTCAGGTCAGCCTGTATAACAAGATAAGGGAGAACTACTCAAAGGCAGAGAAATACCTTCTAAAGGCTTACTTCCTTAAGGATGAAAGAATGCTTAAAGAGGCAGAGAGGTATTTTGAGAAGGTGGATGCGCTTATCGAGAAAAACATAAACAGCGCCAGGATAGGCTCAACAGAAAAGCAAAGACTATCAACCCTAAAATCGGCAATAGACAACCAGTTGAGGGTCGCCTTAGGTCAAATAAACCTCAACTCAAGCAAGATAAGCTATGAGGAGTTCCAGAGATTCGATAAACTTACCCAATCCATAGATGAGCAGATAAACTCTATTCTGGGCAACAGGATCAGTTTAATCAGATCATCAATCACAGGCATCTATAGGGGCTTAAATAACCATGATAGACTGATGTTTGTTGTGTATGCCTCCATTGCAGCGATAGTAATACTGGGCTTTATGGCCTTTACAAAATACCTAATAAAACCGTTAAGCGGCGTTGGTGATGTGCTTAACAAAATCGGGGATGGCGATCTAACCGCCAGGTTTAATATATACACAAACAACGAGATAGGCAAACTCAAAAGAAACATAAACTCAATGGTTGAAAATCTGCAAGCCATGGTAAATGAAACAAAAACGGCATCCGATGCCATGTTAAAGGGCTCATCCAACCTATCATCGACAGCCGTTCAAATATCGGCTGCAAACGAGGAAACATCAAGGGGCATGGAAGAGATAAAAAATGCCATAGAGGATGCAACAAAGGCCATTGAGAGCATAGCAGAATCGACAGAAAACATAACATCCTTAGCCGAAGGGATAGCAGAGATAAATCAAGAGCTGATAAAAGATATGGAAGAGAAGCTCAGAATGATGGAGATCAATGCAAGGTTGGCCGAAAGAACGATGGAACAGATCAATGTTGTCGGCGAATCGTCAAAAGAGATAGGCAAGATCGTCGATGTAATTAGCGATATAGCAGATCAGACCAACCTGCTTGCCCTAAATGCCGCCATTGAGGCAGCAAGAGCCGGGGATGCTGGACGGGGCTTTGCCGTTGTTGCCGATGAGGTGAGGAAGTTAGCAGAGAAAACGCAACTATCAACAGAGGAGATCAGAACAACGATTACGAAGATGCAACAGGATGTGGATAAGGCCATAGAGCAAACCATCAAGACAAAAGAGAGCATACTATCGGAAGCCGAATCCATCGAAAGAAACAGGGAGCATGTAAACGAGGTCGTTGAAAGGACAAACAGAACCATAGACGAGATACACTCAACCAGCGCAGCAACAGAGGAGATATCTGCAACAATGACAGAGATAGACTCCCAGATTGGCGAAATCACAGAGGCAATAAGAGAGAATGCAAAGGCGGCTGAGTCCATAGCATCCCTATCCGTGCAGCTAAAAGATACAGCTCAGAATGTTTCAGACCTGTTAAATAAGTTTAAATAAAGGGTTAAACCTATGGGGGCATGCCTTATAAAATTTAGGGATTTACAACAAAACAAAAAAATAATATAAGGTAGGTTGAGGATTGTTGGGTTAAGAATATTGAGAATAAAAAGCCTGTTATGAAAAGGATAGAGTTTGACGAGGCAACATTAAAGGCCATAAGCAACACAACCATATTCGGCGTGTATGTCTATCAAAAAGACGGTCGATTTGTCTTTGTAAACGACGCATTCTGCAGGCTTGTGGGATACCAGAAGGAGGAGCTTTTAAGCGGCCAGGTAAAGCTTTTGGATCTAATCAAGGATGAATATAAAGAAAGGGCCAAAAGCATCATCGAGCGCAGGGTTGCAGGCGAGTTCTTCTCAAGGGAGTTTAGCGAAATTACATACCTAACAAAGGACAGACAGACAAAGCTTGTTTTAAACTTCGGCTATACAGTCATATACGACTCCAAACCCTCAGGCTTTGTAATCACCGTGGATATAACAAAACAGAAAACCTATGAGATACTATACAAGGCACTGGCCAAGGTAAACGAGTTATCCACTAACATAACCCAGGAGGATGAGATACTCAAACAAACGGTCAGGGTGCTGAATGAGGATGTTGGGTTTGACCTTGTATGTTTAGGGTACGTGGATGAGAAAACCGAACTGTTTAAGGAGAAATACATAGCAGGCAAACAGACATACATAGACATCTTCAGAAACATAAAGATATCGGTGAACCCCGACATACCCGAAGGAAGGGGAAGCATAGGCCGCTCATACAGGGAAAAGAGGATCGTCACCATAAACAACATATACTCAGACAAAGGCATGTCTGCCTGGAGGAGTGTACAGAAGAGGTTTGGTGTCTATTCGGTCTGCTCCATACCGCTTTTCAAAAACGGTGATATCGCCTATATCCTTATTTTGTATTCTAAGATACCTAATATATTCTCAGGCGAATTCATGCACCTGATAAACAGCTTAAGCAAAACCCTTAACTCCACACTGGAAAAGCTCGAAACACAGAAGTGGAAAACCATCCTGGAGGAGGCCGTCAATTTAGGGTTTGAGTTTATCCTCATAGCAGAAGAAGACCTAAAAATAGTCTATGCTAACGACAATGCAACACAGACCCTGGGCTACACAAAGCATCAATTGCTAAACAAGAGACTGAACGAGATAGTATACCAGGAGAACGACAGGGATATAGGCGAGGTTATAGAAAAGCAGGATTATAGCGGCAATTGCCTGGTGTTTAAGCTAAAAACGGATGAGGGCAACATCAAGAAGGCCCTCTTCCACCTATCCAAGGTAAAAACAGACAGAACATACATCATAGCCGCAGGCAAGGACATAACAGAAAACACCGAGTTGCAAAGGCTCATAGAAAACGCCTTAAGGAGGGATAGCATCACAAACCTCCTAAACAGATATGCCTTTACCGAAGCCATAGAAAGATACATAGAAAGGGCCCAATATCAGGATAGATTGGGCGCCGTGGTTGTGCTAAAGCCGATAAACTTCTCCCTGATAAACGAGGTTGTGGGTTTCCAAAAGGGCAACCTGATACTCAAAGAGATCGGCGAAAGGATCAAAAAACACCTAAGAAGATACGACATAATAGCCAAACTGGAGTCCTCCAAGTTTGCCATACTCCTGAAAGATATGAAAAGAGAGGAAGACATACTCGTTATCAGCATGGATCTGATAAGACAACTATCAAAGCCATACGACATAGACGGCCAGAGGTTTAACCTCTCGTTTAATGTGGGCATTAGCATATACCCGATAGACTCAAAAGACCCGATAGGCTTACTGGATAAGGCCGAGATTGCGCTCATCGATGCCAGACTCAAAGGCGAAAACTCCATAGGGTTCTATAAAGAGGAGCTAAAGAGCGAAACCGAAAGGAAACTGAAGATCAACCAGGAATTCCCAGAGGCGTTAAAGAACAAGGAGTTTGTCTTATACTTCCAGCCGTATTTTAGCATAGCGACGGGTGCAATAGAGGGGGCCGAGGTCCTTATAAGGTGGATAAAAAACGGAACCGTCATATCGCCGCTTGAATTCATACCGATCTTCGAACAGACCAGAAACATAGTTAAACTGGAGAACTATATAATCGACGAGGTGGTGGAGCTATTAAGCACTAATTCAATAGACAAACCGCTCTCTGTCAATATATCGGCCACAAGCCTTATGGATGAGGCCTTCACAGAAAAACTCATAGGCTTACAGCCCCAATACAAAAAGCTCATAAACATCGAAATCACGGAGAGGTTGTTTTTAGACAAACCCGGCAGGGCAAGCAGCATACTGCACAAGCTGCGCAATGAGGGTTATAGGGTATACATAGACGATTTCGGAACGGGTTATTCATCGCTTTCCTATATCTCAAACCTCCCTATAGACTGCATCAAGATAGACATCTCATTCGTCAGGCAAATGATGGAAAACCCCAAGACCAAAGCCATTGTGAAAACCATCGTCTATTTAGCCCAGCAACTCAACCTAACCACCATAGCAGAGGGCGTTGAAAGCAAAGAGCAATTAGAAACCTTAAAAGAGATGGGATGCCAGATTGCCCAGGGCTTTTTATTCTCAAAACCCCTACCCAAAGAGGAGTTCTTAAACCTTTTAGAAAAATACCAATAAAGCTAAAGAGTCCTTATGCCAAAGCCAGCCTTGACAAGAAAATAACACTTTGATATAAAAACAGGCGCAGCTTAAAGGCGGTGGAGTTCGCCTTAAACTGCCCTCTCTTTTTGGGCCAATAACTCCTATTAAAAACTATATTTGAGGTGGTTTATGTTGTGGGTTTATAGTGTCATGCAACTGTTCTTTGTGGCCGCCTTTGCACCCTTAATTGTGGGTATTTTCAACAAACTCCTTGAGATTTACCAATCCAAGGAAGGCCCTCCGATCTTACAGCCCTATTACGACCTTGCAAAACTGTTCAGAAAACAGAGCGTCATACCTCAGGTTGCATCGGATCTGTTTCAGGTTGTTCCATACATCACATTCTCCATGTATTTATTCTTAACCCTGGTTCTGCCTATCATTACCGGTTTTCCCTTGATATTTGGCCCGACGGTTGATTTTATCGGCGGCGGGTTGATATTTGCAGCCATAGCAACGCTAAAGAAGCTTGCAGCCTTAGACAGCAGAAACAACTACTCCCACATGGGTGTTTCAAGGGCATCAAGTATCGGCGCACTCTCAGAACCCATAATCGTCCTCATATTCATAACATTCGGTGCCATATCCCACACAAACAACCCCTATGTGGTCAACAACATACTGCAGACATCGACCCATTGGTATGCCTCACTCGTTCACTGGTTTGTTGTATTTGCCTTCTTCATGGCACTATTGATTGAAACGGGCAAATTGCCCATAGAATCCCACACAAACAACGAATTCGGCATGATAGACCAGGCCATAGAGATGGAGTATTCATCCAAGGAGTTGGCGTTTATGAGGTGGGGCAGCTATATAAAGCAGTTTCTCCTTATGAGTGTATTCTTAAACGACTTCCTGTTTCCCTTTTTTCTGCCTATGAAGCCCGATTTTTGGTCTGTTTGCGTCTATAGCGTAATCCATCTAATAAAACTTACCATCCTGGTGTTTATTATTGCAACCATCCAATCCACCATATCCAAATACAAGCTATTCAAAAACTTTGAATATGTGGCCATAGCCTTTTCCTTTGCCCTGCTTGCCATACTGGTCTTTTACACAACCGGAGGTGTCTTATGAAGGATGCCTATATAGTCGTGGGATTTCTGCAGATTATACTCATACTCTTTATGCAGTGGCAGGTGTATCTAAAAAAGATGGTTTTAACATTTGCCGTCTCATCGGTTGCCATAGCGGTGTTGCTGTTTGTGAATTTTCAAATAACACAAGAATTGTCCCTGCTAATTTTGGCTCTGCTTACACTATTTGTCAGAGCCATATTCATACCCTCGTATATCTTGAAAAAACTAAAACCACCCCACAGGGAAAGGGAGGTAAAACAGACAATCCCAACAAGCCTCTCCATCATTATCTCCGTTTTGCTGGTTGTGTTTTCCTATACAATTTACAGAACAGCCCTGTTTAGTAATATTGACATACAGGCAGGCTTCATACCAATAGCCATTATAATCCAGGGCATGTTTTTGATAGCATCACGCAACAATGCATTCGTTCAGCTTATAGGCTATATGGTAATAGAGAACGGCTTGTTCTTGTTCGGTGGATACATGTTTCCCGATCTGCCGTTTGTTATAGAAGGCGGAATACTCTTAGACCTCATAGGCGTTGTTATGGTCTCTGCAATCATAATGAGGCTAAGGGAGGAATCCGTATCCGATGTAATAGACGAATTCGAAGAGTTCAGGGGGTAGGAGATGTTTTACTATTTACCGATAGGGTTTAGCCTAATAGCCTCCATATTTTGCATAACAAGAAGAGACGGTCTGGCCGCTTTAGTATCAACCATTTCAGCAGGTCTAAGCGTTGTTAGCTCATTCTATATACTGAACCTTCAAACGACAACATCCCACCTTTTATTGATAGACGGAAAATCAAAAATAATGCTTATAATTGTGTCTATAATCTATCTAACAAGCGTACTGTTTTCTTTAACCTACCTTAAACATGTCCATAAACCGCTGCTTAAGAGAAGCCACTATTATCTATTCCTAAACCTGTTTGCTGCAAGTATGCTCTTCAGTGTCATACTCAACAATTTAGGCCTTATCTGGGTTGGCATAGAGGCAACAACGATAACAAGCGCCCTCCTTGTTGCTATAGACAACGACGAAGCAGCTATTGAGTCGTCATGGAGATACATAATAATCGTATCGGCAGGCCTCATCATCTCACTTGTGGGCATTGTATTCATCTATGCATCAACCCACACGCTTATATTGAGCCAAATAAAACAATTAACCTTCACAAACAAGAAACTGCTTGTGTTGGGCGGGGCGTTGACTATAGTTGGCTTTGCAACAAAAGCCGGAATCTTTCCCATGCATAGCTGGCTTGCCGATGTGCATGGAAGGGCAATAGCACCCGTAAGTGCGATATTTTCTGCAGTCCTTCTGCCTGTGGCTTTGTTTGGCCTGTTTAGGGTGCTTGAGGTTATGCCATCTGCCAAACTCCATATATTTGCCTTTATGCTTGGCTTTTTGAGTGTCGCTTTTGCATCGATATTTCTCATAAACCAGAAGTTTTACAAAAGGATGTTTGCATATTCCTCTATAGAAAACATGGGTATGATACTCATAGGTTTATCCCTAAATACAAAATACTCACTATTGGGGGCTTTTGTACTGCTTGTTGCCCATGCCTTTGCCAAATCATCGGCGTTCTATACAACGGGCAACATATTGGCGGTGTTTAATTCAAGAAAAATCAGCGATATAGAAGGCCTAACAAAAATATTGCCAACCGCAGGATACAATCTTGTGTTGTCCACGCTGGCTGTAAGCTCAGCACCCCCTTTTGGCACATTCTTAGGCGAGATATTGATAATCTATGCCCTATACTCAACAAAGGGGTTGGCACTGACACTACTGTTGGCTGTTTTTCTTTTACTTGATTTCTTGGCTCTAAACGGCAAAACGGCCCAGATGGCATTCTCCAAAACCCAATCAACAAGGATAAAAAGTGAATCATCCATGAGTCTAATCATACCTGTCCTAAACACGGTTCTGGCGTTTTTGGTTATATTCGCTGCAGGTTTTATTGAAAAACTCATAACCACGGGGATGATAAAATGAGATTGTTGGGGATACTAAGGGACGATAGACTGCTTATTCAGGATAAGGATAGGTTGTTTGTAAAAAAGGCCAGCGAATGCAGCTCAACATTTGAAAACCATGACCTAATAAAGAACAGGGATATATCCATAGGGGGTGGCAAAACCCAGGGCAAGGGCGTTTTTAATTTCAGATACGGGCCAGTGTCTGCTGGTGTGGCAGAGGCCGGAGTTTTCAATCTTTACACATATGGAGAGAGGATCCTGTCTGTTGAAATTGACCCAGGCTATAAAAAACGCAACATAGAAGCCTTAATGGTGAGAAAGACACCCTCCGAGGCATTAAGGCTGGCAGAATCGATATGCGGAAACTTCTCATTCTCCCATTCATTGGCCTTCACAGAAGCTATAGAAAACCAAGCTGAAATAGATAAAACAACCCAGAGGGTAAGGATAATAGGCCTTGAATTGGAGAGGGCTTACAACCACATACACCAGATAACAAGGCTTGCAAAGGGGGCATCCCAAACTGTTCTTACATCCCATCTTGAATGGATCTTTGAGGAACTTCTAAGAATAAACAAGCTCCTTTTTGGCAATAGATTATTGAAGCACTCAAACCTCATTGGCGGTGTGAAGATCAACCTTGCCAACTTGAAAAAGGCAAAAAATAGAATAATGCTCTTAAGGGAAAAATTCGAAGAGCTATACGAGCATGCCCTGCAGAGCTATAACTTTATAGATAGGCTTTACGGCGTGGGAAGGTTGAATAAAGAAAATGCCATAAAAATCGGTCTTAGTGGACCTTCCCTTAGGGCATGCGGAATAGAAGAGGACCTAAGACGGTTCAACCCCTTGTATGAAAACTTAGAGATAACCACACGCTCGGGGTGCGATGCTTTGGCAAGGATGGAGGTAAGGGCTGATGAATTTATAAATTCGTGCAATATAATCCTATCGCAGATAGAAAAGATAGACAACGAACCCAAAAAAGAAGAGATTCAAATAAAAGACGGTGATTACTTAGGCTATTCCTGCTCCCCAACAGGCATTATAGCCTACTATTTAGAGATAAGAGACGGCCTCATAAGCTATGCTTACATCTCAACGCCATCTGTTTTTGGCTTTATGGCATTTGCAGAGGCCATAAAAGGATACATATTCACTGATTTTAGTTTCACCTTTGATTCATTCGGCATAAACTTTTCAGACTGTGCAAGATAAGGGAGGAGATATGAAGCCGTGGGCGATTTATGGCATAACACAAAGGATAACGGAGGGCTTTAATAAAACCAAAGAGGCGGTAAGGTCAATATCCCCGATTTTTAAAAAATCACTCCACATCTTTCCCATAGATGTATCAAACGACAACAGCCTAAATTTTGAAATAGCCGCCCTACAAACACCGCAATACAACATCCACAGATTCGGCATATTCTTTTGCGATTCACCCAGACATGCGGATCTCCTTCTTGTTTTGGGCAAATGCTCACCAAAAATGGTTGAACCCTTAAAAGAAACGGTCAATCAATTGCCACAGCCGTTTGGCATTATGGTGATAGAAGACAACAGCGGGATAGGCATACCTGTAAAGGAGTTAAATTTAGGCAATATCATAGGTTATTATGAAAAACCATTAACCGCAGATGAAATATTAAATGCCCTGTTAAATATAATGGAGGCTGAAAAATGATTGAGGTAATAATAGGCATATTCATAACCGGTGCTCTTTTGGGGTTTGCCAAAAAACAGCTAAGCTATGCAACGGCTGCTATAGCTTCCTTTTTGAGCTTTATACTGGGCTTTGAAGCGGTGTTCTTAAATTTAGCCATAACACATGTGGTGCACTTTATAGACGGCATAAAGATAGGTTTTTATCTGGATAAGACATCGGGTCTGTTTTTGATGATGGCATCCATCTCGTGGTTTGCAATATCCTTGTTTTCAATAGACTTTGGAAATCGATACAAACAGAGGATGTCTATATTTATCAATCTGGCAATGCTGGGAATGTTTTTATTGCTCGTATCATACGATATGTTGATGCTGTTTGCAGGCTTAGAGATTATGACCATATCATCCTATATGCTTATTGCAGAGCATGAAGGCTCATATAAAGAAGCTTATGAGTTTCTATTATTCGGTGAAATATCGACACTTTCTCTGATAATAGCCACAGCGGCCCTATACGCATCGACAAAAACCATAGCCCTAAATGCACAATCAAAAAGCCTACCGTTTCTAATCTTTGCATCCCTGGGATTTATGGTGAAGATGGACATGGTGCCGTTTCACACCTGGCTAAAGAGGGTGTATTCAAAAGCACCCGCAAATGCCTCAGCCACACTCAGCGGTTCAATGACCCTTATGGGGGTGTACGGCCTTGTAAGGGTTATGCAAATAATCGGATACACACACGGCTGGGGGATTGCAGCCATAGTTTTGGGCAGCATATCGGCTTTCTGGGGCGCCATAGGGGCAGCATCATCGAGGGAGTTGAATGTATTGCCGGCTTATTCAACAATCGAGAACAACGGTATGATCTTGGCCCTTCTTGGACTATCCGCTATAGCTTACTCATTCTCTTTAAAGTCAACCCTGCATGAGTTTGCCTTCTTGGGAGCTATAGTAATTGCCCTATCCCACAGTATAGCAAAAACACTGATGTTTCTATCTATAGGTGAGGCGAAGGAAAGACTGCAGGAGGAAACCATAGACGGGGTAAGGGGAATCTATAAAAGCGTGGGCAAGATACCGGCTTTAGGTATCTTAACATCGGGGCTTTCCTTTGGAGGATTTCCGTTGTTTCTGGGTTATGTTGCAGAATGGATGCTGCTTGAGGCGGTGTTTCAGTCCTATCAATTCACAAGCATTCTCGATAGAATAGCAAGCTCGACGGCGGGTGTGCTGATGGCGCTTGCCATGGGATTTGCTTCATTCTCCATGATAAAACTCATAGGGTATTCAGCTCTCGGGTATCACCACAACAAGAAAGCCATAAACATGCCTGTATTTGCCATGCACATATCCCAACTAATACTAATCATCTTGCTTATCGGGCTTGGAGTCCTTGCGCCCGTGTGGTTTATCCATATAGGTTATCCACAGTTTGTCGGTGGGCTATTGGGTGTTCCAGAAGGGTGGTTAATTTTAAGTGCGAAACCCATCTTTGGCGTTGTGTCGCCGGCATTTCTGCTTATTGTAATCCTGGTCTTATTTATCGTGCCCTTTGCCATCTATACAAAAAACAAAAAGACCACAAAAAGGGTTGTATCTTGGAACGGCGGATTGCATCTAAAAGAGGAGGAATACTTCACAGCCAACGCATTTTCGTTCATACTTGAATACATACTGCGCTTTATCTATAACATGAAAGAGATAAAACAAAACAACGAAGCCTTTGTTGTGGTGGCAGATGTATTCGACTCTGTATATCAACGGCTTTCAAGACTCACCAAAAAGACAACATATACAATAAGCCATATAATTATGAACGGTAAGGTTTCTTTCTATGTATCGTATATACTCATCATGTTTATAATAACCATTGTTGTGTTTAGCGCAATTTAGATTTGCATTTTTGATTCTTATTTTGTAAGCTTTGAGAAAACTTTCCGAGCCTAACCTCCTAAGGCCTTTAGCTATGGAGGCTGGCCGATAGGGTGTAAGTGGAAACGCTTACGCCTCCCGTGTTTGGAAAGGAAGGTGTTTATGCACAACCATTCTCTATTTTAAGCCATTTACATATTTTTTATAGGAGGTTTGACATGCGTTATTTTGTATGGGTATCGGTGTTTATTCTATCTTTTTCTTTTACCTCTTTCGCACAAACGCTTTATTGGTTCACCGGAGCAGGTATAAAAAAACCGGCTCAAGTAATAGCAAAAGCATTCAACAAAACCCACAAAAACAAAGTGGTAATCATCGCCGGAGGCTCAGGTCAGGTTCTAAACCAGATAATACAATCAAAAAGGGGCGATATATATACGCTTGTTGATGTGGATTTTCTAAAGAAAGCACAACGGTTTAGGGCCATATCGGGATACAAAAAGATACTCAAATTAACACCAATATTTCTTTTATCCAAAGACGGAGAGAAAAAGATAAAAAGCTTCTACGATCTTGCAAAAGACGACATAAGAATAGCAGGGGGAAATCCCAGGGCCATGTGCTTGGGTAAAACATTTAAACAGATAATCTCAAAGCTCCCCTCTAAAATGGCCAGCAAGATTCAAAAAAACATAGCAGTCAGATGCCTAAATGTATTTCAAATAGTGGGATATGTTAAAGAGGGCGTTGTGGATGCAGGTATTGTTTTGGATAAAGCCTTAATAAAAAACACTCATCTAAAATATATAACCATACCGCAAAGATACAATGTAAATCGATACGGCTATGTGGCTTTGGTTTCATACTCAAAAAACAAAAAAGCTCAAGAGGAGTTGTATAATTTTATATTAAAACATCTCTATGTTTATAAAAAATTTGGGTTCGAGGTGATAAAATGAGAAAAGCATTTATTGTTTTTATACTTACTTTATTTGCGAGAACTGCTTTCTCTTATCAGTTATACTGGTTCTCGTCAGCAGCTATTAAAAAACCATCACAAAAAATAGCCAAACTATTCAACAAAACCCATAAAGACAAAGTTATATTAATAAACGGCGGGACAGGACAGGTATTGCAGCAGATGATTCTATCAAAGAAGGGTGATATATACACATGCATCGACCCAAAGTTCTTTAAAATAGCCCAAAAAAAGGGTCTGGTTCTGGGGTTCGAAAGATTTATCAGACTAACTCCTGTTATGGGGTTATCGCAAAAGGGCAAGCAGAAGATAAAGAACTTTAAGGACCTATTTAAAGACAATATAAAAATAGCGGCAGGCAACCCAAAAACTATGGCTTTGGGTAAAACCTATTTTCACATATTAAATAAACTCCCTATTGAGATGGCATCAAAGCTTAAAAGTAATGTGAAAGTTGAGGCCATAAACATCTCTCAAATTATAAATTACCTCAAGCAGAATACGGTTGATGCTGGGCTTGTATTCAAATCCACAGCTAAAATAAACGGATTTGATTATGTAGAAATACCTAAAGAATTCAACCAAATAAAGAAAGGTTATATAGCCAAAATATCCTTTACCAAAAACAAAAAAGCGCAAAATGAGTTGTATAATTTTATACTAAACCATCTCAACATATACACCCAATTTGGCTTTGATGTTATACATTAAGGTTTGATATTCAAAGGCTGGCCGCTAACCATAAAAACAAACCTCTCCGACATGGCGGCCACTCTTTGATTCAACTCACCAAGCAAGTCCATATACCGCCGTGATAGTGCATTGTCAGGCATAATACCCAAACCCACCTCATTTGAAACAACAATAACATCAAAAGAGGCAGCTTCTAATGCTTTCAAGAACAGCTCAATCTGATTCTCTTTTTTGTAAAACAACAGGTTTGAGACCCAAACAGTTAGACAATCTATCAAACAGACATCAAAGCCGTCTGCTTTGTTTAAAACATCGGCCAAATAGACAGGCTCCTCTTTTGTCTTAAAGAGATTACCCCTTTCCCGCTTATGCTTTTCTATTCTTCTTTTCATCTCATCGTCAAAGGCTTCAGCCGTTGCAACAAACAATCGATGTTTATAACCCAAAGAGAGCTCCAAAGCGTATCTGCTTTTGCCGGATTTTACACCGCCTGTGATCAGGGTTATTGCCATAGCACCTCCAAGTGCTTGAATTATATTTTAAAAAACTTAGAATTACAAGCAGTGAAAGAGGTCGCTTTAAACGCTAACGGTTTTAGAAAGATAAAAAACCGCCTGGTTTGGATATACAACAAAGAGATAGAAAGACTGCCCAACGGTATTGAAAAAGGCCAGATATGCAAGCTAACATACAAAGGCAACCCTGTTGCTTTGGCCTTTGTTAACCCTTTAAGCAAGATAACAGCAAGGATCTTGAGTTTTGCAAACGAAGATATAAACGGGGATTTTATCAGGCTTAGAATAGAAAGCGCCATAAAAAGGAGAAGCCATATAAAGAACACAAATTCCCTAAGGCTGTTTCACTCCGATGCTGACGGATTAAGCGGTCTTGTTGTGGATAGATACGCAGACAACCTCGTTGTATCGTTTGATTCTGCGGGCGTCGACAGGTTAAAAGACAAAATAATCGAAACGCTCGTTGAGCTTATTAAGCCAAAGGGCATCTATAAAAAAGACAACCCGATAAGGGAAAAAGAGGGGCTTGCAATAGAAAGCCAAACCGTGTATGGACAGATAGATGATGAGTTTATTGTTGAGGAAAACGGCAGAAGATTCATAACAAACCTCAAGCAATCCCAAAAAAGCGGTTTCTTTTTAGACCAGAGGGATAACAGACTAAAGGTTAGCCAATACAAGGCAGATAGGGTTTTGGATCTATTTGCCCATTCGGGCGGCTTTGGCATCTATCTAAACCCAGAATTCGTCAAATTCGTTGAGATCTCAGCCGATGCCTGTCAAAGGATTAAAACCAACTGCTCCCTAAACGGAGTAAAAAATTACCAAATCATAAACGGTGATGTATTTGATTTTTTAAAAAACGAAACAGAGACATACGATATGATAATCATCGACCCACCGGCCTTTGCAAAAAACAGACACGCAGTAAAGGGGGCGTTTAAGGGTCTAAAATACCTTATAACAAACAGCCTAAATTTAGTGAAAGAAAACGGACATATTGCCGTATTTAGTTGCTCAAACTCCATCGGTTTTAAGGAGTTGCTAAATCTGTCTTTATCATCCAGTATCGCCTCAGGCTGTAAACTCGAGGTTGTGGAATTCCTAAAACAGGCCAAAGACCACCCCTATATACTAAACATCCCATCATCGCTGTATCTAACAGGACTGCTTTTGAAAAAGACATGATGAAGGCATTTAAGATAAGAATCGAGGGCATAGTCCAATCGGTGGGCTTTAGGCCTTTCATATACAGGCTGTTTAAAAACTGTTCAGGATGGGTAAGAAACAACTCCGATTTTGTGGAGATATACTTAGAATGCCCAACCACAAAAGAGAAAATCGAACAACTGATAAAAGCCAACAAGCCGGAAAACGCCAGAATCGACTCCATCCACACAGAGGAATTTGCAATCACCAAGAGGGCATTTAAGGATTTTTCTATTAAGGAGAGCTCAAGCAATAACACAACACCGTCCATACCACCGGATTTGGGCATATGCGATGAGTGCGCCAAGGAGTTGCTTGATGAGAAAAACAGAAGATTCCTCCACCCCTTCATAAACTGCACCAACTGCGGGGCAAGGTTTTCTATAATCACAGGCGCCCCGTATGATAGAGAAAAAACCACAATGAAGCATTTTACCATGTGCCAAAGCTGTAAAGAGGAGTATAACTCACCACATAACAGGCGATTCCACGCCCAACCCATATGTTGCAACGACTGCGGCCCGGATTACTTCCTCATAAAACAAAAAAGGGTTATAGCAAAAGGGATCGAGGCGATAAGAAAACTATCGGAGGTTCTATCAGAAGGTGGACTGGCTTTAGTTAAGGGCATCGGCGGATACCACCTATACTGCGATGCTTTGAATGAGAATGCTATAGAAAGAATCAAACAGATAAAAAACAGGGAATCAAAACCCTTTGCCGTAATAGCAAGGGACATAGATGTTTTGAACGATTACTGTTTTGTATCCGATACAGAGCTAAAGCTAATCAAAAGCCAAACAAGACCTATAGTCCTTTTAAGGCTCAAAAGCGAAAAACTCAAGGCGGCCACAATGGAAAGCCCATACCTGGGGGCTATGCTGCCGTATGCACCGCTCCATTTATTGATATTTCACTTCTCAAAACTAAAGCTCCTTGTGGCAACAAGCGCAAACTTCACAGAGAAGCCGCTAATCTATTCGGATAAGGATGCCCTAAACTTCTCAAAGACAGAATATATCCTGACAAACAACCGCAGAATCATACGCCCCCTTGAGGACTCCATAGTAAAATCTATAAACGATAAAAAGTTGATATATCGATACGCAAGGGGCTTTGCACCGGGGGTCTATCTAAGAAAGACAAAGCCCAATATATTGGCCGTTGGTGGTGATTTAAAAAACAACATAGCCGTATCACTAAAAGACAAGGTCATTCTATCCCAATACAGCGGTGATTTGGAGGAGTATGAAAACTATTTGAGGTTTAAGGAAAAAATCGAGGACCTCCTTGGCTTTTTCAAGGTAAAACCCGATATTGTTGCCTGCGACAAACACCCCAATTACCTCTCCTCAATCTATGCAGAGGAAAACTTTAAAAACACCATAAAGGTTCAGCACCACAAGGCCCATTTTGCATCGGTTCTATTTGAGCATCAAATTTCAAAGCCGGCCATAGGCGTTGTGTTGGATGGAACCGGATTTGGTGATGATGGGGCTATCTGGGGGGGTGAATTCTTTATCTATGATAGCAGAAGCATTGAGAGGGTCGGCCATTTCAGATATATGCCCTTTGCATTTACCCAGAAAGCCATAAAGGAGCCGTTCAGGCTTGCCATACTGTGGCTGAAACACCTAAATATCAACGACCACCCGTTATTTGAAAAATACACCCATATAACAAAAGTCCTCGGTTTTATAGAAAAAACGAAAACCACCTCTGCAGGCAGGCTGTTTGATGTTGCATCGGTGCTTCTTAGCATAAAGGAGAAAAGCTCATACGAGGCAGAGGCGGCCATAAAACTAAATTATGAGGCGTTCAAATCATCAACACGGGAAAGGTTCAGCTATACCATCAAGGACAATATCGTGGATTTTTCAGACTCTATTGCCCAGCTTGTGCAGTTAAGTAATAAAAAAAGCCGCTCGGATTTGGCAAGGATGTTCCACAACACCATAATAGAGGGCGTCTTTGAGAATATCAAAAACATCTCATCCTCATACGGCATAAAGACTACAGCCCTAAGCGGCGGTGTTTTTCAAAACGAGATAATCCTAAAAGGGCTTATAAGCAGGCTAACCGATAAGGGTTTTGAGGTGCACTTCAACAACACATCACCCATAAACGACGGCGGTATCGCTTTAGGTCAGATATGGCTTGCAAACAACGGTTTAAATATTTGACTGTAAGGGATTATAAGGATAAATTTGCTAAGTGTTGAAAAAACTCAAAGGGGGAGAAGGATGAAAGCCGTTATATGCGATGGATTTGGCGGAGTGGATGTTTTAAAAATAGCCGATGTGGAAAAACCAAAGCCAAAACCCAACCAGGTTTTAATAAAGGTCATGGCAACATCGGTAAACATGCCAGACATAGTACAAAGAAGGGGCAAATACCCGCCACCTCCGGGCGAATCAGAGATATTGGGTTTAGAGGTTGCAGGCGTAATAGAGGAGATAGGCAGCGAGGTTGAGGGATACAAAAAGGGCGATAGGGTAATGGCTCTGGTCGGTGGCGGTGGATATGCAGAATATGCCACAGCCTATGCAAGCCATTTGATACCTATTCCTGAATCGATGAGCTTTGAGGAGGCAGCCTGCGTTTGTGAGGCCTATATTACGGCATTCCTCAATGTCTTTATGATAGGCGGCATAAAGGATAACGACTATGTCCTATACCACGGCGGTGGCGGTGGTGTAAATACCGCAGCCATACAGCTAACAAGGGCACTAACAAACAATGTCAATATCATCGTCACGGCCTCGCCAAGAAAGATCGATAAGGTCAAAGAATTGGGCGTGGATCTGGTTATAAATTATAAGGAAAACCCCAACTTCTCAGACATCATAAAGGAGTACACCAAGAAACGGGGCGTTGACATCATTTTAGACCATGTCGGTGCAGCATACTTAGACCAGAACATCAAATCACTGGCATACGAGGGCAGGCTGATAATAATCGGTGTCATAAGCGGCATAAAGGCAGAGCTGAATTTAGGGCTTTTAATGGTAAAAAGGCAGAAAATAATCGGTTCTGTATTGAGGTCTCGCCCTGTGGAGAATAAGGCAGAGATAATAAAGGAGTTCAAGGAGAAAGCCATTCCCAAATTCGCAGACAGAACCATCGTTCCTATCATATACAAGGTCATGCCGCTTGAGGAGGTTGCAGAAGCCCACCAAATAATGGAAAAGGGCGAGCACTTCGGAAAAATCGTCCTTAAGGTTTCTAACTAAGGGGGAGGTTATGTGTCTTGGAATAGCCATGAAGGTTGTTGAGATATACGACGGTGGGTTAAACGGCGTGGTTGAGGCAGGCGGTGTTAAGCGCCACTGCTTTTTCCACATGATAGATAACCTGAAGGTCGGGGATTATGTTATAGTCCATGCCGGTTGCGCTATAGAAAAGATAGAAGAAAAAGAGGCCCAAGAAAACCTAAAACTCATAGAGCAATGCCTGTTGGGAGACCAGACAAGTGAGCAAGATAAAACTTGATGTTTATAACGATCCAGAGATTGTAAGAAAGCTCAGCAACTTCATAAAAAAGGAAGCCGCCAAGTTAGAAAAACCCATAAGGATTATGCACATCTGCGGCACCCACGAAAACTCAATCGTAAGGTTTGGCTTAAGAGACCTACTGCCCAAAAACATCACAGTCATTGCAGGCCCCGGTTGTCCTGTATGCGTCACAAGCTCAAGGGATATAGATGCCATAATAGAGCTTACCCTAAAGGAGGATATAAAGCTTCTGACATTTGGGGATATGCTAAAGGTGCCAGGCAGCAGGTTATCGTTTTTTAGGGCTAAATCCATGGGCGCTGACATAGAGATGATTTACAGCATATTTGACGGCATAGAGATAGCCAAAAAATCCAGCAAACCGTGTATATTCTTCGCCTGCGGCTTTGAAACAACAGCAGCGCCAACAGCAGCAGCCCTAAGGGATTTAGATATACCAAACAACTTCTATATTTACAGCGTGCATAAATACACACCAAACGGCGTATATGCCCTGCTTAAAAGCGGTAAGATCTCAATGGATGCGTTGATCCTTCCAGGTCATGCCTCAACCATATCGGGCCTAAAGACCTATGAGAGGTTTGCCGAAGGGTTTGGCTTACCTTCGGTTGCAGCAGGCTTTGAGGCTGCAGACATACTGCTTGCCATAGCCCTGATAGTAAAACAGATAAACAACAGAGAGGCAAAGGTGGAAAACGCCTACAACAGGGTCATAGAATACGAAGGCAATAAAAAGGCTCAGAAAGCAATAGATGAGGTTTTCTATCTTACAAGCTCCATCTGGAGGGGGCTGGGTGAGATAGAAAATAGCGGTTATGAGCTAAAAGACGAATACAAGAGGTTTGATGCAAAAGAGGAGTTTAACATCACATACACCGACGATTACATAGAACACCAGAAGGGTTGCAAATGCAACGAAATAATCCTGGGCAATCTAACGCCTAAGGACTGCCCCCTCTTTGGAAAAAGATGCACACCGTATGACCCGATAGGCCCCTGCATGGTCTCAGATGAGGGAACCTGTAAAAACTGGTATGATGGAGGTCTGTTTTGAACAGAATCGTATCGATAGATCACGGCTCAGGCGGCAAACTTACACTTGAGCTTATAGAGGAGGTATTCAAAGCAGAAAGCGGTCTGGATAGCGCCATACTGGGCGATATAGCCTTCACCACAGACTCCCACTCCATAAAACCGCTGTTTTTTGAAGGAGGCGATATCGGAAAGCTGTCGGTTGCAGGCACGGTAAACGACCTTCTCTGTGTTGGGGCAAAGCCGCTATATCTATCAACGGCATTTATCATAGAGGCAGGTTTTGAGATAGAAAAACTCAAAAGGATTGCAGAGTCCATAAGGAAAGAGGCCGAATCAGCAAGCGCAAAGATAGTCTGCGGTGATACAAAGGTTGTCGAAAACGGTAAGGGCGATGGGGTTTACATCAATACATCGGGCATAGGCAAAATAATAAGGCCCATAAAGGGAGACAATATAAAAGACGGCGATGTGGTAATCCTAAGCGGCACCATAGGGGAGCACGGCTTTGCAATCCTAAACCAGAGGGAAAACCTAAATTTGGATGTCAACCTAAAAAGCGATGTATCCCACTTAGCAGACCTTATCCTGCCCCTTATTGAGTCCGATGTGGATGTAAAGTTCATGAGGGATCCAACACGGGGCGGCCTTGCTATGTGTTTAAACGAGTTATGCTATAAGAGGGACTTCGGCTTTGAGATTGAGGAGTCCTTAATACCGGTAAGGGAGGATGTCAGGGTAATATCGGAGATTTTGGGCATTGAGCCGTATTATGCTGCAAACGAGGGCAAAATGGTGATAGTTGTATCGGAAAAAAACAAAAACAAGGCCCTGGATATATTAAAAAGCAATCCGAAGGGGGCAGATGCAAGCATCATTGGCAGGGTCAGTAAAAAACTGGCCGGCGATGTGGTTTTGAAGACGAGGTTTGGCTCATCAAGGCTATTGAAGATGCCCGTCTCGGATAAGATGCCCCGAATCTGTTAGATGTTAAAGGTCAACTTCTGGCTAAAAAGACTCATAAAAGAGTGGCTATTCCTATCCTCAACCATCGGCCTCATAATAACATCCATCTATCTAAAGAGGATTCCTGCATACACCATAGGGGATGTAGAGATCCTAACCGTTATCTTTCTATTTTTGGTAGTACTAAAGGGCTTAGAAAACACCCAAATACTTACAAAATTGGCCCAAAGCACCATAAAGGGGAGATTTATACCGCTAAAGATCATCCTCTTAACGGCTCTTCTGTCTGCATTTTTCACCAACGACATAGCGCTTTTGATGTTAATACCCCTAACGCTATCCCTAAATATAAAACACAAGGACATATTAGTAATACTCCAGGCAATCGCCGCAAATGCGGGCAGTGCAATCCTGCCAAGCGGAAACCCCCAAAATATGTTTATATACTGGTTTTACAAGCCATCACTAACGGAGTTTGTAAAAACTATATACCCCTTTAGCCTCTTTGGCGTATCGCTTCTTGCGGTATTCTGTCTATTCATAAAACCCGACTCCGAATCGAAGAGGATAAATCCAGAAATAAAACCAAATTACAAAGCCTATATTATACTGCTATTTCTTATGCTGGCCATCATATTGAAGATACTCCCCCTGTGGTTGGGATTGGTTGTGCTGGTGTATGCGGCTGTATTCGATAGGGAGGCCCTCAAGGTGGATTACTTCCTGATAGGCATATTCTTTGCCTTCTTTGGCCTAACGGATAACCTGAGGCATCTAATAAGCGTCTCATCAAACTTCAAAGACAGTGTAGTTGTCTTTTCATCCTTTTTGAGCCAGCTGATAAGCAATGTGCCCGCCACGCTATTTCTGGCCGATTTTACAGCAGACTGGAAGAGACTTTTGTGGGGTGTAAGCATAGGCGGCTATGGCAACCTCATCGGTTCTTTAGCCAACCTAATAGCCTACAGGATATACAAAACCCACAACCCTGAACATAAGGGCTTCCTTGTCGAGTTTCTTGTATTGGGCTATCTGTGGTTCTTTGCCTCGATACTCTTCTATATGTTTGTCGTCAGCTAAATCTAAAACCGTCCCTTTCTATGATCTCCATGAGGTTTAGGGCCAGATCGGGGTTTAACCCCCTCAACTTCTCATACTCCTTAAGCGCCCTGCTCTTATCCCCCATAACGATCCACAGGATGCCCATATTAAACAGGGTTGATGGATTGTAGGGGTCTAATTTCAAGGCGTGCTTAAAATACTTAAGCGCCTCATCAAAATTGCCCAACTCACCGTATACTATCCCCAAGTTTGAATAGACATCCGAAAGGGACGGGTCTATCTGTATAGCCTGCTTATACGCCTCTATGGCCTTGGAGTAATCCTCCTTAACCATATAGGCATTACCCATATTGGCATAGGCCTCAGCAAAATCCGGATCAAGCTCAATAGCCATGCTGTAAAACTCTATGGCCCTATCGCTATCGCCCGTTTCGTAATAGGCATTGCCGATATTCAAATACAACGAAGGGTCCGGCTCCTCAACCCTTATAGCCACCTCATTTAGGATATCTATTTCATCCTCAAAGAAACCGAATGTATGGTATATATAGGCCAATGTGTTATAGGCGTCGATGTTGTCGGGGTTAACCTCCAGCGCTTTCATGCAATACCTCTCTGCCTCTTCAAAATTACCCATCTGAGCATAGCAATAACCCAACTCAATATAAGCATCCTCAAAGGTCGGATTCTCCTTTACGGCATTCAATAAATACACAACGGCCTTTTTGTATTCCCCTTTATCGATAAGGTTTAAGCCCTTATGGTAAAGCACATCACTCAACTGCCTCATTGTTCTATTTATACCAAATTGAGGCTGTTTTTTAAACTCTATTTCTCTAAAAATGACATATTACTCTGTTATAATTTAAATAATAAGCGTTATAAGTAAATGAGATAGCAGACATCATAAAGAGCATAGTAAACAAGGTCGATGAAAATCCCAAGAACTCCTAACCTAATCGAAATCCATAAAGAGGGCCACAAACAAATATGTGCTTGATTAACAAAAGCGGGGGTTCCCTCCCCGCTATCTTTAATAAAAAACTTGACTAATCTTTTTTCATAGATAAACTTTTGAGTATGAATAAAATTGAAGAACTTTATAAGAATTTAGGGCAGATTGAGGATCTACCTGCCTTTCCGGCTATAGCGTTTGAGGTCATAAAGCTAACCAGAGACCCCAATACCACATCGAGAAACCTTGAGGAGGTTATAAAGAGGGATCCAAACCTTGTAAGCCAGATCCTTAAAATGGCAAATTCCTCGTTGTATGGATTATCAAGGGAGGTATCATCCCTAAATCATGCCATCAATCTGTTGGGTTTTGTGCAGGTCGAAAATATCGTCATGATCTCTGTTATACTATCCAGTGTTAAGAAATTGCCGCTGCATAAGAAGTTCAACAGGGATAAGTTCTTAGAGCACTCCTTTGGATGCGGCGTCACGGCAAAGATAATAAGCAACATATTAAACCTCAACTTCAGCTCCGCCGAGTTTAGCGGGGGCGTAATACACGACATAGGCAAGGTGCTCCTTGACCTTTATGCCCCGGATTGCCTGGACTTGATATTGGAAAATGCGTACAACAAGGGCATATCGTTTATAGAGTCGGAGATGGAGCTATACGGCATAAACCACTGCATGTTGGGGGCAAAGCTTTTATCCATCTGGGGGTTGCCAGAAGAAATCATAGACATAGTGGAAAACCACCACGACCCGACAAAGGCCCACAACAAATTGCTCGTAGCCACCGTTCATGTTGCAGATTTGTTGACTTACTCGGAAGGTATAGGTTTTGGCGGCAATTACGCCAAGTTCACACTGGAGGAAGATGAGGGGTGGCAGCTATTGATACACGAGGCCAACCTGAGCGAGGAGTTCGACTTGGCCTATTTTACATTCAAGCTATACGAAGAGATAGATAACGCAAAACAACTTTACTTTGAGGGGTCATAAAAAGTGCCAGAAAAGATGAATCCAAAAACCTTTGAGGAAATAAGGGAGTTTATATACAAAAAATCGGGTATATTCTTTGAGAAATCCAAGGAATACCTATTAACCAACAGATTAAACAAAAGGCTAAAGGAATTGGGCCTGAACACATTTGAGGAGTATCTGCAATACCTAAAATCACCAAAGGGTTCGCAGGAGTTAGCCCCCCTATTTGATGCCATAACGATAAACGAAACATACTTCTTTCGCCACATAAGGCAGATAGAGGCCTTCAGGGATGTAATAGTGCCGGAGCTCCTTAAAAAGAAACGCTCCATTACTGTCTGGAGTGCTGCCTGCTCCACAGGGGAGGAGCCATACACGCTTGTAATAGCCTTGATGGAAAAATACGGCCAAAATATACCTGCAAGGATACTGGCCAGCGACATATCGAACGAGGTTTTGGAGAAGGCCAAAGAGGGCATATACGGAGAATATTCGGTTAAGGAGCTATCGGCAGAATTAAAGAAGAAATACTTTGATAACGCCGGCTTTGGTAAATACAAGATAAAGGACTTTGTAAAGAGAAAGGTTGTATTCAAGAACATCAACCTAATGGATCCGGCCTTAGGAAGAAGGGTCGGTAAGATGGATGTTATATTCTGCCGCAATGTGCTTATATACTTTGATGCCAAATCCCGCCAAAGGGTTATAGATACCTTTTACAATGATATACTAAACCCTGGCGGCTACCTGTTCTTGGGCGCTACAGAATCCATATCCAGACTAAATACCAACTTTAAGCTCTGCCATTTCAAGATGGCAATAGCCTATCAAAAACCCGAATAGCATAAATAAAGATAAAATAAAAAGCGGAGTGAGCCTGTAAGCCGGGTTCTGTCCACCTGCCCTTGCAGGTTGGATGGCCATTTATCTGTGCGACCTACCCGAGAACCCCCAGGCCAGAGCCCGGCGGGCAGGGTCAACCCGTTGGGTTCTCCTATTTGGTCTTGCTCCGAGGCGGGGTTTACCGTGCCAGCGGATATTGCTATCCACTGCGGTGGTCTCTTACACCACCGTTTCAGCCTTACCGCGCCCTTTCACTGAAGGGCGCGGCGGTTTCTTCTCTGTGGCACTTTCCTTTGGGTCGCCCCAACCACCCTTTCGAGTGGCGCCTTGACCCTGATGGAGCCCGGACTTTCCTCCAGGCCCACTTAAGGGCCCGGCGGCCATCCAGCTCACTCCGCAACCATTAACTTAATAGAAAAATTACCTTTTTCAAGGGTTTACCAGCTCCAGCCCTCCTTTAAAAGCTGCCTCATAACGGGAAAGACCTTCTCATAGGTCCCCTCAAAATACCCCTTTACAACACCCTTCTCGCTAACATCAAAGTTTATACCCATATCCTCAAGGTGCCTCCTTAGCTGCTCCTCTTCCTTCTCATCTAAATCATCAGCATAAACATCCAAATAGCACCTGCCTTCCATGGACCACTTAGCTGCGTTATAGAAACCCATCAATCTTCTATGCTCATTACCATGACCGTGGGACATCTTACAACCTCCAACTAAACTTTTTTGTTTTGCCAATCATAATACTTTAATCTTTTCTTGTCAAATGAAGGCCTTAAGGGTCTATATATCGGGTCTTGTCTATGACATACGAGACAGCCTCCTCAACGCTATCTGTAATCTTAAACAAACCCAGATCGCTTTCCGATATATACCCCCTATCTGCCAAAAACCTCATAACATCAACAACCTTCTCCCAGAACTCACTCCCAAACAAAACCACTGGGAATCGGCCTATCTTGTCTGTTTGTATCAATACAAGACTCTCAAACAGCTCATCCATCGTGCCGTATCCACCAGGCATAACCACAAACGATACGGCATACTTCATAAAGGTAACCTTACGGGTGAAGAAATACCTAAAATCAAGCGGAAGGTTTACATAAGGGTTTAGCTTCTGCTCATGCGGCAGTTCAATATTCAGACCAACGGAAATACCGCCTGCCTCATGAGCGCCCTTATTTGCCGCCTCCATAATACCGGGCCCACCGCCGGTAATCACGGCATACCCTTCCTCAGCAAAGCGCTTTGCCATCTCATAGGCCTTCTTATAATAGAGATCATCCTCCTTGATCCTGGCGCTGCCGAACATGGCAACAGCCAGACCAACATCGTCAAGCTCCTCAAAGGCATCGGTAAAATCCGATAGAACCTTAAACAGGCGCCACAGATCCTTGTTTTTGTTTCTGTTCTCCAAAAACTCCTTTTGTATATCCTTCATCTATCTAACCACCAGAAATGCATTCTTCTCATCCCTTCTTAAGATGGCCTCCGTTGTGCTGCCCAACACCATCTCAAGAAGCTTGGACTTCGCATAAGCACCCATGCAAACAAGGGGTCTCTCCCTTTGGCTTATAAACCCCTCCAAACCATCCACAACAGTATCGCTTTCAACCATCCCCACACCGTCTATCTGAGGGAGAGGGGCCTTTGATTTGACATGGACACAACTTAGGTTTACACCAAAAAGCCTGGATAATTCCAAGGCCATGTTGTAAGCCCTCATGGACGGTTCCCTGGAATCCACACAGGCTATCACCTCTTTAAAGGTATAAAAGTGTTTCGGTGCAACGAACAGGGGCTTATGCACCCTTCTTAAAACGGTTTCTGCAACACCGCCCAATATACCCTTCTCATACTGCTCATTAACACCCTTCTTGCCTATAACAACCAAATCGTAATCCTTGGCAAGATCCACTATGACATTGGGAACAACCCCAAACTCCATATAGGATTTAAAATCAACATTGTATTCCTCAGCTATGCTTCTAAAGGCACTCAATATATTCTCGCCCTTCTGTTTCAAAACATCTCTGACTTTGGATGAAAAGTCTATGAAAGGCTCAAGCCCCAAAGCCCCGCTTATATCATACATGAACGGCCCTTCCAACTGGACTATGTCGATCACATGCAAACCCGTTATGTTTGCTTTAAGGGCCCTTGCAAGATATGCAGAAAACCTCATAACACTAACGCCGTAATCGCTTGAATCCACGCATGCAAGTATATTCTTAATCTCCATTGTCTCCCTCCATTATATTCTTCAATTCATCCTCGTTTATTACCTCTTTCGTTAACAATTCAGAGGCAAGCATCTTTAGCTTATCCTTATGGGTTAGAAGCAGTTCCTTCGCCTTTGCATAGCACTCACCCATGATTTTAGCCACCTCTTCATCAACCAACTGCTTGGTTCTCTCGCTGATCTTGTTATCCTGGCTTATTATACCCTCACTGGTTAAAAACCTACCACCAGACCTCTCCTCAAGGACAACAAGCCCTATCTCCTCATCCATACCAAACTGCGTAATCAACGCCCTGACAATATCGGTCGCCCTCGATAGGTCATTCTGAGCACCCGTTGATACACTGCCAAAGATAATCTCCTCAGCAGCCCTTCCACCTAAAAGCGTTACAACCTTATCCAGCATCTCCTCTTTTGTTAGAAGGTATTTATCATCCACAGGCAGCTGCTGCGTATAACCCAAAGCAGAAAGCCCCCGTGGTATAATGGATATCTTATGAACCGGATCGGCCCCTGGCAAAAGATAGGCGCATATGGCATGACCCGATTCATGGTATGCCACCCTCTTCTTCTCCTCCTCGGATATAACCTTATTCTTCTTTTTAAGACCAGCTATCTGCCTTTCGATAGCCTCCTCAAAATGCTCCATATAGACTGCATCCCTGTTTTCCCTTGCCGCCAACAAAGCCGCCTCGTTAACTATATTGGCAATGTCAGCCCCCACAAGGCCCGGGGTCATCTGCGCCAGCTTCTTAACATCAACATCCGGGCTGATCTTGATCTTTTTGATGTGAACCCTGAATATAGCCTCCCTGCCCTTCACATCTGGCTTATCCACTATGATCTGCCTATCAAACCGCCCCGGCCTTAACAGGGCTGGATCCAAAATCTCCGGCCTGTTTGTTGCAGCCATTATGATAACACCCTTGGATGAATCGAAACCATCCATCTCTGCAAGCAACTGATTTAGCGTTTGCTCCCTCTCGTCGTTGCTGGTTAATGAGTTAAATGCCCTGCTTTTGCCTATGGCATCTATCTCATCGATAAACACGATACAGGGGGATAGCTTCTTTGCCTCGTTGAATAGATCCCTTACCCTACTTGCACCAACACCAACAAACATCTCTATAAATTCAGAGCCACTTATGCTTATGAACGGAACCCCCGCCTCACCGGCTGTGGCCTTCGCAAACAGGGTTTTACCTACACCGGGTGCGCCGACCAACAAAACCCCCTTTGGCGCCCTTCCGCCCAACCTTTGGTATTTCTGAGGGTCTTTGAGGTATTCAACTATCTCCCGGATCTCCTGTTTTGCCTCATCTGCTCCTGCAACATCGGAAAATTTAACATCGGGCTTCTCATTCAGATAAACCTTAAATCGCCCCTTGCCAAAGCCAAACAGGCCACCGCTTGTGCCCCTCATCTTCTTTGTCATTAACCACCATATAAAAAACAGAAAACCAAAGGGCAAGATCCATCCGAATATGAGATTGGTCAACCATGTATTGGTTATCTTACCGGAAAAATCAACATGGTGAGCCTCAAGGTCCTTAATCAAATCCGGATCGTTAACCGCAACGGTGATAAACCTCCTCTTCTTGCCGTTTTTATCGATATAAATACCCTTTATGTATTTTTCAGATATACTGCAGCTTTTTACCTTGTCTTTGTTTATAAGTTCCTTGAATTGGGAATACGATATCTCCACGCTCTGCTGGGTTGTAAAATACTGATACATATAGAACATAAAAAACGCTATCAAAATGTATATCAGCAAAAACTTGGAAAAGTTATTAAAACCCTTTAATTGTTTATCGTTGTTATTATCCATAACTAATTACTTAGAAAAAATGGAGTAAATTTCACCATCCCGTGAAACAACAAACAGCTTCTTGTGGGCATAGAGCATGGGGCTGCTAAATTCATCCCCTAAATCCTTTATATCCATAATCCTGCCGCTTAGATAGTCCAGCGCCACCAATTTGCCCTCTTCCGAAAGCGCAAATACAACCTTACCCACAACCCTTATCGAATATATGTTGCCCTGCTCGCTCAGCCTCGTTCTCCATATGGTTTCTCCTCCACTCTCATCCAGGCAGCAGACAGCACCTTCCTGATCGGCTAAATACAGACCAAAAATACTCTTATCGAGGTTGGAGTATGTTGAAATCTTCCTCTTCCAGATAAGTGAACCGTCTTCTTTGCTTACAGCCTCTGTATATCCGTTTACGCTTGTTATATAAATCCTCTCTGTGCTGCCCTGCGGGGTTGTATCGCTGTCTATAAACATACTGCCCTCACCGACCTGAGCCTCCCAAACCTGATCCCCTCTATAGGAAACCTTATCCACGCTTCCATCATCAAAACCCACATACAACCCATCATCACCAAACAAGATGCCAGATACACCCCTTATATCCAGCATGTTATATTCACCATGCACATACTTCCACACCACCGCCAGATTATCCTCATTTAGGCAATAGAGTGTATCGTTTTCGAGGGTGATATAGAGTTTTCCACTCCTTGCGTATATACGCCCCAAAACGGGGAAACCAAACTGCCTTTTTGCAACAACCTTACCACTTCTTATATCCACCTTATAAAGCCTACCCTTGTTTGTCCCGACAAATAGATAACCACCATCGACTGCCACGGATGACTCTATCGGCTCATCATTAAACTCCACCACAAGCCTCTTTCTCTGCCTTGATGGGTCTATCTGATACACCTCACCATCCAAATTGCCCACATAGAGAAACCCATCTGCATATGTAAGCATGGCCTTATACCCAACATCACCCACATCTGCAATGGTGGAATACTCAAGTGGCGGTGCAAGCGGTTGTGAGAGCTTTTTATGCTCCTCCACCTTCAAGATCAAATGGTTAGAACTCGAACAGGAAAACAACAAAAATACCACAACAACAGAAAACAGGCTAATTATTCTTTTCATCATATCTCCTTCTTAAGAGTTTCTCTAACATCTCCTCCGCATACCTAAACGCCAGCTTAACCTCCCCATCGTTCATACCGCACCCTTTCAAGACAACCTCTGCAAACCTCTTTGTAATGAGATTGGAGGGGGAGTGCGTATCTGTATTGAGCATATATCTGACATTAAACTGCCTGGCCATTCTAAAGACATGCCCGTTGGTAAAGCTATGTCCACCCCTGGCGCTAATTTCCAAATAAACACCGTTTTCGGCTGCAAGCTGGGCATCGTCAGGCTCAATCAAACCGGGGTGGGCCAGTATATCGCAGCAGGCCTCGATGGCAGCCCTGTTGGTGCCAGAGGCCACAGGCTCCACCGGGCTTTCACCGTGCACAACAACAACCTGAGCCCCCAAGGCTTTGGCCTTACCTATGGCCTCCCCTATGAGCTGAGGGGGCACATGCGTAATCTCAACACCGTAAAACACATAAAGGCCAAAATACTTCTCAAGCCCATCGACAGCCTTTTTTAGGTTATCCAACACAAAGGACATATTGGAGAAATCCACATGGTCGGTGAATGCAATAGCCCTGTATCCTATATCCTTTGCCCTTCTTGCAAGCTCAGAGGGTATAAGCTCACCATCGCTAAACAGCGTATGCGTATGCAAATCAATCATAGCGAAATTTTAAGTTTTACACCCAACGGTGTCAAGCTTATTTATTGACACAAACTTAAGCTATAGTTATAATGCTTAAAAATTGGAAAAGAGGGGGTCGGCATTATGTCAAACGCGGAAAAGGATGTTCAAATAACACCAAACTATGATGATGTATTTAAGAACTTTGGAAGCGGAGACATAGTAAAAGGAAAGGTAATAGACATTAGAGGGGAAGATGTCTTCGTCGATATAGGCTATAAATCAGAGGGCATAATCAAGGCAAGGGAATTTATGGATGATGAGGGCAACCTCAATGTAAATATAGGCGATGAGGTCGAGGCCGTTTTCTTCAACAGAACGGATCCGGACGGATTTGAGATACTATCAAAGGCGGCAGCCGACAGAATCAAGGGGTGGAACAAGGTAAAAGAGGCATACAGGGAAGGCAAAACGATAAAGGGCAAGATAAACAATGTCGTCAATGGCGGTTTTACCGTCAAGATAGATGGATTCTTAGCGTTCTTACCCGGCTCACAGGTTGAACTTAAACCCATCAAGAATTACCAATCTTATGTGGGAAAGGAATTCGACTTTAAGGTTGTAAACATAAACGAATCAAAGAGAAACGCCGTATTGTCAAGAAAGGTGCTGCTTGAGGAAGAAGAAAGGATCAGGCAGCAGCAGCTGTGGGAGAAGATAAAAGAGGGTGCCGTATTAAAGGGGCGCATAAAGAACATAACCGATTACGGGGTTTTTATAGATTTAGGCGGCGTTGACGGCCTGGTGCACATAACCGATATGTCATACAGCAGGGTAAACCACCCATCCGACATAGTCAGCCTCGATGAGGAGGTTGAGGTAAAGATCATAAAGATAGAGGAAAGCGAAGGGAAAAAGAAGATATACTTAGGCATGAAACAGCTAACCAAGGATCCATGGGAAGACATAGAGGAGAAATTCAGCGTCGGCGATATAGTAAAAGGGAAAATCGTAAATATAGTGGATTATGGCCTGTTTGTTGAGATAGACAAGGGTATTGAGGGTTTGGTGCACAAAAGCGAGATAAGCTATGACAAATACCCACCAAAATTCGAAGAGACATACTCCATCGGCGATGAGGTGGAGGTAAAGATAACAAACATAGACAAGGAAAACAGAAGGATGTCCCTATCCATCAAGCAAACAAAGCCCTATCCATGGGATAATATAGACGAAAGATACAAGCCTGAGGATATAGTCGAAGGAACGATAACGGGCATAAAGGACTTCGGTGTATTTGTAAAACTGGAAGAGGGGGTTGAGGGCTTGATTCACGAAAACGACTTATCGTGGGATAAGGACGACAAACCCCAACTGAACATAGGCGATAAGATACAGGCAAAGGTTTTAAGCATCGACAAAGAGAAAGAGAGGATAGCCTTAGGCCTAAAACAGCTAACCAAAGACCCGTGGGAGGATATAGACAAGAAATACGCCCCGGGTGATGAGATAGAGGTTAAGGTTGTAAGCGTAAAGAACTTTGGGGCTTTCGTAAAGATAGACAAGGGCATAGAGAGTCTGGTGCCAAAAAGCGAGTTTAATAACTTACAGCCCCAGCCCAACACAACAGCAAGGGTTAGAATCATAAGGATAGAGAAGGACAAAAAGAGGCTTATATCAAGCTTTATAAACGACTAACATAAAAATTAATGACAAAGAAGATCATCATAACGGTATTTGTTATTGCTATACTGCTGTTTTTGGGAAATGTGGTTTATTTTGCCTTCAGGGTGCCCAATGTTGCCCTTTTATCCCTAAACGGTATAATTACACAGAACAGGGCCGATGAGCTCATAAGGGCAATAAAAAACATAGAGAAATCAAAAAACATAAAGGCCGTACTGATAAAGATAAACTCCCCCGGCGGTGAGGCCGTATCCAGCCAGAGGATATATCTATCGATAAGAAAGCTATCAAAAACAAAGCCGGTGGTTTCGCTTATAGAAACCACCGGTGCAAGCGGTGCATACTATGCCGCATGTGGCGCCAACAGGATCGTTTGCTATCCCGCATCCGTTGTGGGGAGTATAGGCGTTATCTTTGAAAGCATAAACATAGCCCAACTATCGAAAAAATTAGGCATAAAGGCATTTATAGTAAAAAGCGGCAAGCTAAAGGATGCGGCAAACCCCTTTAAAGAGCCAACGCAGAACGACAGGGAGATGATAAAAAGCCTTGTCGATGACATATACAACGAATTCTTAGAGGATGTATCAAAGAGCAGGGGGATACCCAAAAACAAACTAAAACGGTATGCCAACGGCGCGGTATATAGCGGAAAAACCGCATTAAAGATCGGATTGGTGGACTCTATCGGCGGAGAGGAAGAGGCAAAGATGTATATAAAAAAACTCGCCCACATCAAACACATAAGGTTTGAAAGATTCAACAACGACAGCCTGAAGGCTGCCAAGATTATAAAGGGCATAGGGTTTATAGATAACCTTGAATTACTCAAGATACCCTCTGTAAAAGCCGTATTTCAATGATAGATATAAACCTAATCAAAAACCAACTGCCCACAAAGATAGACCTGCCGGCTTCAATAAAGCTGAAGCAGAGGATTCTGATATTCTCCATTATAGGACTGGCCATACTCATGCTTCTGCCTGCAGGCTACTACACATCAAAACTGATAAAAACAACAAAGGCGCCTCAGAAAAAGATAACAGTTCAAAAAGAGGAACATATAGAAAGCAAACAAAAAGAGGAAAAAACTACAGAAGTAAAAGAACATAAAGAAGAACACAAGCAAAAACACCCGATTAACCACAAACAAAAAGAGACTGTCCATAAAGAGGAAAAACCCCTAAAAGCTGAAGAAGAACATCAAAAACCTGCACAAACGCATATAGCTTTACCGCCTCAGGATGCACTGTTTAAGATAGAAATTGCATTGGAGGATATACCCCAAAACACATTCAAGGACAACCTGTCGCAACTGCCGCCACTACCAAAAAGCCTAAAACCCCAGATACAGCCAAAGGACAACAAGACAACAAAAAAGGCCCCATCGCCGTTTTATGAGGTAAAAATAAAGACATACAGGGAGAAACAGCTCAAGGCGTTATTGAAAAAACTCAATGTAAGCTACAAGGAAAAAGCAAAAAAAATAAAAGCCTCAACAAAATACGACATATATGTTGGTGGCTTATACAGCTACCCAGATACGCTAAAATTCGCAAACATACTAAAAAGCAAGGGTTATAAGGTATATTCAATAACGAACATCAACCTGTTGTTTTATGTATGCGTAGATAAAATGGTGAACAAAAACAAGGCATACGCCTACAAAAAAGCGTGGTCTAAAACAAAATTCAAGATAATACTAAAGAAGAGATACACAAAGAAAACCCTCTATGAGTTCACATTCACAACAACAGATAAAACCATCATTAAAACCTTGAAAAAAAATGGCTTTTGGCCTATAATCAGGCTCATAAAGAACGGGGCGTAGCGCAGCCTGGATAGCGCACTTGAATGGGGTTCAAGTGGTCGGAGGTTCAAATCCTCTCGCCCCGACCATCTTTAATTCTTGTCGTAAAGTCATTTTCCGAAATTGGTAGTTTTTAACAATCAGGGGTTAACATCGGTTTTTATACCCTATTTATACCCTAACTTTTGAAAATGCTTTCCTTATAGCTTTTTAAAAAACGCTTATCCCACTTTTTGGGATGTATGTAGTTTTATAGGCTCAGATGAGAGTTGCCAGAATGCCCCTGTAGGGGGCACTATGCGATGCAGGTGGAACAGAAGGCGTATGCGCACCCAAAAGCCGAACCGCCGGCATTATAAGTTGTGTATGCCGTGGGCAAGCCACACAAAGCACATAAATGTAAAGAAGGCTGCAGGCGGTCGCCCGTTAAGAACCAATGTCTAAAACCCCGGGGGGCCAAGCCCCGATGGCAACATTAATTACATCCCATTACATTTATTTATATTAAACCAAACAATCAATCGCTATTTTCTCCCCTCAAACCGTATAGTTGGCCTTAAGTTGCTTACTTAGCTGTATTTATTATTCTGTAATATTTTTTAATTTATTATTGATTTTTCCTCTCTTAGTAGTAAAATGGCCAGGGTGAACAGGGATTCTTGTTTAACCCAACAATCTTTTTGAGGGGAGGTATTATGAATGCCACTATTCTGGTTATCGTAGGCTTGATAGTATACATAGTGTTCTATAAAGCCTACGGAGGATTCCTTCAAAAATCTATAGTTGGTAAATCAGACCAAGAGGTTCCATCAAAAAGGCTTTTCGACAATGTGGATTATGTGCCTGCAAACAAATATGTCTTATTCGGCCACCATTTTGCATCTATTGCGGGTGCAGCACCCATTGTGGGACCGGCAATTGCCCTTGCATGGGGATGGCTTCCGGCTCTTCTGTGGGTTTGGTTTGGAAATGTATTTATAGGAGCCGTGCATGATTATCTATCATTGATGAGTTCAGTAAGATACGATGGGCATTCTGTTCAGTGGGTGGCAGGAAGGGTCATCAAAAAGAGGACCTCTTACATCTTTGCATGGTTCATCCTGTTTGTCCTTATACTCGTTGTTGCAGCCTTTGGAGCGGTTTTAGGTGGGATCTTTGTAAAGCAACCCGCAGTGCCTACAGCCTATTTCTTACAGATAGCCTTTGCTTTGGTGCTGGGTTTTGTCATGTATAAGATGAAAGCTAATTTTGGTATATCAACAATCTTAGCAATAATACTTCTGGCCATCTCTATAATCGCGGCCAGATATTATCCCTTCCATGCATCCTACAAAACCTGGATGATTGTGTTTCTGGTATACATAATCATAGCAGCAGCCCTGCCTGTGAACATCCTGCTTCAGCCGAGGGATTATATGAATGCATGGCTTCTGGTATTTGGCCTATTTTTGGGAGGTATAGCGGTAATATTGGCATTTAAGCCCATGACAATACCACAGGCCACCATGTTCTCTGCTCCTATTATCGGCGGCCAACCCACACCCTTCTGGCCTGCCATACCGCTAATTATAGCATGTGGTTCATTGAGCGGATTCCATGCACTTGTCGCAAGCGGAACAACCTCAAAACAGTTGGCCGATGAGGTTGAGGGATTATTTATAGGATATGGCTCCATGCTTACAGAGGGATTTTTATCCACGCTTGTCATTTTATCTATAGGAATAGCAGGTATGGGTATAGTGGGCGCAGACAAGGCAAAAGAGTTAACATCGACAGCAACCTATTTTGGAACACACTATATCGGTGTAATGAAGGCAAATGGAGGCCCTGTAGGCATATTTGCAAAATCCTATGCCACCGTAGTCAACGGAGTATTAGGCATACCGAAAGCCTTTATGATAATATTGGCGGCTATGTGGGTGGCATCATTCGCCATGACAACCCTGGATACCACAAATAGGCTGGCAAGATACACCTTTGCCGAAATACTTGAACCGCTCAAAGACAACGCAAAGGGATTGTATGAGTTATTTACAAACAAATGGGTAGCCTCGTTTATACCGGCGGCCATAGGAATTGGTCTTGCCTGGAGTGGGGAATGGAAGGTCATATGGCCTGCCTTTGGTGCTGCAAATCAGATGCTTGCCTCCATTGCTCTATTCACGGCAGCGGCCTGGGTTATGAGGGTTCAGAAAAAACCATCCTGGCCTGTATTTGCCCCTGCAATATTCCTGTGGATAACCGTTACACTTGCAATGGTGTGGTATCTAATAAAGGTAATACCTGTGTTTATGCACAAAAACCCTGTTCAGGCATACACACTCGGTGCAATAATGGTTATTATGCTAATTCTAAACCTCATTCTCATTTACGATTTCTCAAAGCCTGACAAAACCCAACAGTTTGTTAAAGACAATGCTTGAGGGGTTTTTGAAGAATTTAGAAGCATTCATAGAAGGCTTTAAGCAGCAGAGCACATCGGCCATAGAGCTTCAGCTGCATGAGATGGAAAATGCATTTGCACTTGTGTGTTTCGGATCCCTGATGGGCATGCCATCCCCTCCGAGCTATCTGGGGATGGCACTGCTGCCCTATTTAGAGCATGAAATAAAGGTTATGATATTCAAATCGGAAAGATTGGATGACAAAATTGCCGAATTCTTTGATTTGAGTGATATATGAAAAACATAATATTCTTTTTAGGCAAAGGCGGAACAGGCAAGACAACATCCTCTGTAGGATTTGCTTATTACCTGGTAGACCAAGACAAAAGCGTTTATCTTGCCTCTATTGACCCTGCACACAATATAGGAGACATAATCTCAAACAGCAATCTAAAAGGTCCAACGAACATCTATAAAGGGCTATACGCAGAGGAGATAGATACGGAGTTTTACCTAAAACAGTTCATAAACACCACAACAAAGAGAATGAAGGAAACCTATAAATACTTACAAATTATAAACTTAGACTCAATGCTCGATATAATGAAGTATTCACCCGGGATGGAAGAATACGCCATAATGTACGCACTAAAAGACAAAATAGAATCGAACTTAGACAAAGATTACATAATCATAGATACACCACCAACGGGTCTAATGCTAAAGATATTTGCTCTACCCATAACATCAAAGATGTGGATAGATAGACTAATAAAATGGAGGAAAAAAATCATACAAACAAGGGGGGCAATAAAGAACATAAACCCCAAAGCTATAGACGATGAGCTTGCAATAACCGAAGAAGACGATAAGGTTTTAAAAGAGCTGGGGCTGCAATCACAAACGGTGGAGTTTCTTCTTAACCTGCTAAGGGATAAAAACAAAACAAAAACGGTTATTATAACCAACGAGGATAGCCTCTCTTTAAGCGAAAGCAAAAGGATCATAGAAGGGCTCAATCATCTATCCATACCATTAAACTTAATTGTGTTAAACAAAAAAGGCTTAATGAACAAACCTGAAAACTTAGAAAATCACTTCAATGTCGATATGGTAGAAGTGCCATTTATAGAAAATGCAACAAATATAGAGAACATCAAAAAGCTATGTCAGGTCTGGGCTAAAAGGGTGTTGGATGAATAGCACATACATAACAATTTTTATAGGCGTAAGTGTTGCCATAAGCCTGGTATACATTGCAGGATACAAGAAAAATATAAAGATAATGAAGGAAATGGCAAAGAGCTTAGAGGCTGCACTAAATCCGAAAGACAAGCTTTATACCTACTTAGGTGGGGTTTTGGGCTTCTCAGCTGAATACAAAGTAAACGGATTCAAGAAGGTTTTTGTTAATCTAAGGCTCATACCACGACAAAGCATACTTTATCTGCCTTTTATGTTTATAACCAGCGGAAAAGACAGCCTGCAGATCATGTTCTATACGGAAAAACCCATAATAGGAGAATTCCACATAATAAAAGAAGGCCCATTAAAGCTTACAAAACCCAAAATATACAACAGGGGGAAACTAAAAAAAGAAACGGCAATAATAGATAATAGAAAATACGAAATACTCAAGGATTCAGACAAATACTCAAACTTCAAAAATCTCATAAAGCTATTCAACACCAAACACTTCAACCACCTCGCCATTACAAAAGAAAATAGTATTGTTTACATAAACCTGCTCTTTTATAGAGTGAATTATAATGAACTTGAGAACTCTCTTAAAAAAACAGCAAATTTCATCAAAAGTTCTATCTAATTAAAAAACAATTGAATTCAGCCAAATTTTATTTATACTTCTTTTCAGGATAAACGAGGAAAAAAGATGGATATTGAACTGGATATCGAATGGGAAACTTACTTCTATAGCAAAACAGAAGCAGGTAAATTAATGACAAAAAAGAACGATCCGCCGCCAAAAAAATACTTCAAAATTATTAACCCAAATGGCCATTACGGCATCTCTTACACAGAAGGTATAAACGAAGATATATTACCCTTTAATCCAGATCCATATGGAGAACCCGGAGGTATATATTTTGCAGCAAAGGATATCTTTTCTTTTATAGATAAAGGTGAAGATGTCTACGAAGTAAAACCTTTTGGATGGGTAACAAAAACTAAATGTCGCCCTGAGATATTCAAAGCTCACAGGGTTCAATTAAAATATCTGGGTAAAATATGGGACACAGCAACTCTTCAGTACATAATAGCAGCTGGTGCCGATATATCATCATATATTAACAAGACTAAGAAACTTCTTTTGGGGCTAAACAAACAATCAACAGTAGATTTTCTGAACAGCTTTGCAGTACAAAAAAAAGCAAAAACAAAAATAATAGCGAGAAACAAAGAAGGAACAGTCACAGAAATAACTATTGAGGATGAAGATGATTATATAGCTTCTTTAATTAGGGCTTGCGCAAATGGGAATTTTGGTCTTGTAAAAATACTTATAAATCATGGAGCAAATATAAATACACACAAAGGTGCCCCTCTTGTATGGGCATCCATGTATGGACATTTAAACATAGTGAAATACCTTCTGGATCATGGAGCCGATATACATGCTCAATTTGATAGACCATTAAGAGAAGCTATATATTATAACAGATTCGAGGTTGTAAAAGAATTGCTTAACAGAGGATGCGGACTAGATAATGTAGAAGATGTGGTAAAAGAGTGTGTAAAATTTAATTGTGTTGATATGATAAGGTTATTACTAAAATACGGTTTAGCAGAAGCATTAGATAACAAAACAAAAAAAGAATTGATAGACTACGCAGCTAAAAATAAATCTGCAATGATATACGGACTTCTAAAAAGAAGGCTAATACTTCAGAAGAAAATTAGATGAATTAAACATTTTTAAATTTTGAGCCAACCATTTTGTAAACAATCAGAATAAACAAGCCTATAGTTATAAAACTATCTGCAAGATTGAAGGCCGGATAGTGGTATCGACTTATGTGAAAATCAAGGAAATCGACGACATAGCCTTTAAAAATCCTATCATAGAGATTACCCAAATCCCCACCGGCCAAAAACGATAAACCCAATATGAAGGCTATATTCCTATCCCTACCAAAAAGCACTAAATACAAAACCACAACAAAAACAACCAGGCTCACACCACCCAAAAGAAGCAGGCGAAGATTCTCCGGCAGATGGGCAAAAACACCAAAAGCCACTCCCGTATTCCTAACATTGACGATATTAAAGAAGCCCTCTATAATACTTATTCCACCGTTCAACGGGATATGTTCAGATATATATAACTTTGTAAAGTAATCAAGTATAAAAAAAAGGAGTATCAAAGATACTCCTTTTAGCCCGTGCTTACCTATCTTCACTGATTATCTTCCTCTACGAACTCAACAATGGAGACAGGGGCTGCATCACCCTTCCTGTATCCCAGCTTGATCCTTCTGACATAGCCACCGTTCCTTGAGGCAAATCGTGGGGCTATATTGTCAAACAGCTTTCTGACGGCCTTTTTGTTGTTGTTCAGTTTAGATAGAGCCCTTCTCCTTGAGCTTAGATTGTCGTTTTTGGCCATGGTTATAAGCTTACTTATAAACCTAACAAGCTCCCTTGCTTTGGCATCGGTGGTCTTGATCCTTTCATTCTCAATCAAAGAGATGGCAAGGTTCCTTAAGAGGTGCTTTCTCCTCTCGCCATCTATGCTGAGCGTCTTATAACCCTTTCTATGCCTCATTGTCCTCTCCTTCTTTTTCTTCTATTAGCTGCTTTATCTTATCCAGCTGCTCCTGACTGAACTGCATGCCCAACTCCAAGCCCAGCTGCTTCAAGGAGTCCTTTATCTCCTTCAAAGATTGCTTTCCGAAGTTTTTGGTGCTTAGAAGCTCTGCATCGGTCTTTTGCGTAAGCTCATAGATGTATTTGATGTTATGAGCAGCCAAGCAATTCGAAGCTCTTACATTAAGCTCAAGCTCCTCAACGGGTTTTAACAGATTCTCGTTGATCTCTATATCCGACCTGCTCTCCTCTGGCTGCTTCTCGGATGTCTCCTTAAAGTCACCAGAGAAAACAGATATGTAATTACCCAGGATATAGCTGGCCTGCTTAAGTGCATCCTGCGGCATAATGGTTCCGTCTGTCTCTATTTCCAATACCAGCTTCTCAAAGTCGTAATAATCCTTCATTGTGCTTTTCTGGGTATGGTATGCAACCTTGACTATGGGTGAGAATAGGGCATCCACCGGTATATAACCTATCTCCCTATTTACAACCTCATAATCGGCCTGTTTATAACCTACGCCCTTCTGCAGATACACCTTGGCGTTAAACGAGGCCCCATCCATAAGTTCTGCTATATACACATCCTTGTTGACAACCTCTATATCACCGGGCGTCTCTATATCCGAGGAGGTTATAACAGCCGGACCTTCCTTGCTTATATAGACCTCACCCTCTTTGAAGTTGTCGTTTAACGATTTGAACCTAACCTGTTTTAGGTTGAGCACTATATTCAAAACATCCTCTTTCACACCCTCAATGGTGCTAAACTCATGCTCAACCCCATCTATCTCAACGCCAACAACAGCTATACCCACAATGGATGAAAGCAATACCCTTCTTAAGGCATTGCCTATGGTTATAGCATAACCTTCATTCAAAGGCTCCAAGCTAAACCTGCCGTAAGTGGGTGTATGCTCTTCAACATTGACCTCTGTAGGTAATTTCAAGTAATCAAAAACGCCCATCATCTTAGCTTCCCTTCGTTATTTTTTATTTGGAGTACAACTCAACTATGGCGTTTTCATTGAACGGAGGTTGTACATCATCCCTTGTAGGCAGATCCACAAATGTTGCACTGACATTATCCAAGTCAACATTGATCCACGATGCAGACATCCTCCTTGAATTCTCCTCAAACCTCCTCTTGAACTCTTCCTTGGCCTTCATCTTATCGGATACGCTTATCACATCGCCTTTCTTAACCAAATAGGACGGAATATCAACCTTCTTGCCGTTAACCCTTATATGGCCATGGGAAACAAGCCTTCTTGCCTCCCTCCTCGATGAGGCCATGCCGGCCCTATAGACCACATTGTCAAGCCTTCTTTCGAGCAAAACAACGAGGTTTGCACCGGTCTCGCCCCTCTGCCTTTTGGCCTCCTCAAAATACCTTCTAAACTGCCTCTCCAAAACACCGTAAACGGCCTTGGCCTTCTGCTTCTCGGCCAAATGGAGCGCATACGACGACATCTTTCTCCTTGCATTTCTGCTTTTACCTGGAGGATACGGCCTTCTTTCAAAGGCGCATTTGTCGGTAAAGCACCTATCGCCCTTAAGAAACAGCTTTACACCTAAAGCCCTACATCTCCTACAAGCAGGTCCTGTATATACAGCCATACCTTACACTCTCCTTATACCCTTCTTCTTTTTGGTGGTCTGCAACCGTTATGTGGAATAGGTGTAACATCCCTGATGGACTTAACCCTCAAACCGGCAGACTGAAGAGACCTAATAGCAGTCTCCCTGCCCGGTCCTGGGCCTTTAACCCTAACATCTATCTCCTTCATGCCCATAGCCATAGCCTTCTTGGCTGCATTCTCAGCAGCTAACTGGGCTGCAAACGGCGTTCCCTTCCTGGTGCCTTTAAAACCACTATCGCCAGCTGAGGACCAGCAGAGCACATTACCATCAGGATCAGTAATCGTCACGATGGTATTGTTAAATGTGGCCTGAATATGGGCTATGCCACTGACAACATTCCTCTTAACCTTCTTCTTCCTCTTGACTGCTTTAGCCATATATCCCCATCTCCTTTACTTTCTTCCTACCGTTTTTTTCTTGCCTTTTCTGGTTCTTGCGTTCGTTCTGGTCCTCTGCCCTCTAACGGGCAATCCCCTTCTGTGCCTTAAACCCCTGTAATTACCCAAATCCATCAAGGCCTTGATGTTCATTGCCACTTCTTTTCTCAGCTCTCCCTCGACCTTGTAATCGGCAACGATACTCCTTATCCTTTGAATTTCCTCAGGGGTCAACTCGTGGGTCCTCTTGTCTGGATCCACATTGGCCTTCTGCAAGATTTCCATAGAACGGGTCCTACCTATACCGTAAATATAGGTAAGAGCTATAAATATCTTCTTGTTCCTCGGTAATTCAACACCTGCAATACGAGCCACTTATCCCTCCATTAACCTTGTCTTTGTTTATGTTTAGGGTTTTCGCAAACAACCCTTACAACGCCTTTTCTTCTGATGATCTTGCACTTAGGGCAGATCTTCTTCACGGATGGCCTAACCTTCATCTGAAACCTCCATCACTTGTATCTGTAAACTATCCTTCCCCTCTCAATGCTATAGGGGGATAACTCAACCTTTACCTTATCGCCGGGCAAAATTTTAATAAAATGCATCCTCATCTTGCCCGCCACATGCGCCAAAACAACATGGCCGTTTGACAACTTAACCCTGAACATAGCATTGGGCAGAGCCTCTATCACCTCACCATCAACCGAGATACTCTTCTCTTTAGCCATAAATCAGCTCACCTCACTCAAGATTACGGGTCCTTCGTCTGTGATAGCAATGGTGTGTTCGAAATGCGCTGAAGGCTCACCGTCGGCTGTAACAACCGTCCACTTATCCTTCAAGACCTTAACCCTCCAGGTGCCTGCATTAACCATCGGCTCTATAGCGATAGTCATGCCAACCCTCAGCATGGGACCCCTGTCGAATTTAGAAGGGACATAATTGGGAACCTGCGGCTCCTCATGAAGCTTTCTACCAATGCCATGTCCCACATAATCCCTTACAACACTAAAACCAAAACCCTCAACATAACTCTGAATAGCACCGGAAATGTCATAGAGAAAATTACCCGCCTTTGCCTGGGCTATACCCTCATACAGTGCTTTGCGGGTAACATCCATAAGCTTTTGTTTCTTCTCATCTATCTTACCAACAGCCACGGTAATTGCTGAATCACCATACCATCCCTCATAGATAAGGCCAAAATCCAAGCTGATTATATCACCTTCCTTCAAAACCCTCTTTTTGGATGGTATGCCGTGCACAACCTCATCGTTAATGGATGTGCACAAGGATTTGGGAAAACCACCATAACCCTTAAAGGCGCACTTAGCGTGCCTTTTCTTGGCCTCCTCTTCAGCCCGCCTATTCAAATACTCGGTGGTTATACCAGGTTTTACCTCATTTTTCAAGATATTAAGTATCTCGCCAACCATCCGATTGACCGTTCGCATCTTTTCTATTTCTTGTTTACTCTTTAGAACAATCATCCCAAAACTTCTTTTATTCTTCCAAATATCTCATCTATGGTTCCAACACCGTTGATCTTAACGAGCTTTCCCGTCTTTGTGTAATACTCAACAAGCGGCATGGTTGATTTCTTGTAAACCTCCAACCTGTTTTTGACAACCTCTTCTGTATCATCATCCCTTTGAATAAGCTTGCTGCCACACTGATCGCAAATATTATCCTTCTTCGGTGGATTGTTCTTTATGTGATAAACCGCCCCACAGCTGGGACAAACCCTTCTGCCTGTAAGCCTGTCTATTATCTCCTCTTCGGGCACATCGATTAACAACACCCTATCCAGTTGAAGGTTGTTCTTCTTTAACATCTCATCGAAGGCCTCAGCCTGTGCAACCGTTCTGGGGAAACCATCCAGGATAAATCCGTTCTTGCAATCGTCTTCCTTTATCCTGTTCTCCATCATGCCTATTATAACATCATCAGGAACAAGCTCGCCCTTATCCATATATACCTTGGCCTTCTTTCCCAGCTCCGTCTCTTCCTTTACCTCTTTTCTTAAGATATCGCCTGTCGAGATCTGTGGAATCCCGTATTCCTTGCTAATCAAAACACCCTGGGTTCCCTTACCCACACCGGGTGCGCCAAGCAAAATCAAAATCATCCTCTCTCCCCCTCACTATCTCGTTCTTCGGTTTTTCAAGAATCCTTCATAGTTGCGCATGTAGAGGTGCGCCTGAATCTGCATTATCGTATCCAAGGCAACCTGAACAACAATCAGCAACGCCGTGCCGCCGAAATAGAAAGGCACATTAAACTTCCTTATCAATATCCACGGCAACACACAGACAAAGGATAGGTATATTGCACCGCCAAATGTCAGCCTGTCCAATACCCAATCCAAGTATTGGGCTGTGTATTTACCGGGTCTTATACCGGGTATAAAACCGTTATTCTTCTTCAGATTATCAGCTATATCCTTTGGATTAAACACTATTGCTGTGTAAAAATAGGCAAAGAAGAAGATCAATGCAATATAGACAACGCTGTATATCAAACCGCCCGGCATTATATAGTCTGAAATAGACTTAAGCCAGGAAACATTGACTATCTTCGAAATGGTGGCAGGGAACAAGAGAATAGATGATGCAAAGATCGGCGGAATAACACCAGAAACATTGATTTTTAAGGGTATATAGCTGGTCTGGCCGCCATACAGCCTCTTTCCCACCATTCTTCTTGGGTATTGCACCGGTATCCTTCTCTGGGCAAGCTCCACAAAGACAACAAATGCCACCACGCCAACGGCAACGGCGAATATAACAAGCAGCGACAAGATGCTCATCTCACCGGCGCTGACAAGCCTAAACATATTGCCCAACGCTGCAGGCAACCTCGCAACGATACCGGCAAAGATTATCAGGGATATTCCATTACCGATACCCCTCTCTGTTATCTGCTCACCCACAAACATCAAAAACACGCTGCCTGCCATCATGGTCATGGCTGTAAACAGCACAAAGGGCAGACCGTGCCATATAACAACGCTTGCTCCGCCAGGGCCGTGCATGGACTGCAAACCCACGGCAATACCTATACCCTGCAGGAACGATATAACAACCGTGCCATAGCGGGTGTATTCCGTTATCTTCCTCCTGCCAGCCTCACCCTCCTTCTTTAAGGCGGCCAATTCCGGGCTGACAGCGGTAAGCAGCTCCATTATGATAGCTGCAGATATGTATGGCATTATACCCAGAGAGATTATACTGAAGTTCTTGATAGCTCCACCGGAAAACAGGTTAAACAGACCCAGTGCTGTGCCTCGAGCCTGCTCAAAGATAGCCGCCAACACATGGGGGTTAACGCCCGGTGTTGGCACATGGGCCGCTATCCTGAAGACAACGAACATCAACAGGGTAAAAAACAGCCTCCTATTCAGCTCGGGCACATTGAAGATATTAGAATAATCCTCCCTCACTGTAATACCTCTATACTACCACCGGCTTTTTCTATCTTCTCTTTTGCGGAGTTGGAAAATGCATCCGCAATTACGGTCAATTTCTTATTCAATTCACCGTTGCCCAAAATCTTAACCGGTTTGGAGCCCTTTATTAGGCCCTTTTGAACCATATAGTTTATATCGACCACATCACCATCGTTGCAGACAGCCTCAAGCCTGTCGACATTCACCACCTCATACTCCACCCTAAAGGGGTTCTTGAAGCCCCTCTTGGGGAGTCTTCTATACAGAGGTGTCTGACCACCCTCAAAATATGCTGCCTTTGCTCCACCAGAGCGTGCCTTCTCGCCTTTATTTCCCTTACCGGCTGTCGTTCCCCAGCCGCTTGAGTCTCCTCTACCGACCCTTTTTCTATCCTTTACAATGCGTGGTAATTCGTAAAGCTCCATTGTTTTCACCCCTTCTAAAGTTCTTCTACCTTAACCATAAAGGATACCTTTCTAATCATACCCCTTATATAGGGTGTATCCTTCCTTATAACAGACTTATTAGGCCTCTTCAAGCCCAAGGCAATGGCCGTCTTCCTTATGGATGGCTTCTGCCCTATCAAACTCTTAGTAAGCGTTATCTTTAAGTCTCCCATACTCCACCTCACTTAGACTGCCTGATTCTTTCAATCTCTTCCTTATCCCTCAACAGGCTCAATGCCTTTATCAACGCCCTCGATAGATTGTGGACATTGTTTGAACCAATGGATTTGGTCACTATGTTCCTGATTCCGCATACCTCCAGGATTGCCCTGGCTGTATTGCCTGCAATAATTCCCGTACCGGGTCTTGCAGGCTTAATTAAAACCCTGCCAGCGCCCTCTTTAACCTCCAGCTGATGAGGTATGGTTCCATCCTCGGTTATGGGAACCTTAATGAGATTCTTCTTTGCCTTCTCTATGGCCTTCTTTATGGCCTCAGGCACCTCGTGGGATTTACCCAGGCCCAGGCCAACCCTGCCGTTTTTATCACCAACGGCCACCAACGCTGCAAACCTGAATCTCCTTCCGCCCTTTACAACCTTCGTAACCCTCTTTATCGTTATAACCTGCTCTTCAAATTCCTTTTCCATCTGAACCATACGCCCCACTCCTAAAATTTAAGTCCTGCTGCCCTTGCACTATCGGCAAGAGCCTTAACTTTTCCATGATAGATATAACCGTTCCTGTCAAAAACTACCCTCTCGATGCCTTTCTCTAAGGCCTTCTTTGCTATAGCCTCTCCGACAACCTTGGCCGATGATATATTGCTTCCCTTAACCTTATCCCTCAGATCGAGATCCAGCGTCGAGGCAGACACGATGGTTCTGCCGCTTTCATCATCGATAATCTGAGCGTATATGTGTTTTAGGCTTTTATACACACACAACCTCGGCCTTTCAGCCGTGCCCCTGATTTTATATTTAATTCTCAGTTTTCTTTTTTGTCTTTCCTTTTTTCTATCTATTGTCGACATACATTAACCCCCATTATTTGCTTGCAGCCTTGCCCATTTTTCTTCTGACATACTCGCCCTTGTATCTAATACCCTTACCCTTGTAAGGCTCTGGTGGCTTAATGGCCCTGATCTGGCTTGCAACCAAACCAACAAGTTGCTTATCAATGCCAGAGACCGTAATCTCGACACCCTTTTTATCCACTTCCACATTTACACCGTCTGGTATGTTGTATATGACATCGTGAGAAAATCCCACCGTGAGCGTCAGTTTCTTGCCCGAAACCGCAGCCTTATATCCCACTCCCTCTATCTGCAAAACCTTCGTAAAGCCCTGGGATACACCTACAACAGCGTTGTTTATAAGGCTTCTATACAAACCGTGCATAGCCTTTGCGTTTTTAGAATTATTTGTGGATTTTATATAAACATACTTATCGTCTTTTTCCACAGAAACATACTGAGGATTAAAGGACTGACTCAACTGACCCTTCGGGCCTTTTACCTTAACCTCATCTTCACCAATGCTTACCTCTACCCCTGCAGGAATGGGGATAGGCATCCTTCCTATCCTTGACATTGCAACCTCCTAATTAAAATACCTCACAGATGTATTCACCACCCACCCCCAATTTCTTGGCCTCTTTTGTTGTCATAACGCCTTTAGAGGTGGATATTATACCAATACCCAACCCGTTCATTACGGGTTTTATCTCATCCGATGATATATACACCCTCCTTGAGGGCTTGCTAACCATCTTCATTAACATGATTGCGGGCTTTCTCTTGTTATCATCTACATACTTCAAAAACACCCTAACAACATTCCTGTTGCCCACATCCTCCAACTTCTTGTAATCCTTAATATACCCTTCTTCCTTCAATATCCTGCATACATTCTCAACTAAATTGTTGCTTGAAACATCGACATAATCGTGTTTGGCCTTTAAGCCGTTCTTTATCTTCGACAAGCAATCTGCTACCTTCTTACTCATACGCCACCTACCAACTCGCCTTTTTTACGCCTGGAATTTCACCTTTACCAGCCAATGTTCTAAAGCAGATCCTGCAGATGCCAAACTTCCTGATATAACCCCTTGGCCTGCCGCAGATCTGGCACCTGTTGTGAGCCCTAACCTTAAACTTAGGAGGTCTCTTGGACTTTTCTATCATAGCCTTTCTTGCCATAACTTCTCCTCTTCAATCAGTTTGTTTTTCTAAATGGCATACCGAAGGCCTCAAGCAAGGCCTTGGCCTCTTTATCGGTTTCTGCTGTTGTAACAATTGTTACACTCAAGCCGTGAATCTTTGCAATCTTATCATAGTTGATCTCAGGGAAGATCAACTGCTCGGTTATACCCAGCGTGTAATTACCCCTGCCGTCAAAACCCCTCAGCGGAACGCCCCTGAAGTCCCTGATCCTGGGGATGGCAAAGGATATAAACCTATCAAGGAACTCATAGGCCCTATCACCACGCAGCGTTACCTTGCAGCCTATAGGCATACCCTTTCTGAGCTTAAAGTTTGCTATGGACTTCCTTGCCCTGGTAATTACCCCCCTCTGGCCGGTGATTGTTGCAAGCTCATCCAGCACCGACTCAAGCAGCTTAACATCGTGCATTCCTTCTGCCAAACCCACATTGAGCACGATCTTTTCTATCTTGGGCACCTGCATAACATTTTTATATGAAAACTCCTTCATCAGGCGAGGGATTATCTCTTCCTTGTAGATGGTCTTGAGCCTTGGCACATACTTCTCAGTCATTAAACTTCTCCTCCTTAGATTGTCTCACCGCATTTTTTACAATACCTGACCTTCTCGCCGCTCTCTAAGAACTTTATACCAATCCTGGTTGGCTTGTTGCAATGAGGACAAACAAGCATCACATTGGATATATGAATGGGAGCCTCTTTTTCTATAATGCCCCCCTTTGTGGTCTCAGATGCCTTTACATGCTTCTTTATTATATTAACACCCTCAACGATAACACGGTTCTTCTCAGGGACAAAGGATATGATATTTCCCTCTTTACCTTTATCCTTACCCGCTATAACCCTAACCTTATCGTTTTTCTTCAATTTTGTTCTGATCCTCTTCATTACAGCACCTCTGGAGCAAGCGATATGATTTTCATGAATTCCTTAGCCCTCAACTCCCTAACAACAGGTCCGAATATCCTTGTGCCTATAGGCTCCTTCTGATTGTTGATTAAAACGGCTGCGTTCTCGTCAAACTTAACATAGGTGCCATCGGGCCTTCTAAACTCCTTCTTGGTTCTAACAACCACAGCCTTAACCACATCACCCTTTTTAACCTTGCCGTTCGGGTCAGCCTCTTTAACGGAGGCCACAATTATATCACCAACCCTGGCATACCTTCTCCTTGTTCCACCGAGCACCTTTATACACATGATCTTCTTTGCGCCAGAGTTATCTGCCACCTTCAATATACTGTATGGTTGTATCATTGCTCATCTCCCAATCCTACATATTTCTCGGTGATCTCAACCAGCCTGAAGTGCTTATCCTTAGAAATAGGCCTGCACTCTATAAACCTAACCCTATCTCCCTTCCTGGCCTCATTCTTCTCGTCGTGAACCTTAAACTTCTTTCTTCTCTTTATATATTTGTGGAATTTAGGATGCTCAACCAAGGTCTCAACCTCGACCACGATGGTCTTATCCATCTTATCGCTTACAACGATACCTTCCTTAACTAATTTACTCATGACTCTTCACCCTTCTTGAGTTTCTCGTTCTTTACGGTGAGAACCCTTGCCAAATCCTTGCGGAGGTTCCTTATCTTGTGAGGATTATCCATCTGCTCAAGGCCCTTCCTCATGTTGAGTTTGAATATCTCCTCCCTTAGCTTCCTCTCCTCGGCCTCAAGCTCCTTTATACTCATCTTTCTTAGCTCTGCTGCCTTCATACCCATTCACTCCGTTTGACAAATTTCATTTCGATATTAAACTTGCTGGCTGCCAATTGAAAAGCCTTCCTTGCAAGCTCCTCACTAACACCGCCTACCTCATAGAGGATCCTGCCGGGCTTAACAATGGCAACCCACTTCTCAACAGAACCCTTACCCTTACCCATCCTCGTCTCGGCGGGTTTTTTGGTAAGGGGAAAATCGGGAAACACCCTTATCCATATCTTGCCCTGATGCTTCAAGACCCTGTTGATAGCTATCCTTGCCGCCTCAATCTGCCTGTTGGTTATCTCTCCCCTGCCAACAGCCTTTAAGCCGTAATCACCAAAGGCAAGCTGTGTGCCTCTTTTGGCTGTTCCTCTTACCCCGTTCCTGTTCCTCTGATATTTTCTGTATTTCGTCCTCTTTGGCATTAACATGGCTTTTTACCACCCTTTCCTTATTTTGGAGATACCATTCCGTTAAACACCCAAACCTTGATGCCTATAACGCCCGCCTGGGTTAAACTCTCGGCAAAACCGTAATCAATATCTGCCCTCAATGTGCTCAGCGGAACCCTTCCCTCCTTAATCCACTCGGTTCGGGCCATCTCAGCACCGCCAAGCTTACCGGAAATCTGGATTTTAATACCCTTGGCCCCTTTTTTCAAGGCCAAGTAAGCTGCCCTTTTCATAACCCTTCTGTATGGCATCCTCTTTTCAATCTGCAGGGCTATGTTTTCGGCTATGAGCTGAGCATCCTTCTCTGGCACCGATACATCCCTGACATTAATCGTGACATTGGAGTTTGTTAGGGTTTTTACATACTCCTTGAGCTTTTCAACCTCTGCGCCCTTCCTTCCTATGATGATACCGGGCATAGCTGCATATATGTTAATCGTCATTTTATCCCTTTTTCTTTCAATCTCAATCTTGGATATGCCAGCATAATAGATCTTCGATTTTATGGCCTTCTTTATCTTCTGGTCTTCCAAAAAATAGTTCTTAAAATCCCCTCTTTCAGCATACCATCTCGATGTCCAAGTCTTGGTTATGCCTAACCTTAAACCAATCGGGTTTACCTTCTGACCCAAAACCCACCTCCTACTTGCCAATAATAACTGTTATATTGCTCGTTCTTTTTATAATTCTTCCTGCCCTGCCCATAGCCCTGGCTCTGTATCTTTTCATCCTGATACCGTCATCAGCCGTGATATTCTTTACCTTAAAGCTATCCACATCCATACCCTGCTCAAGGGCGTTTGCAACGGCCGACTCAAGGAGCTTTTTTAGGATAAAAGCCGCTTTTCTGTTGGAGTATTTAAGCAAAACCAAGGCCTCATCAACGCTTTTACCCTTAACCAGACCTATTACTTCCCTTACCTTTATAGGTGAAATCTTCGCACTCCTCAAAAATGCTCTTGCCTCCATAACTCACCAACCCTTATTTACCTATTTTCTTTTGAACCACACCCTTGTGGCCTTTGAAGGTTCTTGTTGGAACAAACTCTCCAAGCTTATATCCAACCATATTCTCAGTTACATACACCGGCACGAACTTCTTGCCGTTATGAACGGCAAATGTAAAGCCAACAAACTCAGGTATTATTGTGCTTCTTCTTGACCATGTCTTTATCATGGTCTTTTTGCCGGATTGTCTCATCTTCTCGACCTTCTTAAGCAGCTTCTCGTCGACGAAAGGCCCTTTCTTCAAACTCCTTGGCATAAATTAAGCCTCCTATTTCTTCTTTCTTCTGGTAACGATAAATTTATCCGTTCTCTTGTTGTGGCGCGTCTTATAACCCTTGGTTGGCACACCCCACGGTGTAACCGGTGTTCCACCTGTTCCTGTCTTACCCTCACCGCCACCGTGTGGGTGGTCGATTGGGTTCATGGCAACACCCCTGACCTGAGGCCTAAAGCCTCTATGTCTCATCCTTCCTGCCTTACCCCAGTTGATATTGGAATGGTCGGTATTACCAACCTGGCCTATCGTTGCATAGCACTCCACATGAACCAGTCTCATCTCGCCGCTTGGAAGTCTTATGTGGGCATATTTACCCTCTTTGGCCATTATCTGGGCCATAGCTCCGGCGCTCCTTGCAAGCTGCGCACCGCCCTTCGGCTTAAGCTCGATATTGTGAACGATGGTGCCCACCGGTATATTCTTAATGGGTAAGGCATTACCCACCTTAATCTCTGCATTCTCACCCGCTTCAATCACATCACCAACCTTCAAACCCAACGGTGCGATAATATACCTCTTCTCACCGTCCCTATAGGCAACAAGTGCTATCCTTGCGCTCCTGTTTGGATCGTACTCTATAGCCTTAACAACGCCCGGTATGCCCCTTTTATCCCTTTTGAAATCTATTATTCTATAGTATCTCTTTACCCTGCCGCCTCTGCCTCTTACGCTAACATGACCAGAATTATCCCTTCCGGCATGGTATTTCAATACCTTAATTAGAGACTTTTCGGGCTTCTTTTTGGTTATCTCACTAAAATCGGAAACGCTTGCAAATCTCAATCCGTTCGTTACAGGCTTGTAAACCTTGATACCCATGGCTTAACCTCTTTCTTAAAGTTCCTTCAAAGTTTGACCTTCTTTGAGTGTAACAATAGCCTTCTTATATGAAGGCCTCTTGCCCTTTATACCTCTAAATACCTTTGTTTTGCCCTTAACATTAATTATATTGACCTTTTCAACCTCTACACCAAACAGTTCCTCAACGGCCTTTTTCACCTCTGTCTTGTTGGCCTTCTTATCCACAACAAATACATACTTGTTCTCTTCCTGGGCAATAAATGCCTTCTCAGAGATTACCCTCTCCTTCAAAATACTCCACTTATCCATTGGCGATTCTCCCGTTTAATTTCTCAACAACGGTTTTGGGTATTACTATGTTCTGAAACCTCAATACATCGTATGTGTTAAGTGTATCGATATTCCTAACCTCTATACCGCTTATGTTTCTCAAAGAGAGATAAGCGTTATCCATGCCCTTATCTAAAACAAACAACGCCTTCTGCAAGTTAAGGTTCTTTACAATCTCATAGGCGTCCTTGGTCTTTGGTTTCTCAAAGTTCAACTCATCTATCACTATTAGTTGGCCATCCTGAATCCTCTGAGCTAAAGCCTCAATAAAGGCCGTTCTTTTCTCCTTTTTGTTCATCTTCAAATCGTAATCCCTGGGTTTGGGACCAAAGATTACACCACCGCCAACCCACAACGGAGACCTTATCGATCCGGCCCTTGCCCTGCCTGTGCCTTTCTGCCTCCAGGGTTTCTTGCCGCCACCTGATACCTCACCCCTGGTCTTGGTGCTTACCGTTCCCTGTCTGGCGTTCATCAACATAGCCCTAACAACCCTATTGAACAGAACACCCTTGTTCTTAACACCCCTTGGCTGTATGTTTATCTCAACCTCGCCAACGGCCTGATTCTTTCTATCCACAACCTTCACTTTCATCTTTTAGTTCCCCTTTTTAATAATATTAACATAGCTGCCTTTAGAACCAGGAACTGCGCCCTTTATAGCTATGAGTTTCTTCTCAGGATCCACATAAACCACTTCCAAGTTCTTAATGGTAACCCTCTCGTTGCCGTAATGTCCCGGCATCTTTCTGCCCTTAACCACTCTACCAGGAAACTCACAATTACCTATTGAACCGGGCCTTCTGTTGAACATGGAACCGTGGCTATCTGGACCGCCTGCAAAGTTGTGCCTTCTCATTACACCCGAAAAGCCTCTTCCCTTGGTATAACCCACAACATCCACGATCTCGCCCTTCTCAAAGATGTCAACCTTTATCTCCCCCTTAACCTCAAACGAGTTAACATCATCAACCCTGAACTCCTTGAGCATCTTCTTCGGGGGAACACCAAGCTTTTTAAAGATACCCAGAAGCGGCTTGGTCAGTCTCTTCTCCTTTGTGTCAATGAAACCCACCTGAATAGCGTTATAACCGTCTTTCTCCTTTGTCTTAATGTCGGTAATAACGCCTTCTTCTGCCTCCAAAACAGTTACCGGAATGGCCTTACCATCAACATAAAGCTGCGTCATCCCCAACTTTCTGGCAATTAATCCTAACATCTATCTCACTCCCACAATAAATTTATTAAAAGAAACAGAGGAACCCACCCGAAGGCGGGTTCTTATTTCCATTTTCTAATGTCTATTGAAGTTTTATCTCTATATCCACACCTGCAGGTAAGTTTACCTTCATCAAGGCATCAACCGTCTGCTGGCTTGCCTGAACTATATCCAGAAGCCTCTTGTGAACCCTAATCTCAAATTGTTCCCTTGATTTCTTGTTAACATGGGGCGATCTCAATACGGTGAACCTCGATATCTTTGTGGGCAAAGGTATAGGCCCTTTAACCTTTGCTCCCGTTTTTCTGGCAATCTCTATGATGTCTTTTACCGAACCGTCCAACAGCTCGCTTTCAAAGGACTTCAGTTTCAGCCTTATCTTCTGCTGCTCCATAGCTACCACCCTCTTACTCCAATATCTCCGTTATTACACCAGCACCAACTGTCTTACCACCCTCCCTGATGGCGAAGCGTGTCTCTTTCTCCAAGGCAACAGGTGCAATGAGTTCAACAGTTAGCTCTACATTGTCTCCTGGCATAACCATCTCTGTGCCCTCTGGGAGGTGGACTGTTCCTGTGACATCTGTGGTTCTGATGTAAAACTGTGGTCTATAGCCATCAAAGAATGGAGTGTGCCTTCCACCCTCATCCTTGGTGAGGACATAGACCTGAGCCTTGAATTTCTTGTGTGGTGTTATGGAGCCTGGTTTGGCCAAAACCATTCCCCTTTCAACCTCTTCCTTCTTGATACCCCTTAGGAGAACTCCAACATTGTCACCGGCTATTGCCTCATCCAGGATCTTCCTGAACATCTCAAGGGATGTTGCAACGGTCTTTTTGGTCTCACCGAAGCCTACTATTTCAATCTCCTCACCGGGCTTTAGAACACCCCTTTCAACCCTACCTGTGACAACAGTTCCCCTTCCTGAGATGGAGAAGATGTCCTCAATTGGCATCAGGAACGGTTTGTCTGCCTCTCTCTGTGGTGTTGGGATGTATTCATCAACTGCATCCATTAGCTCTTCTATTGCCTTCTTTGCCTCTGGGTCTCCTTCTAATGCTTTAAGAGCAGAGCCCCTGATTACTGGAACATCATCACCGGGGAAGTCGTATTTGGACAGAAGCTCTCTAACCTCCATCTCAACAAGGTCGATAAGCTCTGGATCGTCAACCATATCTGTCTTGTTTAAGAATACAACGATGTATGGAACATTAACCTGCCTTGCAAGGAGTATGTGCTCCCTTGTCTGTGGCATTGGACCATCTGCCGCAGAAACAACAAGTATAGCACCGTCCATCTGGGCAGCACCGGTGATCATGTTCTTGATATAGTCAGCATGCCCTGGGCAGTCAACATGTGCATAGTGCCTTTTGTCTGTTTCGTATTCAACATGAGCGGTGTTGATTGTAACACCCCTCTCCCTCTCCTCTGGTGCATTGTCGATCTCGTTGTAATCCTTAAACTCTGCCTTACCCTTCTCTGAGAGAACCTTTGTGATAGCTGCAGTTAGTGTTGTTTTACCATGGTCAACATGGCCAATGGTACCGATGTTAACATGGGGTTTTGAGCGGACATATTTTTCTTTTGCCATAAGAGCCTCCTTAAGCTTCTTTCTTTATTATCTTCTCTGCTATGTTCTTTGGCACCTCTTCATAGTGCGAGAACTGCATGGTGTATGTGCCCCTGCCCTGAGTTATAGACCTCAAAACCGTGGCATATCCAAACATCTCACCAAGAGGTATGTATGCCTTGATTATCTTTAGATTACCCTTCTCACCCATTTCTCTAATCTTACCCCTGCGGGAGTTTATATCCCCCATAACATCGCCCAGATACTGCTCAGGTGTTGTCACCTCCACATCCATCACCGGCTCAAGCAGATACGGCTTGGCCTTCTTGGCTCCTTCCTTGAAAGCCATGCTCGCTGCAATCTTAAACGCCATATCGGAGGAGTCAACCTCATGGTAAGAGCCATCAAACAGTGTAACCCTAAAGTCAACCATCGGGTATCCGGCCAATACACCGCTTTCTGCCGCCTCTTTAATTCCAGCCTCAACGGCTGGTATGAACTCCTTGGGTATGACACCGCCAACTATCTTGTCAACGAACTCAAAGCCCTTGCCCCTCTCAAGCGGCTCTATCTCTATCCACACATGACCATACTGACCATGGCCACCCGTCTGGCGGACAAACTTACCCTCTTGCTTGACTTTACCCTTAATGCTCTCCTTGTAAGCAACCTGTGGCTTACCTACATTGACGCCAACCTTAAACTCCCTCTTCAGCCTGTCAACAATTATCTCAAGGTGAAGCTCACCCATTCCCGATATAATCGTCTGATTGGTCTCCTCATCATACCTTATCCTGAATGTCGGATCCTCCTCTGCCAGCTTCTGTAGGGCGTTGGATAGCTTATCCCTATCGGCCTTGGTCTTGGGCTCAACAGCAACAGATATAACAGGCTCTGGAAACTCCATAGACTCCAAAACTATAGGAGCCTTCTCATCACAAAGCGTATCTCCTGTTGTTGTATATTTAAGACCGATAGCTGCTGCTATATCACCTGCATAGACGACATCGACATCCTCCCTTTTATTGGCGTGCATCCTAAGGAGCCTTCCTATCCTTTCGGTCTTGCCCTTGGTTGAATTGTAAGCATAGGAGCCGGCCTTCAGCGTGCCTGAGTAAACCCTAAAGTATGTCAACCTTCCCACATAGGGATCGCTCATTATCTTAAACGCCAACAAGCTCAACGGCTCTTTCTCATCAGACTTTCTCTCTATCTCCTCACCGCTCTTAGGATCGATACCCTTAACCGGAGGGATGTCAATAGGGGAGGGCAGAAAATCCACAACGGCATCCAATAACGGCTGAACGCCCTTATTCTTAAAGGCGCTGCCGCACAGAACCGGTGTGATCTTGGTCTCTATTGTGGCCTTCCTGATGGCCTTTACTATCTCTTCTTCGCTTATATCCTCACCCTCTAAATACTTCTCCATTATCTCATCGTTAAAATCTGCAAGCTTTTCAATCAATTTATTTCTATATTCTAAAGCCTGATCGGCCAATTCATCAGGTATATCCTTAACAGAGAACTTAGCCCCCAAAACATCGGAATCCCATACAATCGCCTTCATTCTAATCAGATCAACAACGCCAACAAAGCTGCTTTCTGCACCTATGGGCAGCTGTATCACAAGCGGATTGCCGTTCAACTTTTCATCGATTTCGTTTACAACATTGAAGAAGTCTGCGCCTATCCTATCCATCTTGTTAACAAAGGCAATCCTGGGGACATGGTATTTATCTGCCTGCCTCCAGACCGTTTCACTCTGAGGCTCAACGCCACCAACAGCACAAAAGACACCGACAGCACCGTCAAGAACCCTCAAGGCCCTTTCAACCTCAACGGTGAAGTCAACATGCCCGGGTGTATCGATGATGTTTATCATATGCTCACGCCAGAAGCAGGTTGTTGAAGCAGAGGTTATGGTAATACCCCTCTCCTTCTCCTGCTCCATCCAATCCATCGTCGCCGTTCCCTCATGGACCTCGCCTATCTTATGGGAAACGCCTGTGTAGTAGAGAATCCTCTCTGTCGTTGTCGTCTTTCCTGCGTCAATATGGGCTATGATTCCTATATTCCTCAACTTGCTAAGCTGATACTTACGAGCCACTTTTCATCACTCCTTTTACCATCTGTAATGTGCGAAAGCCCTGTTGGCCTCAGCCATCTTGTGTGTATCTTCCCTCTTCTTAACGGCGCCACCCCTGTTGTTGGCAGCATCTATAATCTCACCGGCTAACCTCTCGAACATCCTCTTTTCGCTTCTCTGTCTTGCATAATCGACAAGCCACCTTACCGATAGGCTCATCTGGCGCTCAGGTCTAACCTCAACAGGCACCTGATATGTTGCACCACCGACCCTTCTCGGCCTGACCTCGATCTTGGGTGTTATGTTCTCTATGGCCTTCTGCAGAACCTCCATCGGATCCTCGCCGGTCTTCTCCTTAACCAAATCCATAGCCTGATAAAAGATCTTCCTTGCTATGGATTTCTTACCGTCCCACATTATCTTGTTGATGATCTTGCTAACCAACACACTGCCGTATACTAAATCCGGTGGAATCTCCCTTTTTTCAGCTCTTCTCCTTCTCATCTAACTCTCCTTACTCCTTGGGCTTCTTTGTTCCGTATTTGGAGCGTCCTTGCTTCCTGCCCTCAACACCGGCAGCATCCAAGGCACCCCTGATGATGTGATACCTAACACCAGGCAAGTCCTTAACCCTTCCGCCTCTAACCAACACTATAGAGTGCTCCTGCAGATTGTGTCCCTCACCGGGAATATAGGCTGTAACCTCATATCCACTTGTCAGCTTAACCCTTGCAACCTTCCTCAAAGCGGAGTTTGGTTTTTTCGGTGTTGTTGTATAAACCCTCGTACAGACGCCCCTTCTTTGAGGGCATCCCTGAAGGGCCAAAGTCTTTTTCTTTGCTTTAACCTTTTTCCTACCCTTCCTTACAAGCTGGTTAATCGTAGGCACTTCTTACCTCCCTTAAAATTTAGCTTGGCTAAACTAACAATAAAAGCTCATTTTGTCAAGACTTTTTAATTTTCTTGCTCGTCTTTCTCTGCCGGCTCCAACACTATATCATCAAAAATCTTCTGACCCGTTCCGACGGGTATCAATCTACCAACAATAACATTCTCTTTCAAGCCCCTTAAATAATCCACCTGTCCACTTATCGATGCCTCTGTCAACACCCTGGTGGTTTCCTGGAAGCTTGCGGCTGAGATAAAGCTATCCGTATTCAGGGAAGCCTTAGTGATACCCAACAAGACTATCCTACCTATAGCCGGCCTTTTGCCTCTTCTTATGAGTATCTCGTTCTTCCTTGTGAATATAAACCTATTTACAACCTCGCCCTCTATGAAATCGCTATCACCAGCATCCTCTATCACGACCTTTGACAACATCTGCCTGACTATGATCTCTATGTGCTTATCATTTATGCTAACACCCTGCAGCTTATACACCTGCTGGATCTCACTAACCAGCATCTTCTGCAGCTCCCTCTCACCCAAAATGGCCAATATATCGTGCGGGTTTATAGAGCCGTCTGTTAACGGCTCGCCCATCTCAACCCTATCACCAGGGAAGACCAACAGCCTCTTGTTTCTCGGTATCAGATACTCCTTTGAAACCTTACCCTTACCCACCGTTGATGTAACGATAACCTTTCTTTTACCCTTGGTCTCCTTGCCGTATGACACCACACCGCTAATCTCACTAATAATGGCCGCATTCTTGGGTCTTTTGGCCTCAAATAACTCAGAGACCCTCGGCAAACCGCCCGTTATGTCTGTTGTCTTATCAAGCTCCTTGGGGATCTTACCGATTACATCACCGGCCTTAACCATCTCGCCATCTTCCTTTTGCAATATAACACCGGGCGGCATGTAATACATGGCGTTTTCATCTATATTGGCAAACTTCTTAACCTTTCCGTTCTCATCAACAATCTCGATCCTGGGTCTTTTGGATAGATCCTTACTCTCAACCACAACATTACTCTTTAGCGATGTGATCTTGTCGACCTCTTCCTTTATCGTCACATGGGGTATCAGATCCAGCCACTTAACATAACCATCTGCTCCGGCAAGTATATAATCGGAGTATGCATCCCATTCTGCCAGTGTCGTTGAGCTTATATAGAGTGTCGGATCGCTTTCAAATATCCTTCTCTTCTTCTCATCGTCATAGCCAACAATCAGTGTGCCTGCCTCTATATTGTCGCCGTTTTTCACATAGAGTTTAGAACCCTTCGGCACATAGTATCTAACCTTGTCTTCATTGTCCCTTACTATGACAACATGCGTTCCGTGCCTGTTGACGATGCCGTCTTCTGGTGCATCTATCTCAACAAACCTATCGCCCTCAAGCGCAATGAGCTTGACCTTACCGCTCTCCTCTGCCTTAACAAACCTCTTAATCGTCTGACCATCCTCAACAAACACCTTGGCTGCATACGGAATTTTCTTAGGCACATCAAAAACCTCTAACACCCTAACAACAAGCAAGGAGAGCCTATCTATCTGCTGGCCATTCTTAACGGCAAGCATATATTTACCTATAGCATTTGCACCACCGGCGATAATATCCTCTTCAGTCACAAAATCGACCTTCTTAAGCTTATACTCCTCATCGCCTATCCTGATATAGTTGTAAACCTTGTCAGATTCCGTATCTATCTCAACCGTTCCGCTATTTACAGATACAATCTGCGGCTCTGTTATCATCAAAGCCGCATCCCTTCTTGAGAGCAAAACCATCTCATTATCGGAATTGGGAGCTATGAAGAAGTTGAAGAACTTTACTATTCCAGCCCTTTTGGTCTCGGCAGACTTATTCTCTTTGGATAACCTTGATGCAGTACCACCAACATGGAATGTTCTCAGCGTAAGCTGCGTTCCAGGCTCACCTATGGATTGGGCTGCTATAATTCCCACAGCCTCGCCCACATTGACATGTCCGCCCCTGGCTAAATCCCTGCCATAACACTTAGCACAAACTCCCCTTTCGGCCTTACAGGTAAGCACGGAGAATATCCTAACCTGCCTTATGCCGGCCTCGTTGATCTTTTCAACGGCCTCCTCATCTATCTCCTCGCCCTCTTTGACGATCACCTCATTGGTAAACGGATCAACAATATCCTCAGCCGCTGTCCTTCCCAATATCCTATCGGATAAGGACTCTATCTCCTCACCATTTACCATGATGGCCGATACCTCTATACCCTCTGTGGTGCCGCAGTCATCCATAGTAATTGTAACATCCTGGGCAACATCAACGAGCTTTCTGGTCAGATAACCGGCATTGGCCGTTTTCAGGGCTGTATCAGCAAGACCCTTCCTTGCGCCGTGGGTCGATGTAAAATACTCAAGAACCGTCAAGCCCTCTTTAAAGTTGGATTTAATGGGCGTCTCTATGATGTCTCCTGATGGCTTTGCCATCAAACCCCTAACACCAGCAAGCTGCCTCATCTGTTGCTGAGAGCCCCTCGCCCCGGAGTCGGCCATTATGTAAATGGAGTTAAAGCTCTCTCCGTATTCACCACCCAACTGCTTCATCATGGCTGCTGCAATCCTGTCTGTTGCAGAACTCCATATATCGACCGATTTGTTATACCTCTCCTTATCCGTCAAAAGCCCCTGCCTGTAATCCTCCTGAATCTTTCTGACCTCTTCCTCGGCTTTTGCTATAATCTTGGATTTCTCCTTTGGCACAACCATATCTTCTATGGATATAGAAACACCGGCCCTTGTGGAGATCTCAAATCCCAAATCCTTAACATCATCCAAGAACTTAACAACCACAGGCAGATCTTCGTGTTTATAGAGATAGGAGATTAGTTTATTCAAATCCTTCTTCTTAAACAGTTTATTAACACTCTTAAACGGCACGGATTTTGGCACAATTTCATAGAACAGAACCCTTCCAACGGTTGTATCGTGTATCTCTGAATCTATTCTGACCTTTATCTTTGCATTTAAACCGCATACGCCGTTTTCATAGGCTATTCTAACCTCATCGGGGGAGGAGAAAACCATACCCTCACCCTTCTGGTTATCCTTAGCCTTCGTCATGTAATAGACTCCCAAAACCATATCCTGGCTGGGCATAGCTATAGGATTTCCATGGGCTGGTGATATTATATTCTCTGTGGCAAGCATCAATATTTCGCTCTCCAGGATGGCCTCGGTGCTCAAAGGCACATGCACGGCCATCTGGTCGCCGTCAAAATCTGCATTGAAGGCAGGACATACAAGCGGGTGCAACCTTATGGCCTTCTCATCGGTCAACACGGCGTGGAATGCCTGAATGGAGAGCCTGTGCAGCGTTGGTGCCCTGTTGAGCAATACAGGATGCTCCTTAACAACCTCTTCCAGGATGTTCCACACCTCTGGATCCTTGCGTTCCACCATCTTCTTGGCAGCTTTTACCGTCTGTGCATAACCCTCCTCAATGAGCTTATGGTGGATAAAAGGCTTAAACAGCTCAAGCGCCATAATCTTGGGCAGACCGCATTGGTCCATCCTCAAATCCGGACCGGACACGATAACGGAACGCCCGGAATAGTCCACCCTCTTTCCCAAAAGGTTCCTTCTAAAGCGCCCCTCTTTACCCCTGATAGACTCACTTAACGACTTTAAAGGCCTGTTGTTGGAGGCCCTTACCACCTGCTTTCTCCTGCCGTTATCGATTAGTGCATCAACAGCCTCCTGCAACATCCTCTTTTCGTTCCTTATGATGATCGAGGGCGCCCCAAGCTCAATCAAACGCTTCAGCCTGTTATTCCTGTTTATAACCCTTCTGTAAAGATCGTTCAGATCGCTGGATGCAAACCTGCCACCCTCCAAAGAAACCAACGGCCTTAAATCCGGAGGGAGCACAGGTAAAACCTCCAGTATCATCCACTCAGGCTTATTGCCGCTCCTTTTGAACTGCTCGGCAAGCCTCATCCTCTTTATAAGCTTCTTTCTCTTTGCTTCGGATTTGGTGGATTCTATTTCATCCTTCAATTCGAATATCAGCACATCCAAATCTGTTTTTTTAAGCAGCTTCTGGATGGCCGATGCACCCATCTCGGCTGTAAACCTGATGCCGTATTTCTCAGAATACATCCTATATTGCGACTCATTCAATACGGTCTTTACGGGCAGCTCCTCAACCTCGCTCTCTATGACTATGTAAGACTCATAGTATATTACCCTTTCTAAATCCTTAAGCTTTATATCAAGCAGGGAAGCCATTATGCTGGGGACCGAACGCAAATACCATATATGAGCAACGGGTGTGGCAAGTTCGATATGCCCCATCCTCTCTCTTCTGACCTTGGATTTGGTAACCTCAACGCCACACTTTTCGCAAACTATACCCTCATACTTCTGCCTTTTATACTTACCGCATAAACACTCATAATCCTTTATGGGTCCAAAGATCTTTGCACAAAACAGACCATCCCTTTCCGGCTTGAAGGTCCTGTAGTTGATCGTCTCGGCCTTCTTTACCTCTCCATAGCTCCACTCCCTGATCTTCTCAGGGGATGCTAACTTTATCCTTATGGCATCAAAGTCCTTGGAGGACTTAGGCTTACCCTTTAAAACTGTAAACATATCTGGCTCCCCCTATTTCCTTCTTATATCCTTAAGCAGCTCCACATCCAGACATAGAGCCTGCATTTCCTTGACCAACACATTGAACGACTCAGGAACGCCGCCCAATGGAATTGGCCTTCCCTTTACGATTGCCTCATATGTCAGCTTTCTGCCGTCCACATCGTCGGATTTCACCGTCAACATCTCATGGAGTGTATAGGCTGCACCGTATCCCTCTAAGGCCCAAACCTCCATCTCTCCAAATCTCTGGCCACCGAAGTTGGCCTTTCCTCCAAGCGGCTGCTGGGTGACCAAAGAATACGGGCCAACGCTCCTTGCATGGACCTTATCATCAACGAGGTGGTGCAACTTCAGCACATACATAACACCTACGGTGACGGGCTCTAAGAACTTCTCTCCCGTTATACCGTCGTAAACCTCGCTCTTGAGTCTCTTAAAGCCCAAAAGCCCTTCTAAGTATTCTAAATCCTTCTCCTTTGCCCCCTCAAAAACAGGGTTTGCAAAATGAACCCCTCTTGTCCACTCCTTGGCGTATTTTTCTATCTCCTCATCGCTCAATGCATCTATAAATTCAGAGGCCTTATTGTTGTTGTATATCTTCTTAATGAAGTCTTTAAGCATATCCTTTCTTCCGGCCTTGAGCAGCTGGTCTATCTTCTTACCCAAGCCCTTAGACAGCCATCCAAGGTGCGTCTCCATGATCTGGCCTATATTCATCCTTGATGGAACGCCAAGCGGATTTAGGACTATATCAACGGGTGTTCCATCTTCTAAAAAGGGTAAATCCTGAACCGGCAAGATCTTCGACACGACACCCTTGTTTCCGTGGCGACCACTCATCTTATCGCCTACGGAGAGCTTCCTCTTTGTTGCAACATAGACATTGACCACCGAGATTACGCCCGGCGGTAAGTCGCTTTCCTTCTCAACGCTCTTGATGAGTTTTGTATGGTAATCCTTGATGGATTTCTCCATCTCCTTGTAATGTTTATTCAAGGCCTTTATGTCAAAGTCCTTTGGAAGCAGGCTAACGAGTTCTTTTTCTGTTAACCCCTCAAGCTCATCCCTGCTCTTTATACCCCTCTCAACAATGGCATCCTTTATGCTTTCAAGCTTTAGCTTTCCAAGCAGGCTTAGCTTATGCTTTAGCTCCTTATTTATCTTTTCCTTCTCCTGCTCTATTATCTCCTTCTCCCTCGGATTGACCTTGGCTCCCCTCCTGTGCATTATCCTTACATCCACAACGATGCCGCTTGTATCCGGTGGAACCCTTAAGGATGTATCGGCCACATTGGTGGCCTTCTCCCCGAATATGGAGCGCAACAGCTTCTCCTCAGGCGAATAGTGGGTCTCGGCCTTCGGTGTAACCTTACCCACCAAAACATCGTTGGGTTTTACATACGCTCCAATCCTAACTATGCCGTTTTTATCCAAGTTTCTTAAGGTTTCACTCGAGGCGTTGGGTATATCTGCTGTAATCTCCTCCATGCCAAATTTGGTATCCCTTACATATAGCGTAAACTCTTTTATGTGTATGGATGTATATAAATCCTCCTCAACAACCCTCCTGGAGATTGTAATGCCGTCCTCATAGTTATAGCCTCTCCAAGAGACAAAAGCCACAACGAGGTTCTTGCCCAAGGCCAACTCGCCCTTATCCATAGAGGGCCCATCGGCTATGATCTGACCAGCCTTTACCTCATCCCCCACATCCACTATTGGGGTATGCGAGAAACATGTATCTTGATTGGAGCGTATAAACTTCTTCAAGGGATAGACATCCAATTCATAACCGCTCTCTGTCTTGCAAGAAACATATATCTTATCATCAATCCTTACAACCTTACCATCCCTCTTTGCAACAATTGCATACCTTGAGAACTTGGCCACAACAGGCTCAAGACCCGTGCCTACCAACGGAGCCTCAGGCCTTATAAGGGGCACGGCCTGTCTTTGCATGTTTGAACCCATAAGGGCCCTGTTGGCATCGTCATGCTCCAAAAACGGAATCAAACCGGCTGCAACGGAGACTATCTGATTTGTTGAAACATCCATTAAATCCACATCTTCCCGTTTGACGACAACAAACTCACCGTCTTTTCTTGCCGATACATACTCGTTTTTGAATGTTCCATCCTCATTCAATGGAGCCGAAGCCTGGGCTATTATGTGCCCTTTCTCCTTTGATGCCGACAGATAGACAACCTCGTCTGTTACCCTTCCGTCTTTTACGATCCTGTATGGTGTCTCTATGAAACCAAACTCATTTATCCTTGCATAAACGGCCAGGGACGAGATAAGACCGATATTGGCACCCTCTGGCGTCTCGATAGGGCATATCCTACCGTAATGTGTCGGATGGACATCCCTTACCTCAAAACCGGCCCTCTCCCTTGTTAAACCGCCGCTGCCTAAAGCCGACAGCCTCCTTTTATGCGAAATCTCAGAGAGTATATTCGTCTGATCCAGGAATTGAGACAACTGCCCTGTGGAGAAGAAATCCTTTATGGCCACCGCCACGGGCTTTGCGTTTATAACATCATAGGGCATAATATTCTCTGTGTCAGACATCACCATCTTGTCCTTTATAAGCCTCTGCATCCTGAGAAGGCCGTTTCTGATCTCCCTATAAAGCTGATCACCCACAAGATTGACCTTCCTGTTGGATAGGCTGTCCACATCGTCGGGCACAACCTGATCGTTCTCAAGCAACACAATGTGCCTTATAAGCCCTGTAAAGTCATCCTTTGTCAAAACCCTAACATCCTCTGGCACATCTATATTAAATGTCTCATTTAACCGTATCCTTCCCTCCTGGGATACATCGTATCTCTCAGGGTTGAAAAACAGGTTCTCAAAGAACTTCTTGGCATCCTCTATCGATGTATGCTCACCCGGCCTTAAAAGTGTATGTATAAACACCCTTGCCAAATCATCGGTGGCTATTCCATCGGGCAGTGCCACCTTTCTCTTTCTTAAAACCTCCCTTGCGGCAAATACGGTATTAAGAACAAGATAGTCATCTAACTTGGAATACAGCACATCGAATTCTTTATCGAACTTCTTTAAAAAGCCCAATTTCTCTTTTGTGATCTTTGTGCCTATACCCAAGATTACATCTAACTCGCCCTCTTCCTCTTCGCTGTCTATTTCGACTATCTCTGCAGAGAACTTATTGTAAAGTTCCTTCTCGCTTATAGGTATATACTCAACACCCTTTTCCTTCAGAAGCCTAAATTGTCTTGTGGTGAGCTTTCTTCCATCCTTTACAATAACCTCTCCATCTACCTCTATTTCACCATCGACCTTTAGCCCTATCACAGATTCAGATAACCTGGCAAAGACCCTACCGTTTTCTATCTTGATCCTTATTATATCGTAAAACTCCCTGAGTATCTCGACCTCGCTCAACCCCATTGCCTGGAGTATAATCGTTGCAGGAAACTTCTTCTTCCTGTCTATCCTTGCTGACAAGATCTCCCTGGCTTCTGTTTCAAACTCTATCCAGCTGCCCCTTTCCGGTATTATCTGGGCATAATAGAGGCCCTTACCGCCAACCTCACCTGTCTTTTTGAATATCACACCGGGTGAGCGATGAAGCTGCCCTACGATAACCCTCTCCACGCCGTTGATAATAAAGCTACCAGAATCGGTAATCAGGGGTATCTCGCCTACATATATCTCCTGCTCCTTAATATCCTCTACACCGATCTTCTCTCCGGTTTGCTCATCTATGGTCCACTGTGTTAGCCTAACCTTTATGATGAGGTTGCCCGTATAAGATAGACCCTTAAGCTTGCACTCATCCGGGCTGAACTTAGGCGGCGTTATCTCCCAATCCACAAGATCCAGCCTGAGCTTTCCGTGGACATCATCTATAGGAAAAATGGACTTTAACGCGTTATCCAGATTTTTTTCTTTTTTGCTGTTTTTATCTAAAAAAGACTTATAAGAATTTATGCTAAGTCTTAACAGATCGGGAATCTCCAAGACCTTCCTGGCCTTTGAGAAATTCACACGCATTCTATATTCCAACTTAAGAGGCTCAGCCATTATGCACCTCGTTTATTTTTAATAGAAAAGGTTTATTTTTTAGAAAAAAAAAGGAAAGAGACTTTCGCCTCTTTCCTTGCCGCTCTATCCCGTTCAAAACAGAATTATTTAATCTCTACTTCTGCGCCGACCTCTTCGAGCTTAGCCTTGATCTGCTCTGCTTCTTCCTTGCTGACCTTCTCCTTAACGGGCTTAGGAGCAGAATCAACCAAAGCCTTAGCCTCTTTGAGTCCAAGGCCGGTGATCTCCCTAACCACCTTGATAACCTGAATCTTCTTATCGCCAGCCTTGTTGAGAACTACATCAAACTCAGTCTTCTCCTCAGCAGCAGCCTCACCGCCAGCAGCAGGGGCAGCAGCTGCAGCAACAGCAGCCACAGGAGCAGCAGCGCTTACACCGAATTTATCCTCAAGTTCCTTAACGAACTCAGCCAACTCAACAACCGTCATATTCTCAATAAATGCAATAACATCCTCTTTTGTAATCTCAGCCATCTCTAATCAACCCTCCTCTTAATTTTCTTTCTTTTTTTCTTCTATTGCCTTAAGCACATACAGAAGCTGTCTGATATTTGCCGCCAATACATTGACGAATCCAGATATAGGTGCCTTCATTGTTCCAAGCACCTGCGCCAACAGCACCTCTTTTGGTGGCAGCTTGCTTAATGCCTTTACATCCTCTGCAGTCAAAAGCTTACCACCCAGGCAGCCAAACTTAACCTCGAGCTTCTTAAACTCCTTGGCCTTCTCAACAAGGATCTTGGCCAAAACGGCAGGATCATCAAAACCCAAGGCGAAGGCGTTTGCGCCCCTAAGCTGCTCCTTCATAACATCCCAATCGCTACCCTCAATGGCCTTCTTTACAATGTTGTTCTTGATAACATTGAAGGTGCAGCCGGCCTTCTTGATATCGTTTCTAATGCTTTCCATCTCAGCCACAGTCAGGCCACTATAGCCTGCCACTATAACAATCTTGGCCTCCTGCAGCTGTTCAGCTAACCGTTTGGCTAACTCTACCTTCCTCTCCTTCTTCAATATCCCCCTCCTTTCCTGGACGGGCCAAAAACTGGTCTCCTGCAGGCTTCCTTTAAAGCCCTTAAGCTACCCACAGTCTTTGACCTCTTGATTTATGTTAATACTGAAGTGATTGCACATTTATCTTCACGCTGGGTGAATGTGTGGTTGCTATATGGAAAGACTTTATATACCTTCCCTTTGCTGCTGCAGGTTTAGCCTTAACAACAGCATCATACAGGGCCAGTATATTATCCTTTAGCTTATCGTTATCAAACGACTTCTTGCCCACTCCAGCATGGATGTTTGCCGTCTTGTCAACCCTAAATTCAATCTCGCCAGCCTTTGCCCTCTTCACAGCATCGGCAACATCAAATGTAACGGTTCCAACCTTCGGATTGGGCATCAAACCCCTCGGTCCCAAAATCTTACCCAAGCGGCCGACTATGCCCATCATGTCGGGTGTTGCTATAACCTTGTCAAACTCCAGCCACCCTTCCTTTGCAATCTTATCGGCGTACTCCTGACCGCCCACATAATCGGCACCAGCCTCTTCAGCCTCTTTTATCTTCTCACCCTTGGCAAACACCAACACCTTAACGCTCTTTCCTGTGCCGTGTGGCAGGGTCACAGAGCCCCTTACAATCTGATCAGAATGCCTTGGGTCAACACCCAACCTCATGTGGACTTCTACCGTCTCATCGTAATTGGCATAGGCTATCTCTTTTAGGATTTTCAAAGCCTCATCCAGGGAATACTCCTTCAGATAGTCATACTTCTTCAACGCCTCGATATACTTCTTGCCTCTCTTAGCCATCGCTCCTCCTTTAAAGCTCCCACCTCTGGTGGTAAATGAGATCTTAGAATTCCTCTACTTCAACACCCATGTTGATTGCCGTGCCGGCAACGATCTTCATGGCCTTATAAATGTCATCGGTATTCAAATCGGGCAGCTTAACCTTAGCTATCTCCTCAAGCTGCTGCTTGGTTAGCTTACCCACCTTCTGCCTTGCAGGATCGCTTGAACCCTTCTCGATTCCCAAAGCCTTCTTAATCAAAGAACTCGCTGGAGGTGTTTTTGTTATAAAATCGAAGGATCTGTCTGCATAGACAGTTATAACGACAGGCACTATATCGCCGATCCTGTCTTTGGTCACATCGTTGAACTTCTTAACGAAATCCATGATGTTTACACCGTGCTGACCCAATGCTGGACCAACAGGCGGAGCAGGTGATGCCTTTCCTGCTTCTATCTGAAGCTTAATCTGGGCCACTACCTCTTTCTTAGCCATTGCAAAACTCCTTTATTCCACTTTCTCTACTTGATTGTAATTTAGCTCAACAGGCGTGGAGCGCCCGAATATACTTATCAATATCTTCAATCGCCCCTTATCAACATCAACCTCATCTATGGTGCCAGTAAAATTGGCAAAGGGACCATCCAAAACCCTAACCTGCTCGCCGGGTTCGAAGGATACAGAAAGCCTCGGTGCCTCTTTGGAGCTTTCTACACGCTGCATAATCTCCCTTATCTCGCTCTCATCCATCGGAAGGGGCTCGTTCTTATACCCCACAAAACCGGAAACAAACGACATCCTCTTAACGAGGTTATACAGCTTATCGCTCATTCTGGCTTTAACAAAAACATAGCTCGGATAGAGGCACTTTTTAACCTTTTCCTTTTTGTTGTTCTTCTTTATCTCGATAACCTCTTCAAAGGGCACAAATATCTCTTCTACTTCGCTTTCCAGCCCTTCTTCTTTGAGTTTATTCTGAAGCATAACCCTTACTTTATCTTCATAACCCACCTGCGTATGGATAGCATACCATTTGAAATCGCTCATTTATATACAACCTTCTATTTAAAAAGTGATTGCAGTCCTACAGAAAGAAAGTAATCCAACAAACTCAAAATAAAAGCCACTATTACCGTGAACATTATCACGGAAATAGTGGCAGAGGTAACCTCTTTTTTGCCAGGCCAGACGACCTTTTTGAATTCTATCTTAACCTCTTCTAAAAAACCCAATACCTTCTTCATAACAAAAAATGGCAGGCCAGGGAGGACTCGAACCCCCAACCAACGGTTTTGGAGACCGCCGCTCTACCAATTGGAGCTACTGGCCTACTTTACCTCTCTATGTATTGTGTGTTTCCTGCAAAATGGACAATACTTCCTTAGCTCAAGCTTCTCTTTGTTCTTTTTCTTATCCCTCGTGCTGGTATAATTCCTTCTTTTGCACTCCGAACAGGCAAGCGTTACCATTTCACGCATCGGTTTACTCCAATATCTCCGTTATTACACCAGCACCAACTGTCTTACCACCCTCCCTGATGGCGAAGCGTGTCTCTTTCTCCAAGGCAACAGGTGCAATGAGTTCAACAGTTAGCTCTACATTGTCTCCTGGCATAACCATCTCTGTGCCCTCTGGGAGGTGGACTGTTCCTGTGACATCTGTGGTTCTGATGTAAAACTGTGGTCTATAGCCATCAAAGAATGGAGTGTGCCTTCCACCCTCATCCTTGGTGAGGACATAGACCTGAGCCTTGAATTTCTTGTGTGGTGTTATGGAGCCTGGTTTGGCCAAAACCATTCCCCTTTCAACCTCTTCCTTCTTGATACCCCTTAGGAGAACTCCAACATTGTCACCGGCTATTGCCTCATCCAGGATCTTCCTGAACATCTCAAGGGATGTTGCAACGGTCTTTTTGGTCTCACCGAAGCCTACTATTTCAATCTCCTCACCGGGCTTTAGAACACCCCTTTCAACCCTACCTGTGACAACAGTTCCCCTTCCTGAGATGGAGAAGATGTCCTCAATTGGCATCAGGAACGGTTTGTCTGCCTCTCTCTGTGGTGTTGGGATGTATTCATCAACTGCATCCATTAGCTCTTCTATTGCCTTCTTTGCCTCTGGGTCTCCTTCTAATGCTTTAAGAGCAGAGCCCCTGATTACTGGAACATCATCACCGGGGAAGTCGTATTTGGACAGAAGCTCTCTAACCTCCATCTCAACAAGGTCGATAAGCTCTGGATCGTCAACCATATCTGTCTTGTTTAAGAATACAACGATGTATGGAACATTAACCTGCCTTGCAAGGAGTATGTGCTCCCTTGTCTGTGGCATTGGACCATCTGCCGCAGAAACAACAAGTATAGCACCGTCCATCTGGGCAGCACCGGTGATCATGTTCTTGATATAGTCAGCATGCCCTGGGCAGTCAACATGTGCATAGTGCCTTTTGTCTGTTTCGTATTCAACATGAGCGGTGTTGATTGTAACACCCCTCTCCCTCTCCTCTGGTGCATTGTCGATCTCGTTGTAATCCTTAAACTCTGCCTTACCCTTCTCTGAGAGAACCTTTGTGATAGCTGCAGTTAGTGTTGTTTTACCATGGTCAACATGGCCAATGGTACCGATGTTAACATGGGGTTTTGAGCGGACATATTTTTCTTTTGCCATAAGAGCCTCCTTAAAAAAACTTATGGAGCCCACGAGCGGGCTCGAACCGCCGACCTCTTCCTTACCAAGGAAGTGCTCTACCGGCTGAGCTACATGGGCACAAATAAATAAAAATGGAGCGGGAAACGGGACTCGAACCCGCGACCCTCAGCTTGGAAGGCTGATGCTCTAGCCAACTGAGCTATTCCCGCTCTTAAAATTAAAATGGTGGAGAGGGGAGGATTCGAACCTCCGAAGGCGTAAGCCGGCAGATTTACAGTCTGCTCCCTTTGACCGCTCGGGAACCTCTCCACATGGAGCTGGCGAAGGGACTTGAACCCCCAACCGGCTGATTACAAGTCAGCTGCTCTACCGATTGAGCTACGCCAGCAAGCAAAATGGGATTATATACAGTTAATTGCATTTGTCAACAAAAAAATAGAGGGTTTTTATTTTTTCTTGTTCTAACAAACAGAGTCTATTATAATAGCGCCGCTATGGATGTGGATCTTTTTGACTATTACCTACCCAAAGAGCTAATAGCACAACAACCGCACATACCCAGGGATGAGTGCAAGCTCCTGGTATGTGATAGGAAAAACCATACAATTGAGCACAGGATCTTCAAAGACATTGTTCACTATATAAACGAAAACGACCTGATTGTGTTAAATGACACCAAGGTAATCCCTGCCAGAATATTCGCACAGAAACCCACAGGCGGAAAAATAGAGGTCTTTCTGCTTGAAGAGATAGGCAAGGGAAAATTCTTATGCCTAACCAAGGGAAAACTAAAAAGGAGCACAACCGTTTATCTGAAGAATTCAAAAACAGCCCGCATAATAAAAATAGAAAATTCAGACAAGCGAATCGTCGAGTTTGATACAGATGAAAATGTATACGAACTGCTTGAGGAGATTGGGGAGGTTCCACTGCCCCCGTATATACAGCGCAACTATGACAATTACAATAAGAAAAGGGATTTTGAATACTATCAAACGGTCTTTGCAAAAAAGGAAGGGGCGGTAGCAAGCCCAACGGCCGGTCTCCATTTTACAGAAAGGCTTATAGACTCAATAAAATCCAAAGGGGCAAAGATAGCATACATAACGCTCCATGTCGGTATAGGTACATTTAGACCTGTAAAAGAAAAAGAGGTGGAAAAACACAAGATGCACTCAGAAAGATACCAGATAAGTCAAGAAACCGCAGAGATATTCAACAGGGTTAAATCCTCAAAGGGCAGAATCATAGCCGTTGGAACCACCGTCGTAAGGGCGTTAGAGAGTGCGATAGACCAAAAAGGATTCCTAAAAGCCCAAAAAAGCTCAACCGACATATTTATATACCCAGGCTATAAATACAGGGCAGTGGATGCCTTGATAACCAACTTTCACCTGCCTAAATCCACACTGCTTATGCTTGTAAGCGCCTTCTATGAAAGAGAGAGAATACTAAACTGCTACAAAGAAGCAATAAATAAACACTACCGATTCTTCAGCTTCGGCGATGCCATGTTTATCTACTAAAAGCATACCTGCTTTATAGCCTCATAAAGCACAACGGCAACACTATCTGCCAAATTCAGCGAACGCACACCGTCGGTCATAGGAATGTTTATAGCATTATCCATATTGGCCTGTATAAAATCGTCAGGTAAACCCTGGGTCTCGGATCCGAAGATCAAGAAATCACCCTCTTCAAAGCAGACATCAAAATACGGTTTTTCAGCCTTTGTTGAAGCAAGGAAAAATCTCTTATCACCGTATTTATCCAAAAAATCATCCAAAGAGTTGTGAATCTTTAGCTTAAGATTATCCCAATAATCCAGCCCAGCCCTTTTAAGCCTTTTG